>JAFVEE010000050.1 GCA_017478085.1 Prevotella sp. | reverse complement strand
GCCTGCGTGCCTTTAGGTACGCGACTGAAGCAGCGGGTTATCGCGTACCTAAAGGCACGCTTCCCTATGCCATCTTTTAACCAGCCATTTCGCCGTACCTACGGCACGGCTGTATGGCTGGCTACCCCTATTAAGCCCCTACAGGGCTTTCTTTTACTGCTTTTCATAAGGGTATGCCGCCTCCCCAGGCATCTACACTTACCCTACAGGGCTTTCTTTTACTGCTTTTCATAAGGGTATGCCGCCTCCCCAGGCATCTACACTTACCCTACAGGGCTTTCTTTAGGGTGGGAAAGTTCAGAGAATTATATTTCTCTCAATTAGTGAATTATATTTCTCACAATTAGTGAAAAGCCATTTGTCCCAATTAGTGAAAAAGCCCATTTATCTTGATTAGTGAAAAGGCTCATTTATCTCGATTAGTGAAAAGGGGCTCCGTTGGGGAGCAATGGAGGCCCCGTTACGAATCAATGGAGCGCTCCGTTTGCTGACAACGGAGGCTCCGTTGCAACAGAACGGAGCGGTCGGTTGGAAAACGAAGCGAGGGAACACCCGTCTGGGGCGCTCCCTCGCTGAGGAAAATAGGGTAGGGGGAAGGATTACTTCACCACATACTTCTTACCGTTCATGATGTAGATACCCTTGTTGGGCTTGGCGTTCAGACGCACACCCTGCAGCGAGTAGATGGCACCATTGAACTGCTGGGCAGCGTTCACGGTGGCGATGCCGCTCACCTCGGCCCACGGGCTCTGCATGATGTCCTCCTCCAGGTTGCCACCCACGAAGCTGTAGAGCTTCAGGTTGTCGAACCAGCAGCGGCGGTCGCCATTGTTGTAGTTCGAGCCTACCACGAACTGAGTCACCTTGTTGTCGGTCAGCGCGGCGTTGAGGGGCTGCTCAGCACCCTCGTTGGTACCACGCTGCGGGTTCACCATCGTGCCCTGCACGGTGCCATTGGCGTAGTTGATGGTCAGGTCGAACGAAGTGCGGTTGTTGTCGACGCAGATGGCCGTATTGCTGGCACTGCTCGAACCCACGCCCGTGGCATACTGCAGCACGTTCATGCCCGTACCGCCATTGGAAAGCACGTCGTTGAAGTCGTTGTAGGCAAGCGAACCGTTGTAGCGGTTCAGGCTGAAGCCAGCCACGCGCTCGCCGGCGGCATTGCGCAGTTCTACGTAGGTGTTTTTGCCAGAGAGGTTGCCGAACCAGATGTCGAAGGTAGCACGGAAGGTCGACTCGTCGCCGGGAATCAGGTCCTCAGGCACGGTCACCGTGGCGGTGCCATTGCCTATGCGCAGCACGTCGGGCAGCGAAACGGCATCGTTCTCGTAGCGGCCCAGTGCAAAGCTGGTGCCGTTGGTGCCAGCTGCGGTATCTTCGTAGTTGCCCAGTACAATGCTTCCGGCCTCGCCGTATGCCACGTACTTGTCAGCACCGCTTTCGGGGTCGGTCTCGACGGTCACACCCTTCGAGAAGTCGATGTCGGCGAAGGGCTTCAGCGATACCGATGCCAGGAAGGCCTCGGTGGCAGCGGCCAGCTCGTCCTGAGCGGCGCGCAGGCTGGTAGAGTCGGCCACGCGGGTAGCGTCGGTAGTGTTCGAGCGGATGGTGGTGATGCTCTCGATAGCCTTCAGGATGGCAGCCTTATAGGTCTCGCGGTCGCCCGTGGCGTATGCACCCAGGTTGCGGGTAGCCTTGGCAGCGTCGATGGCGTTGGCCAGGTCGGTAATCACCTGGTTGGTGGCAATCACGGTGTTGCTGGCAGCCTGATAGCCGCGCACAATCTGGTACTCCAGTCGGGTCTGCGTCTCAACGCCCGTCTCGGCATCGACGCTCGTGCTATACTCCTCAACGTCCTGATACAGAGCCCAGTCGTTCAGCTCCTCGGTCGAAGCCACGCCAGTGTCATTGCCGTCGGCATCAATCCAGCCCTTGGCACGGTGAGCGTCGAAGATGGGGTCGTACTTAGCCTTGGCATCGCGCAGCACCTGCTGGTCCCAAGGATAGTTGCCGTTGTCTACCTTCGTGCGCACAGCCTCGTAGGCGCTCACGGCAGCGTTGTACTGCGTGGTGTAGGTCTCGAAGGCCTGCGAGTGCTCTATCTTGGCAATGATCTCGTCGGCATCGCCAAAGGCGCGCACCTCAACGTTCTTGATGAAGAACGAGCCACCGCTGCTCACGCCGGGCCACTCCACGCCAGCGCGGAAGGCACCTTCCTCGGTAATCTCGCCCACGATGTAGAACTTCTGGAAAGCCTCGCCTGCGATGGTGTCGGTGTTCAGGGTGTCGCTGCCTACGAAGATCTTACACACCGTCTCCAGGTTGAAGGTCGGAGTGGTAGGCCACGAGTCCTTGCCCGTGTTGGCATTGCGAATCTCGGCGGTGAAGTAGTACTTGCCAGCGGGGAAGTATTTGTTGAACACGTTGTAGGTAGCCGAGTGGGCATAGCCGTTCTGGATAGACGACTGCAGGTAGTCTGCACCGCTGACGTGGCCCCAGTTGCCACCCCAGAGGTCCAGGTTGGCGTAGGTGGCCGGACGGTTGGCACCACGGCCTACCACGGCCAGGCTCTCCACGTTGTCGGTACCGGCCAGCTGGTCGTTCATACGGCGGCTCGAAGCGTCGAGGTAGTCGCCCAGCATCTGGTCGAAGGCCTCGATGACGCCCTCACCCTCCGAAGGATCGTCCAGGGCACCGGGGGTGTTCACCATTTCCTGCAGAGCGGCATACACGCTGCCCACGAACTCCTCCTTGGCGGCCTGAGCCTGCTCGGTGTTGAAGTTGGGATCGTTCAGCAGCTTGTCGGCAAAGGCCAGCTTGTTCAGGGCAATGCGGTCGTCGAACACGATGTCGACGGGGTGAATCGAGATGTTGGTGATGAGCGTGCCCGTGGCCAGGCGCTCTAAGTGCATGACCAGCTGCTGGCCCTCGTCGGGCGTGAAGACGAACGAAGTGGTCTGCCACTCGCTCTTGATGAGGAACGACGTAGCCACGCCCGCTACGGGGGCGTCATCGGCCGTAGCCACCTGGGTCAGGTTGCCGTCGCCGTTCAGGAAGAAGCCCACGTAGTTGGTACCAATGGTCTCGCCCACGCTGCTCGAGTTGCCGTCGGCCTCGGCCTTGATGTCGAACGACACGATGTAGGTGGTACCGCCGGTCAGGGTGCTCCACACGTTGCAGAGCGACTCACCCTCGGTGGCAGCCTTGCTCTGCAGGGCATCCTCGCCGTTGGGGCCTTCGCCATTGACAATGCCCCACACGTCGGGGTTCACGCTACCATCGGCAGCGCTGCTCACCCAGCCGCCCTCGCCAAGGCCGGCGGCGAAGTTCCCATTCTGTACGAGGTTGTCGCCCGTAATCTTCAGTCTTTGCGAAGTGGTGTAGACGTAGTCGCCCACCTCGAAAGCCGAGGCATTGAGCGCACCTACCATCGCAAAAGCTGCAAAAAGTAGTCTTTTCTTCATAAATTTTAGTTTTTTTGGATTAGTAAAGTAAGTGAATTAAACGTTTTGTTGCTTGTCTCGTCAAATTTAGTAGCTTTCACCGTGCATAGTTGGCGGGCAACACTGCACACAAAACTAAACTTACACTAACCAATCAAACTAAAATTAATGTACGCGTACATTATTATTTATTATGATGAAAACAACTATGTACACCACTGTCAATGCAGGGGCGATGCCTACCCTGCTTGAAAGCTATGATCACGACTTGCAGCAGTTGCAGCTGCGTGTGGGCATCGACCGGGCAGCGAGCACGCTGAAGCGTCGGCGGTTGCTGCGCCGACACATGGTAGACTTTCTGACCAACCAACTGCAACGGCCCGACATCGGGCTCGACGAGCTGACGCCCAGCTTCATCAGCGATTTTGCCACCTTCCTGAGCACGCGCCGCCGCCTGCGCGGAGGCACGGTGTGGCTGGCCTGCCAACACCTGAAGGGGGTGGTGGCGCAGGCCTGTCAGCGGGGCGTCATCCAGAGTAACCCGTTCTATAACTTCCACATTAGCAAGAACATACGCGAGCGCGAGTACCTCACGGAGCGGGAGCTGAAACAGCTCATGGACCACGCCTTCGACAACGAGCGGCACGCCTTCTATCGCGACGTGTTCGTGTTCTCGGCCCTCACGGGAATGGCCTTCATCGACATCTGCCACCTACGCTCGGAAGACATTCGCGACATTAACGGCGAGCCCTGGATTCAGGCCCGCCGCCACAAGACGCAGACCACCTTCTACGTGAAGCTGCTGTAGCCCGCGCTCACTATTCTACGACACCACCGCCACGACGAGGGGCCGCTCTTCGGGCCGCTGACCTATCGCACGGTGGCCAAGTACATACCACTCATCATGCAGGCCTGTGGCATCCAGAAGCACATCACCTTCCACTGTGCCCGCCACACGTTCGCCGTCATCGCGCTGAATGCGGGCCTACCCATCGAGAGCGTCAGCCGCGTGCTGGGCCACACCAATATCACCACCACGCAAATCTACGCCAAAATAACGCTCCAGAAGCTTTCGCGCGATATGGAGCACTTCGGCAAGTTCCTTATGCAATCCGCTGAATAAGGTTAAATAATCAAAAAAACATAGTAGAAAAAGCAAAAAACACGATGCCATCTCGTAAAAATAGGCTATTTTTGCATCGGTATCAGAATACTATACCATATAGTGCAGTGTTGCCCGCCAACACTGCACACGCCACTACTAAGAACAACGAAGCTAAGAATCGATATATTATTCATTTATTATTCAATTAACAAACTAAAACAGTATTATGAAGAAAAAACTACTTCTTGCTGCTCTTGCAATGTTTGGTGTGATGGGTGCCCAGGCCTACGAGGTGGGCCAGTATGCCTACACCAAGACGCAGAGAGTGAAAATCGCTGGTGAGAACCTCGTGCAGAACGGAACCTTTGCCGAGGGTCTGGCTGTAGGTGGTTGGACGAGTATGGCCGTTGATGGCCAGGTGAGTCCTGACGTATGGAAGGTAATGGATGGCATCGGCCCCAATGGCGAAGCAGGTATTGAGTCGCAGGGCGCTACTGCCGACGAGGTACTGGGCAACATCTGGGGAAACTTCGAGGGTGGCCAGACCTACATTGTGTCGTTCGACATCAAGAGCACCTCAGGCTATGAGTCGACCACGATCACTACTTACAACTCGAAAGGCACAAAGGTCATCTCCAACAACTGCGCCGACTTCTTCCTGAACAGCGACGGTTCGCTGACTCACGCCAAGAGCACCGACGATGCTCCTGTGGTGAATGTGGCTACGGCCACGGCCTTCAATGAGGGATGGACGAACGTGTCGTTCGTGTTCACTCCCGACGAGGGTCAGATGCTGGTGATGCACTTCGAGAAACTGAAGACGGGCACACAGATTACCAACTTCGAGATTCACAAGGCTACTCCGGTGTTCGACGACCGCATTGCCCTGCGCAAGCTGGAATGGGCCAACAAGATCCTGGCCGACGAGAACTTCAACACCGAGCAGGCTCAGGCTGCCAAGGAAGAGTTTATGTATGTGCACCAGGCTTTGCAGGAAGATCTGGCTGTCGGTCTTGAAGACGAATCGGAAGCCGACAACCTGATGACAGCCTTCGACGAGGGCCTGGCTGCCTTTATGGATGCTTCGTCCGACAATATGGCTACTGAGGCCAACTTCAAGTATGTGACCGACCTCACGGCTATGCCTAAGCTGAACCGAAAGAGTATCAAGGGCAACCAGACGCAGGGCGGCTTCATGTTCCGCCAGGACGGTGTGGCCACTGGTGGCGAGACCAACTGGCAGCACGGCCAGGGCGGTGTCTACGTGCAGTGCGCCATCCAAGGCAGCTACAACAACCCTGGTGCTTCAGTGGCCCTCTACAACACCACGCTGCCTGCCGGCAAGTACTACATCGCTGCCGAGATGCGCAACGGCTATATGGACAACAACTACAACTACACCTACTCGATGGAGAAGAACGTGAAGGCCTTCGTGGGCACCGACACCGTAGACTGCGGTACCATCGTAGGCGAGGACTTCACCAAGTTCTATATGGTGGGCGAGCTGAAGGAGGGTGAAACCTTCGAGGCTGGCTTCAGGTGGGAAGGCCACAACGCCGGTTCGGGCTTCCACATCTATAACTTCGAGTGCCGTGCCTTCGGCAACGTGGCCGCCGAGGCCGAGCGTGCCGCAGCGTGGGCTACCTTCATTACACAGTACAACGCTGTGGTGAGCGCCCGCAAGAACCTGATTGCCATGCAGAGCGACAACAACTATCCATGGGAGAAGGACTCGCTACAGCGTGCCCTGGACCAGTGGGATCCCTACTACAACGCCATCATGGCCAAGGGCTGGGTGGCCGAGGACGGCAGCGACACCCGTGTGGCTACCATCGATGAGCTGAAAGACTGGGCCGACTACCATGGCGTGCAGATGTTCGACGAAGAGGGCAACATGCTGAAGTTCCAGCTGTCGCGCGGCTATCAGAACGCCACCAACTATGTGAAGGCTCAGAACCAGCCTCTGGCCGACCTGGCAACCGAAATTGACAAGGCTACCCAGAAGCTGAACGACGACTTGAACCAGCTGGGCGACAAGAATACCTTCAAGGCTGCCATCGATGCTGCCCAGACGCTGCTCGACAACACCAAGGCCAACAGCACCGATGCCACCCGCGAGGCCGACGAGGCTGCCGTGCTGGCTGCCGTCGAGACGCTGAAGGCTGCCGAGGATGCTTTCATCGCAAGCGTGCCCGTGCTGACTCCTATTGTTGACATCGATTTCTCTAACGGCTTCGAACCCATCAAGGAAATGGTTGGCGACGAGGAGAATGGCTTTGAGGAGACGATTACTGGCTATGCCATCAAGGGTGCCGTGAACCAGATGAACTTCACTGTGGCCAGCGTGTATGCCAATGAGGATGGAACGTTCGCTAATGACCAGACCACGTTCGCACTGGGTTGCGGCGGTGCCGAGGTCGTGAACGGCGACGTGCTGCGCATTGGTAAGGGCACGGCTACCGTGAACCTGGCTGAGGGCGACATTCCCACTGACGAGGACGTGATTCGCACTACTTTCGATGCTTGGTTCGGTGCTCTTATCAACCGCTCGGTTGTCATTGAGTTGCAGAATGCTGCCGGCCAGCGTGTGGCAGGCTTCGACTATAGCCTCTATGGTGGCTCTACCAGCTACAACGACTTCGACAATGCTGCTGGCGAGGGTCTGAACATTCCTTCTTGCGGCGTGAGCACGGGCAAGGATGAAAATGCCGTGATCCTGAGCGACAAGTATAAGTGGTCGTTCGACCTCATCATCGACTACAAGGCCAACACTGCTCAGGCACTGCTGCCCGTGAGCCCGAAGGGTATGAAGAACGGTGGCCGCGTGGCTCTGAACAACACGCTCGAGGACAACAAGATTGCTAAGTTCGTGATCAGCTCGAACTACGATAACACTGGCCGTCGCAGCTGGTTCGACAACCTGAAGATTGTGAAGTACAAGTCTTCGGCTGCTGGCATCGACCAGAATGTAGGCATCGCCACCGTGGCTGCCGAGAAGGCCGACAACGCCATCTACAACCTGATGGGTGTGCGCCTGAACAGCAAGCCTGCCAAGGGCCTCTACATCATGAACGGCAAGAAGTACATGGCGAAGTAACGCATCGCACACGCATATATTTGTATTTGTAATTTCGGGGACGCCAGACAGGCGCCCCCGATTTTTTATTACACAACATTTGGCTGTTCGGCAAAAACTTCGTATCTTTGCAGCCAACGCCTAAAAACATATAAGAAGCAATGATGACCATAGCCAACCCCATCTACGATTCGGTGTTCAAGTTCCTGATGGAAGACACTCGCGTAGCGAAGACCATCCTGTCGGCCCTGACAAAGATGGATGTGGTGAGTGTGAAGGTGCGCCCTCACGAGTATAGTAACAGCATGCGAGACACGTTGTCGATGTTCCGTATAGACTTCTCGGCCACCGTCCGTGAGGCCGACGGCAGTGAACACATCGTCCTGATAGAGGTGCAGAAGACGTGGCTGGAGACCGAGACGCTGCGCTTCCGCCAATATCTGGGAGTGCAGTATCAACGTAAGGAAAACCTTATAGAGAACAGCAAGGAGGGCTATGCCATACCTATGGTGGCCGTCTACATTCTGGGACACAAGGTGGGCGACATAGAAGAGCCCGTTATTTATGTGCGCCATGATGCGTACGACTACAATGAGAACCGTGTGACCAAAGGGCTGCCCAATCCCTTTGTAGATAGTCTGACCCACGATAGCATCATTGTACAGATACCACGGTTGCGCGGACAGGTCAACAACAGGCTGGAGAAGGTGCTTAGTGTCTTTGACCAGACCCGTTCAGACAGGCGCAGTGAGCACTTCCTGAACATCGATGACACCCTCTACCAGAACGATGACGAGATGCAGCCCATTCTGCACCGGCTGCTGATGGCTGCCAGCGATGCTGCTATCCAGCAGGATATGGATGCTGAAGAATTGTACTGCTCGGTCCTTGAGAAACGGGATACTGAGATTATGCTAAATGCAAAAAAAATAGCCGAACAAAACGCCCAACTGAAGCAACAGAAGGCGAAGTTGGACGACCAGCAGGCACAATTGCAGGAGAAGGACAACGCATTACGTTTGTCGATACAAGTGCTACAGGAAATGGGGGTGACCGACGAGGACATTGCAAAACGGCTTGGTATCGAACCGAGTGAAGTGGTGCGTTTTTCAAAATAACCGATTTACAAAAATTGTAGGGAAATGTCAATAATTGTGGATGGATTTTTTGGCTGATTCATTTTTTTTTAGTTATTTTGCACTTTGAACCAAACAACTACTGACATTTCGCGAAATACAAAACAAATTATATTAGCTAATAAAAACAAATTTATGAAGAAAATCTTTTTCTGTGTCTCTCTCGCTATGACGGGATTGATGACCTCTTGCGTAGACAAGTACGAAGAGGTAGATGCGGAAAGCAAGCCCGAATGGCTGGGCTCAAGCATCTATGCGGAACTGGAGAATCCGAGCGCAGCGTCGGGCCTGCAAGGCACCTTCTCGACCTACCTGCGGCTGATCAAGGATCTCGGCGAGGACGAGACCCTGAGCCGCACGGGATCGAAGACGGTGTTCCCCGCCAACGACGAGGCCTTCGGCCGGTTCTTCGCCAACAACGACTGGGGCGTGAGCAGCTATGAAGAGCTGTCGACCGGTCAGAAGAAACTGCTGCTCTACTCCTCGATGCTCGACAACCCGCTGCTGCTGCAGCTGCTGCCCAACGTGAGCAACGGTACTGCTGAGCCCCTGAACGGTCAGGCCCTGAAGCACTCTACCAACGTAAGTGTCATCGACACCGTGCAGCACATCGGCGGCAAGGACGGCATGCCGGCCAACAACGCCTACTGGGAGCAGTTCTACGACACGGGCATCGACGTGGTGAGCGACGCCACACAGCCTATGATGATTCACTTGACCCGCGAGTTTATGGTGAACAACGGCATCACCAACACGGGCGACGGCAGCGACTTCGAGATTCTGACGGGCACGCCCTATCCTGAGGATGCCAAGACGGCCTACATCTTCAACGACCGCGTGGAGGTGCCCGACGTGACCTGCCAGAACGGCTATATACACCAGATGAGCGAGGTGGTGGTGCCTCCCGGCAACATGGCCCAGGTGCTGCGCCGTAAGAGCAACACCAGCTACTTCAGCCGCATACTTGACTATTTTGCAGTGCCCATCGCCGTGCCCACTTGGACCAACAACTACAATGAGTGGGCCCGCCAGCAGAGCCCCGCACTGCCCGACAAGACGCTCTACGCCCTGCGCTACATCAGCAACCGCTCGGCCGACGCTGAGAACAGCACGATAGGCCCCCTGACCCGTATCAATGGCCAGAACATCTCGAATGTGCTGAACTTCGACCCGGGCTGGAACTCCTACTATCCCAGCCCCGCCAACGCTTCGAGCGGCATTGACTACAGCATCATGGACATGGGTGCCATGTTCGTGCCCAGCAACGAGGCTATGGTGAACTACTTCACCCAGCGCAGCGCCACCGACAAGGGTCCCGGTGCCTACCTCTTTGATATTTATGGCAACTACAAGGACAACGAGAACAACGAGGCCCACCTGATGGAGAACCTGGACTCGCTGCACTCGAAGAACCCGCAGGTGCTCACGGCATTCATCAACAACCTGATGAAGGCCTCGTTCGTGGCCTCGGTGCCCAGCAAGTTCGAGACCGTGCTGAACGATGCCTCGGAAAACATGGGCCTCACCGTAGACCTGATTGAGAAGACCAGTGACAACAAGTACGACATCACCTTTGCCAACAACGGTGCCGTCTATGTGCTGAAGGAGCTCATCGCCCCCGACGAGTACAACGCCGTACTGGCTCCCGCATCGGTCTATCCCGACATGCGTGTGATGAACTGGGCCGTGCAAGACCGTGGCAGCAGCACCGATGCTCCCTACCACCTGGACGCCGACTATAAGTTCTACCTGCTGTCTATGAGCTCGAACTACGCTTTCTTCATTCCCGACGACAGCGCCTTCGACCTGTACTATCTGGACCCCGCCACGCTGGGCCACCGCGAGAACAACCAGGTGCAGGGCCGCATCCTGCCCGACGTGCTCCACTTCTACTATGACCCCGCATCGAAGACGCAGCCGCCCTTGAAGTGCGAGCGCTACTACTTCAACATGGAGACTGGCCAGATTGAGGGCGATGCTCGCTCGGAGGAGATTCGCAACGTGCGCTGGCAGCTGGTCGACATTCTGAACTACCACACCGTGGTGCTCTCGTCGGAGCGTTCGGGCAGCGACCTGCCTACCATCAGCACCAGCGGCAACCATTTCTATAAGACCAAGCATGGCGGCGAGGTGAAGGTCGACGGTCACCTGATCAATGGTAAGGTGATGTCGGGTCCGCAGATTGACCAGCAGGACATCTTCCCCGCTCCCGAGATTACCCAGATCTACAACGAGAAGAACGGTAATGCCTATCGCCTGAGCCGCGTCGTTCAGCCCCCCGTGGTCAGTGTCTACAACGTGCTGAACAGCAATTCGCAGTTCTCGGAGTTCCTCGACCTGTGCACGGGCTTCGACAGTGAAGACCTGCTCGACTGGGCCGGAATCTCCAGCGTGCGCAGTGGCACCAACCAGGACGGCCCCAACCAGCAGGATGCCTACGTCATCTTCACCAGCGACTATCGTGTGGGGTCGACTGTCGTGAAAGAGTCTTGCCTGGACCGCAACGTGAAGATGTTCAACACCTATAATTACACCCTCTTCGCCCCCGACAATGAGGCTATGGAGCTGGCCTACGCCAACGGACTGCCCCGATGGAGCGACGTGAGCGCCCTGTACCAGCAGTTTGTGGGTCAGGAGGATGACGATGCTGAGGGCAGCGACGAGATAAGCCCTGCCGAGCAGGATGCCCGCGATGAGGCCAAGGCCATGATCAACGCCATCCGCGACTTCGTGCGCTACCACTTCGTGACCGGTTCGGTCTATGCCGACAATGTGATCGACCTGACCTCGCCCCGCTGCAAGACCATGACCAGCGACGAGATGGGCGTGGCCCTGGAGCTGCGCGTCACTGGCGGTGCCAACGTGATGAACGTGCTCGACGGTTCGGGAAAGACCGTGACCATTGATGCCAACGACGGCTCGAAGCTGAGCAACAAGATGACCCGCGACTACTGGTACAACACTGCGGCACGCAATGCCAGCTCGGTGACCACCTCGTCGTTCTGCGTGGTGCACCAGATCTCGCAGCCGCTGAGCAAGTCGACCGGCAGGTACTTCTCGCGCAAGCGTAAATAACCATTCTAAGCTAACCTTTGAACGCTAAAGATACAGAATGTATATGAATATCAAGAAAACATTATCCACCGCATTGCTTTGCGTACTCTGCCAGATGGCAGTGGCGCAGGGAGTGCGCATATCGGGTACGCTGAGCGACGCCGAAGGCCCCATTATGATGGGTAACGTCGTGGAAGTCGATGCCAACAACCGTATCGTGTCGGCCACGCAGACCGACTTCAACGGTAACTTCTCCATGCAGGTGAAGAGTACCAAGAACAAGCTGAAGTTCTCATACGTGGGCGACAAGACCAAGGTCGTGAACATTGGCTCGCAGACATCGTTCAAGATTACCCTTGAGGCCGAGAACACCGTGCTGAAGGAAGTCACCGTGAAGGGACGCCGCGCCGGCTCGGGCGGCCTGCAGCTGGCCAAGAAGGAGATTGCCGTGGCCACGCAGACGATGAACATGGAATCGGTGGAAGGTCTGGCCTTCACCTCGGCCGACGAGGCCCTGCAGGGTGAGATTGCCGGTCTCGACATCGTGTCGAACTCTGGTAACCTGGGTGCCGGCACACAGATGCGCCTGCGTGGTGTGACCACCCTGAGCGCCAATGCCAACCCCCTGATTGTGGTCGACGACAAGATTTTCGACAATCCCGATGAGGACTTCGACTATGCCAATGCCGACGAGGAACAGTACTCCTCGCTGCTCTCGGTGAACGTGGAGGATATTGCCAGCATCAAGGTGCTGAAGGATGCCGCCGCCACCGCCGTGTGGGGCTCGAAGGGTGCCAACGGTGTGATCGAGATTACCACCAAGCGTGGTAGCCGTGGCAAACCCCGCGTGAACTTCTCCTATAAGTTCACGGGAACCTGGCAGCCCGATGGCTACAACCTGCTGAATGGTGACGACTACACCATGCTGCTGAAGGACGAGTTCTACCGTGCCACGCAGAGCTCTACGAGCACCAGTACGGTGGCCGAGCTGAACTACGACAAGACCTGGGGCGAGTATGAGAACTGGAACAACAACACCGACTGGGTCGATGCCGTGAAGCAGTTTGGTGCCATGCACGACTTCAACGTCAACCTGACGGGTGGCGGCCAGAAGGCCACCTTCCGCATCTCGGGCGGCTACAAGCACCAGACGGGTTCTATCATCGAGCAGAAGTTCCAGCAGTTCACCACCCGTATGGCCCTGGACTATAACGTGTCAGACCGCATTCGCTTCCTGACCAACTTCGCCCTGACCTATACCAACAACGACAAGAACTACGAGGGCAAGATTAACGGCACCAATCACTCGTCGCTGCTGGCTATTGCCCAGAACATTGCTCCTAATATGAGCATCTACCGCCAGACCCCCGATGGTCAGGACACCAATGAGTACTACCTGATGAACCCCGTGGTGGGTGTGCCCGGCCGTAGCGGCGTCTACTACACGCCTTACGCCGGTGCCTATTCGTCGTATGCCATGCGTGGCATTCAGGCTATGGGCAACCCCATTGCCATTGCCCACGAGGCCTGGGTGCAGGACCGCACCTACCGCCTGACGCCAGACTTCACCATCAAGTACGAGATCCTGGGCACCGATGCCGAGAAGAGCCGACTGACGTTCAATGGTCGTGTTGACTTCGATATCTTTGCCGAGAGCAAGCCCACCTACTGGCCTGCCTCGCTGAGCACCAACGACTGGACGACGGCCGACTACAACGTGAGCACCAACTACGAGTACAACCGTATGAAGATTGGTGGCCGCGCCGAACTGGTGTTCCGTCCCTACCTGCGCAACCAGGACTGGATGGCCCAGGCCCTCATCCGCTATGAGATGAACACGCAGAACAGCAGCACCCAGCAGGTGAACACCAGTCACCTGCCCAACGGCATCACCTCGCCCACGGTCGAGGCTTACCTCTCGACCAGTCCTTCGAGCGGCAACTCGCGCAGCAACTCGCAGAACGTGCTGTTCCACGGCGTCACCTCTTATAAGGAGCGCTACATCCTGGACTTCTCGCTGCGTGCCGATGGCGACTCGAAGTTCGGTCCCGACAACAAGTGGGCCTACTTCCCCGGCGTGTCGCTGCGCTATAACATCAGCGACGAGCCTTTTATGAAGTGGAGCCGCAAGTTTATGTCGATGCTGGGTCTGCGTGCTTCGTGGGGTATCGTAGGTCGCGCTCCGGATAAGGACTACCTCTTCTTCGAAGCCTACAACACCTCCTACAGCACCTACGGCAAGGGCCGCGACACCGAGGCCACGGCCATCTTGGAGCGTCTGAAGCTCGACGACCTGCGCTGGGAGAAGACCACCTCTTACAACCTGGGCTTCAACCTGGGCCTGTTCGATGACAAGATTGAGATTGACTTCGACTACTACCACAAGAACACCACCGACATGCTGCAGGGCCTGAGCATCCCCTCGATGACGGGTTTTGGCTCGCTGTCGTATGCCAACGTGGGCCGCATGACCAACGATGGTTGGGAAATGAACTTCAACGCCAAGAAGTTTATCAAGATTGGCAAGTTCTCGGCCGACTTCGGCTTCAACATTGCTCAGAACAGCAACCTGCTGAAGGAGATGGATCAGAGCGTGCTCGATGCCATCAACGGCAACACCTGGAGTGCCACCGTGCGTGGTAACTACGTGAGCAGCAACACCAGCGAGCAGCAGGGCTACCCCATCCGCGTGCAGCTGAACAACTCGCTGGGCTCTATCTACGGCTTCCGCTCGCACGGCGTGTTCCAGTATGGCTTCGACTATCTGCAGAACTACCGCAAGGAGCACAACCTGAGCACCGCCGAGTATGAGCAGTGGATCAACGACTTCCTGGCCAGCGGCAATACGGCCCCTGTGGCCGTGGGCGAAGACGGCAAGGTCATCATGACCAGCAACGGCGAGCCCCAGCGCATGGTCTACAACTATGTGTCGGACGGCGCTGGTGGAACCACTACCTACCGCTTCCAGGGTGGTGACCTGATTTATGAGGACATCAACCACGACGGTCAGATCAACGCCCTCGACGTGGTCTACTTAGGCAACTCGCTGCCCAAGGTGAACGGTGGCTTCAACCTGACCCTGCGCTACGGCCCCTGGAAGGTGACGGGACGTTTCAACTACCGCTTCGGCAACAAGATCATCAATCTGGCCCGTATGAACCTGGAGTCTATGTCGGGCACCAACAACCAGAGCGCAACCACCAACTACCGTTGGCGTCAGGACGGCGACGTGACGCCCATGCCGCGTGCCGTGTATGTGTCGGGTAACAGCTCGCCCTACAACTACCAGGGCAGCGACCGCTACGTAGAGGACGGTGGCTTCGTGCGCTTCCAGAACCTGCAGCTGTCGTACCAGTTCGACAAGAAGCTGGTGAAGTCGCTCGGACTGAGCAACCTGCAGGTCTACGGTTCGATGAACAACCTCTATGTGTGGACCAAGTACAGCGGCATCGACCCCGAGGTGTCGGCCACTGGCTACTTCCCCGCTCGCGACCAGTCGAAGACCCCGCGCTCGAAGCAGTTCACCCTGACGCTGAATGTAGGATTCTAAGGCGACCTATGGTCTAATGAATAACGAATAATGATTAATTGCATCAATTATGATTAACAAGATATATAAAATAATGTGTGTCGCCTGTGCCACCTTCACCGTGACCTCGTGCCTCGACACGGTCATCCTGCCCGACAACATCACCGTGGGCGAGGACTTCTGGCAGAGGAAGAGCGACGTAGCCCTGATGGTGAACGAGGCCTACAACGGAATGACCGTCGAGAACGTGATGGAGCGTCTCATCGTGTGGGGCGACTTCCGCACCGACGAGGTGGCTGCCATGGCCGACGGTTCGCTCGAGGGTACCATCCCCGAGGCACTGAAAGAGCTGGAGCAGGCCAGCACGCAGGTGACCAACCGCTATGCCACCTGGTCTGACTTCTATAGCGTGATCAACAAGTGCAACATCGTGCTTGAGAAGGCTGCCAGCGTGATGGATGCCGACCCCAACTATACCGAGGGCGACTACCTGACCGACCGCTCGCAGATGCTGGCCCTGCGCGCCCTGTGCTACTTCTATCTGGTGCGCAACTTCCGCGACGTGCCCTATGTGGGCGAGGCTTATATGAGCAGCAGCAAGGAGCGCAGCTTCGAGCAGGTGGCTCCCACCGTGGTGCTGCAGCACTGCATCGACGACCTGGAGGAGGCTGCCAAGAACGCCATCCAGGCCCGTGGCTATGCCAGCACCGACTGGCGTCGCGTGGGCTGGTTTACGAAGGATGCCATCAACGCCCTGCTGGCCGATGTCTACCTGTGGCGTGCCTCGGTGCTGCATAGCAATGCCGACTATCAGAAGGCCATCGACTGCTGCGACCAGGTCATCGACTCGAAGAAGTCCATGCACGTGAAGGGACGCACAGAGACCGTGGAGAAGGAATATCCCCTGGCCGATGCCCGCAAGTCGTATGAGGACATCTTCGTTACGCAGAATGCCGAGGAGAGCATCTTCGAGCTGCAGGTGCCCAAGAACCCCGCTATGTGCAAGTACCTCTACAAGTATGGCAGCAACACCTCGAGCGAAGGCTACTTGAAGGGCTCGATCATCTTCACGCTCGATGCCGCCACGACCAACATAACCGGTGCCGTGGGCGAGAAGGTCTATCCAGCCAACGACATTCGCTACTACTGGACGGTGTTCACCCCCGTATCGGGCGCTGAGTCGTTCAACATCCGAAAGCTGATCTCTAACAATAGCAGAGAAGTGCTTACCACCGAGGCCCGTGGCTTCGTCAGCCGCGACTATGCCGACATCGACCAGAACTACATCATCTACCGTCTGAGCGACGTGATGCTGATGAAGGCCGAGGCTATGGTGCAGCTGGTCGACACGGCCATGGCCGGACTGAGCGACGAGGACCGTGCTGCCAAGCAGGCACAGGTAGACCTGGGGCTGCGTCAGGCTTTCAATCTTGTGCAGGCCGTGAACACCCGTGCATTGCTCGATGCCAATCTGGGCGACTCGATCAAGTGGAGCAACCTGACCACGATGAAGCGTACGGGTAAGGACGGCATGGAGCTGCTCGTCATGGAGGAGCGCCTGCGTGAGCTCTGCTTCGAGGGCAAGCGCTGGTACGACCTGCTGCGCTTCAACTACCGCCACATTGACGATGCCCGTTACGACCAGCTGATCTGCGGTGCCGACTTAGAGTCGCTGCCCGCCAACTTCGACGATATGCTGGCCATTATGACCCGTGGCCGCACCAAGATGGCCAACGGTCTGAAGGCCAAGGTGCGCAACGAGGCCTACCTCTACCTGCCCATCCCCAACAGCGACCTCATCCTGTCGCCGCTGATGAAGCAGAATCCTGCATACGGAAGTTCCAACCAGTTTGAAAGACAATAAATGAAGGAGGACAACAATATGAACAAGAAACTATTCTACAAGATGGGGCGGGTGTGCGCCGTTGGTATGCTCTTCGTGGGCATGAACGCCCTTGTGGCTTGTAACCCCGAGCCCGATGAGTCCGATATGTACACATCGGTGCAGGAGACGGCCGAAGATTTCATCAGCCGCAAGCCAGAGCTTACGTCGTTCAATGCCATCCTGACCAAGGTGGGCCTGAACCGCAACCTCTCGGCCTACGGCGAGTACACCTGCTTCGTGCCCACCAACGAGGCAATAGACCTCTATCTCGACAGCCTCTACAACGACGAGGTGGCCGCCATTCCTCATAACGGACTCTCGGAGAACTCGCTGCAAGGCATTCTCGACCCCAATAACGAGTATTCCGACAGCCTGTGCAACGACATTGCCAAGTATCATCTGGCCAACGGCATCACCACGTCGGTCGACATGGGCTCCGGCACCTCCATCCGCATGATGCTGGGCCGTACCATCAATGCCGGCATGAGCGACCGCTTCAAGGGTCTGGTGGCCCTCGAGGAGGGAGCTGCCATCATCGAGCCCGACAGCCTGGTGAGCAATGGTGTGGTGCACGTGATCAACCGTGTCATTCCGCGCAGCAACCGCACGCTCTCCGACGAGATTGAGCGTCACAGCGAGTACGGCATCTTCATCGAGGCACTGAAGCTCACCGGTCTGATCGACTCGCTGACTGCCACAAAGAAGAATGCCACCTACTCCCTGACCGACAAGAACTCCGAGGATAACGGCTCGAACGCCGGCAAGCGCTGCTACTGGCCCGATGAGTGCCAGATTAAGTACACCATCTTTGCCGAGCCCGACGAGGTGATGAAGCCCGCCCTGGAGAAAGCAGGCTTTACGCCCGACATCAACGGTCTTATCGGCTATGCCAAGAGCATTTATGCAGATGCCCGCGACTGGTACGACTACCTGGAGGAGATGGACATCACCCCCAGCACCGGCGATGACTACACCAACCGCTTCAACACGCTCAACATGTTCGTGGCCTACCACATTCTCTATGCCGGCATGCCCGTCACCGAGCTGGTGTGGGAGCAGCAGGGCAACCGCTGGACGGGCACGTGGAACTACGTGAACGGCTGTGGCCCCTTCGACTACTACGAGACCATGCTGCCCCACACCCTGCTGAAAATCTGGCAGCCCGTGTGGAGGAACACGACCACCTACATCAACCGCTATGTGATGAATAACACGCTCACCGACCAGCTGGGCGAGCTGGGCATCGACGGTATGGGCAGTGCAGCAATGCACCCCGTGATTCGTCAGGGCATGCGTGTGGTGCGCACCAGCACTGACAGCTACCAGACCAACATCAGCGCCTTCAATGGCTACATCCATGCCTTGCTGCCCGATGATGGCCGCCTGCTCATCTACGACCGCCTGGTGCCCCAGGGTGTGCTCCACGAGCGCATGCGCTTCGACTCGACCACCTTCCTGCCCGAGTTCATCAACAACGGCATACGTATGGCTACCAGTACCGAGATTGCAGCACTCAGTAAGGACAAGCACGGTGCCCGTGTGGCTTTCCCGCTCAACTTCTTCGATGGTGTGGTGAGCTACACCGACGAGAACCAGTTCCGCTACAACGTGAAGGGTGCCTACAACGCCTGGCAGGGCGATACCTTCCAGGGCTGGGGCAACTACGACCTGGCCATCAAGATGCCGCCCCTGCCCACGGGTGTCTACGAGTTCCGCATCTTCTACACGCCTATGTCTCACGGCGGCATGATGATGTTCTATATGGGCGACTCGAAGAAGCTCTCGAGCATGGTGCCCCTCGACATTCCTCTCGACGTGCGTATTGCCGAGGACGATCCCCGCATTGGCTCCACCTATTATTATGACGAGGAGGATATGGGCATTGCCACCGACGCTGCCATGCGCAACCGTGGCTTCATGCGCGGCCTCTACAGCTACAAGGACCACGTGGACCGCGAGGCCGTCGACCATGCCGACACCAAGACCAGCCTGAACCAGCGCAGCAACCAGCGCAATACCTCTCTGCGCAAGATTATGAGCCGCAGCCTCGAGGTGAAGCAGAGCGGCGAGAAGTGGTTCCGCATCAAGAACGTGATTCCCGACGAGACCGACCTGAAGTGGCAGTTCGACTATATCGAGTTCGTTCCGCTCGATGTGGTGGGCAACACTACCTATTCTGAGGACTGGTTCTAAACGAATTGAAGAATTGAAAAACTGAAAATTGAAGCATTTATGAAACAAAATAAATCAATAGGACTCTTGATGCTGGCAGCCGGCGTGCTGACTGCCGCATCATGCTCCGACTTCAGCGACTATAACGAGGAGCCTGTATCGAGCCAGCCCTCGGCCGAGAACACGCTGTGGCAGAACATCAAGGCCAACGCCCAGCTTTCGCAGTTTGCCTCGCTCGTCGAGCGCACGGGCTTCGACAGCTATCTGCAGGAGCCCCGTGCCTACACCGTGTGGGCCCCTGCTAACGACCAGTTCGACTATGCTGCCTACCAGCAGCTTGACAACACCACGCTGCTCAACCAGTTTGTGAAGAACCACGTGGCCGATTTCAACTATGTGGCTTCGGGCAGCCTCGATGGCAGCGACCCCGTTCACATGCTCAGCGGCAAGTCGTTTGCCTTCGCGGGCAATGGCCAGTACACCTTCGGCAAGAACACCGTCAGCCAGGCCAATGTGGCCAGCTCCAATGGTATTCTCCACGTCATCAACGGTGCCAACCGCTTCTATCCCAACCTGTACGAGTTCTTCGGACAGAGCACCGACGACGGCATCGACTCGCTGGTGAACTACGTGAAGCGCTACGAGCAGACCACGCTCGACCTGGAGAACAGTGAGAAGGGCCCCATGGTCGACGGTATGCAGACCTACGTAGACTCGGTGATGGTGACCACCAACTCGCTCTTCGGTCGCAATGGCCTGAACGCCAATGTGGAGAACGAAGACAGCTCCTACACTTTCCTGATGCCCACCAACGAGGCTTATATGGAAATGTACAACCGCGTGAAGAGCTGCTACAACTTCATTGGCACCACGCTGGTGCAGGACATTGAGAAACTGGACAAGGCCAACGCCACCAGCACCTCTGGCGACAACACCCGCAATGGCTTCAACAAGTCGGTAAGCGTCAATGCTGCCTATCTGCAGGACTCGCTCACACGCCGCCTCATTGCCAGCCACCTGGTGTATAGCAACACCAATGCCTACAACAAGTTCATCAACGAGCGCCCGGCCATCCGCACCATCGTCGAAGGCCAGTACCGTGACTCCGTTTTCACGACTACGCGCAACCTGCTCTCCAATCCCGGTGAGATCTTCGAAGACCATCAGGTGGGCGAGCCTATCGAGATGAGCAATGGCTTTGGCCGCATCGTCGACAGCCTGGCCTTTTACCCCTGGGAGGCCTACTGCCCCCAGATCGTTGCCACGCCTTCGCGCAACCTGGGCCGCTCCTTCACTTGTGTGACCCGCAACGTGCGCGTGGAATGGCCCGAGATGGCCGAGCAGCTGCGCGGCCCCGGCTACGAGGAGTTCAACTACACCCTCATTCGCCCCTCTGGCCGCAACAAGCCCGACTTCTTCATCCATCTGCCCAATGTGCAGTCGACCACTTACCACATCTACGTGGTGGTGCTGCCCTGGGAGATTGGCGAGAAGAATGCCGACTATGGCGACACCATTCCCCGCACCACGCCCATGAACTTCGACCTGAGCTATTGCGGCACCAATGGCAAGCTGGCCAACTATCACTTCACCACAGGTGCTTCGGCCAACCCCTCGTCGTTCTCGCTGACCACCGCCTTCCTGCCCGACCCCCTGAAGGTCGACACGCTGGACCTGGGCGAGTTCACCTTCCCCGTGAACTATCGTGGCCTGGGCGACGGCTACTGCCCCAGTCTTTACATTTCATCACCCGTCAATGTGTACACGCCGGCACAGGTGGCACAGTACTCTCGCGAGTTCCGTATCTATGCCATCATCCTGAAGCCGGTCGAGTTGGACGAATTTGAAGCAAATAACAAATGAAAATGAAGAGCACGATATTAAATCTTTGGCAGGATGCGGGTCGGAGACTCGTCTTCTGCACGCTGGCATTCGGCTTCTGCACCCTGCCCGCCCTGGCACAGAGCGACGACGATGACGAAGACGAAGTAGAGACCGCCATCAAGCAGCCTGTGCGCAAGGCAGTGCAGGTGAACTACCCCACCGTGACCCTGCATGGCATCGTTACCGATCTGGCCACTGGCAAGCCCCTGTCGGGTATTCAGCTGCAGGCACTGGGCTATGTGCGCTATACGGCCATGACCGATGAGGACGGCTCGTTCAGCATCAAGGTGCCCGACTTTGCCACTGCACTCTATGTGCATGCCCCGGAATATATGTCGCAGCAGGTGGCTGTCAATGCCGCCGACACGGCCCAGGCCATCGGCATCCGTATGCTGAAGGACAAGTTCCGCCCCATGTACGGCACGGGTACTAACTATACGGCCCGCAGCGAGGCTCAGGTGAGCAACTTCGGCGTCACGGTCGACAAGGAAATCAGCGAGCGTCTGGGTGGCGACATGCGCACCGTGATGCACTCGGCTGCCGTCGATGCCGGTGCCTCTATGTTCATCCGTGGTCTGAACAGCATCACGGCCGATGCCCAGCCCCTCGTGGTGATCGATGGCATTGAGCAGGACATGCAGCGCGACCGCTACTCGCTGCACGATGGTCAGTTCAACAATATTCTGGCCAACATTGCTCCCGACGACATCGAGAAGGTCACGGTGCTCAAGAACGCCACCGCCCTCTATGGTGCCCGTGGTGCCAATGGCGTGGTGCTCATCGAGACCAAGCGCGGCCACTCTATGGCCACCCGTATCGATGCCAACGTGTCGGCAGGCGTGACCTTCGTGCCCTCGCTGCCCACGATGATGAACGGCGACCAGTATCGCTCCTATGCAGCCGCTCTGCTGGGCACCATCGATGGCATCGCGACCAAGAACCTGGAGTTCCGCTTCCTGAATACCGATCCCACCCGTCAGTGGAACAAGATCCATACCTACGACAACAACACCGACTGGGCCGACGAGGTCTACCACAAGGCCGTGACCCAGAACTACAGCATCAACGTGCAGGGTGGCGACGATGTGGGTATGTACAACCTCTCCGTGGGCTATGTCAATGCCGATTATGCTGCCCGTCAGAACTCGTTCGACCGTATGAACGTGCGCTTCAATACCGACATCAGCATCCTGTGGAACCTGAAGACCAAGTTCGACATCTCCATCTCGCGTGCTAATAGCAATCTGTTCGACAACGGCATGCCCGCCGACTTCTCGGCCAGCTCGGTCGTGTCGCCCACGGTGTTGGCACTCATCAAGTCGCCCATCGTGTCGCCCTACCAGCGCGACCAGTTCGGCAACCCCTCGTCGCTCTACTCTGACTACGACGACATCTTCGCCCAGCTCGACAAGGAGTATGGCTACAACAGCGCACTGGCCAACCCCACGACCATTCTCGACTATGGCGAGGGCAACAGCAAGAACCGCGCTGAGACCACCTACTTCAACGTGCATGTAGAGCCGGTCTACGAGATGGGCAAGGGCTTCAGCCTGACGGGCATGTTCAGCTATACCCTGAACCGCAACTCGCAGCGCTACTTCCGCCCCTACACCAGCGTTCCTCCCTTCAACATTGCCGGTCTGGGCAGCGTCTATGCCAAGAACCAGTCCATGTTTGCCAAGGAGAACAACTTCGTGGGCAAGGTGCAGCTCGACTGGGCTCGCCAGTTTGGCAAGCACTCGTGGGCAGCCTTCCTGGGCGGTCGCATCAATGTGTTCAGCTTCGACAGCAACGACGTGTCGGTGCAGGCCACGGGTAAGACCAGCGACAAGGAGCCCAGCCTGGGCTGGACAGGTCCGAAGAGCGTGACCGGTGCCAACGACGAGTGGAACCAGATACAGTGGTACGGCAATGTAGACTATAACTACATGAACCGCTACTTCGCCACCCTGTCGCTGCTGGCCGAGGCCAACAGCCGCTTCGGCGAGAACGCCGACGGCCTGAAGATGTTCGGCACCCAGTGGGCCCTGTTCCCCAGCGTGCAGCTGGGCTGGGTGCTCACCAACGAGTGCTGGTTCCCCAAGCAGGCAGGCATCAACTACCTGCGCCTGAACGCCGGCTTCGACATCAGCGGCAACGACGGCATCAGCAACTATGCCGCCCGCACCAGCTACAACAGCGTGCGCTTCAACTACGATGCCATCGGCTCGCAGCTCACCAACATCGGTAACGACAAGATTCAGTGGGAGAGCACCAAGAAGCTGAACGTGGGTATGGAAGGCTACTTCGTGAACAACCGCATCGGCGTGAAGCTGGACTACTTCCTGCACAAGACCGACAACCTGCTCACGCTGAAGAGCTTCACCACTCCTATTGGCGGCATCAACCGCTACTGGAGCAATGGTGGCAAGCTGCAGAACGAGGGCTTCGAGACCACCGTCACCTTCAAGCCCGTGGTCAGCAAGGACTGGAACGTTGAGGTGGGAGCCTCGGTAGGCCACTATAAGAACAAGGTGGTCGAACTGCCCGACAACAGCACCCTCTGGGTGGGCGGACAGAAGTCGGCCCAGGGCTACGCCTCTTCGGTATATGGCAATGAGAACCTGGCCACCATCGTGGGCAACCCCGTGGGCCTGTTCTACGGCTACCAGACCGAAGGCGTGTTCAGCGACGATGCCGAAGCCCGTGCTGCCGGCAACGGTACCTATCTCTATATGGAAGACGATGCCAAGATTGCCCATAACTTCGAGGCTGGCGACGTGCACTTCAAGGACCTGAACGGCGATGGCAAGATCGACGAGAAGGACAAGACCATCATTGGCGACCCCAACCCCGACATCTATGGCAACATCTTCGCTATGGTCACCTGGAAGAACCTCACGCTCAACATCGGCTTCAACTACTCGCTGGGCAACGATGTCTACAACTATCAGCGCTCTGTGCTCAACTCGGGTAGCAACTTCTTCAACCAGCAGGTGTCCGAGGTGAATCGCTGGCGCAACGAGGGTCAGCAGACCGACCTGCCCCGTGCCGTCTATGGCGACCCCATGGGCAACAATCGCTTCAGCGACCGCTGGATAGAGGACGGCAGCTACCTGCGCCTGAAGACCCTGAAGCTGACCTACCGCGTGCCCATTCCCGGAACGTGGGACTGGCTGCAGGGACTCTCCGTCTGGGCCGAGGCTCAGAACCTCTTCACGCTCACCAAGTATCTGGGCAGCGATCCCGAATTCTCGGCCGGCTATGGCGTGCTCTATCAGGGCATCGACACGGGCAATCTGGCCCAGAGCCGTTCTGTGACCTTAGGACTTAAGATTAACCTTTAATTACGAATTGCGAATTATGAAGAAAATATTTTCAATTATCTGCGTTGTCTGCGCTATCTGCGGTTCGTTCAGTTGCTCTGACCTCCTGGACACGGAGAGTACCCGACAGAACATCGACCCCGAGCTGAGTGCCAAGACCGACTCGCTGAGCTACTCCTATGGCATTATGCAGGCCATGCAGCAGCTGGCCGACCAGTATGTCTACCAGGGCGAGCTGCGCGGCGACCTGGTGGCCACCACTCAGTACACCGACAGCATGCTCACCCAGCTGGCTACGTTCCAGGCCACTGCGGCCAACCGCTACGACAGCGCCTACGTCTACTACCGTGTCATCAACAACTGCAACTACTACATTGCCCACCGCGACACCACCCTCTACACGGGTGCCATCAACGTGGTGATCAACGAGTATGCCGCCGTGAAGGCCATCCGTGCCTGGGCCTACTTGCAGCTGGTGCGCAACTACGAGCGCGTGCCCTTCTTCACCGAGCCGCTCACCTCTATCTCGCAGATCGACGACAACACCTTCCCTTGGTACGACCTCGACCAGATGGTCACTGTGCTGACGCAAGACCTGGAGCCCTATAGCGGCTCGCCCGTTCCCACGGCAGGCGTTGCCTCGCACCCTGTGGAGGCTCCCTACTGGGAGAGCACCAAGAAGACGTTCGTGCCCAGCCTGTGCTACATTCCCGTCGACGTGATCCTGGGCGACCTCTATCTGGAGGTGGGCAACTACGACAGGGCAGCCCGCCACTACGTGACCTACCTCACGAAGGTGTCCACCGACCCCAGCAGCCCTTACACGGCAGCCTATACGCCCGACCGTAGCAAGGCCGACGGCGCCATCGACATACATCTGTTGAAAATGCTACTGGAACTGACGACGTGGAGGAGCATCTTCGGCCGCAACGCTACTGCCGACATCATCAGCTACATCCCGATGGCTTCAACCGCTCAGAATGGCCCCACTACCACGGTGCCCCTGGCCTTCGGTGCCGACTACTATGCCTCTTCGGGCCTTGGCACCATTACCACGCGCAATCGGTGCGTCGACGTGGCAGGTGGCACCTCCTGGAACTGGGCCCTTCCCCTCGTAGAGAACGTCCAGCTGGTGCCCTCCAATGTGCTCACCCAGCTGTCTGACTCTACCGAGTATTACTACTACGCCCAGGGCGGTCTCTCCGATTACGACAGCATCAGCATTGCCAACATAGGCGATATGCGCCTGCGTAGCGTGCTGGCTTCCTACAATCAGAATGCCGATGACGAGACGGCACCGGCCTTGCGCTGGATCACGAAGTACGACTTTGCCAACATCGTGCTCTATCGCAACAGCACCGTGCTGCTGCGTCTGGCCGAGGCCTTCAACCGCTTGGGCATGTGCGACGCTGCCTTTGCCATCCTGAAGGACGGCATCAGCGAGGCCCTCATCCGTCCTGCCGACCAGGCCAACTCAACGCTCTACATGACCGAAGAGTCGAAGCTGAAGCTGCAGAACGAGTATCCGCTGCTCAAGGACTCGTTCATCGACCGCTTCCCCCTTGGCAAGGCTTGTGGCATTCACAGTCATGGTGCGGGCAAGGCCACCAGCGATATGGCGCAGAGCAACTACCTCAAGGGCACCTCGCCCTACAAGCTGGACCGCATAGTGGGCAAGAAGATGCAGGAGCTGGCAGCAGCCCAGGGCCTGGCCGTGGGTACCACCAAGCAGGACACCATCAATGCCCTTGAGGACATCATCTGCGACGAGTATGCACTCGAGACCGCCTTCGAGGGCAACCGCTACAGCGACCTGATGCGTCTGGCCCGCCACAAGAACAACGGCTCGCCCGCTGCCTACGGTGCCTCCTATGGCTACCAGTGGCTGCGCAGCAAGCTGGGCAGCAAGGGCTGGAGCGAGACGACGATGTATCTGCCTTTCAACTAAGCAGTAAGCATACTAACATACAACGGGGCCTCCATTGAACGTCAATGGAGGCCCCGTTGTATGTTAATGGAGGCTTCGTTAAGCATCAACGGAGGCCCCGTTGAGTGTTAACGGAGCCTCCGTTGATGTTCAGTGAAGACCGGGGTTATTTAGGCTGTTCGGCCTCTATGCGGTCTACGGTGCCGGTGATGGGGTTTAGCCAGAGGTGGGTGCCGAAGCGCTTGTTGAAGAGGTCGCCGCTCAGCAGCTCTACGTTGCCAAACTGGGCACAGGGGAACTCCATCGTCGAGAACTTCTCCTTGCCCCGGTAGATGGTGCTGCGCATCTTCCCGGCCACGTTCACGTAGAGCCCGTTCTCAGGCTGCTTGCGCTTGCTCTTGGCCTCCTCGTCGGTGGGGCCCACGGCGCTCAGGTCTTCAGTACAGATGTAGTAGGGCTCGCCCGACAGGTCGTCGGCATCGACCATGCCCAGCTTCTGCGACAGGCGGAACAGCACCTGCTTGGGCAGCGGGCCGTCGGGGGCCACGGTGATGATGGTCTCGGTGGTGTCGCAGATGGTCACGCCGCTGAACAGCTGCGACAGCGCCCGCTCCTGCATGTCCAGCTGGTTCAGCATCAGCTGCATCTGCGCTCCGTCCTTGGGCATGAAGTCGGCCTGCCCCTTGATGAGCAGACTGCGGTTCTCGCGCAGGTCGTATATCTCACGGGCGGTCAGCTCGGCCATCTTCGCCGTGCTGCCGGCGCTCAGGATCTCCTCGTTCATAAACTGGTGACCGTCGACAACGGCGGGCTTTGGAGCAGGCTCAAAGGGCTTCGGCTGGTCTATGGGGCGCGGGTCGGCATTGATGGCCAGCAGCAGTCCCTCTTCGCTCAGTGCCACGTTAGTAGCTGCCGTCTTGCTGTTCAGCTTCACCGAGAAGGCCTTCAGCGAGTCGGGCACACCCACGGGCTGCTGTTTCACGCTGATCACGCGGTAGCTCTCTGCTGGCTCCTGTCCTACGTTGTTCAGTCGCAGGTTGCGCTGGGCATACTTGCTGAACTCGCCCGGCTGGTAGGTGGTCTTCTCCACCAGCACGCTCACCCGTATGGCCGTCTTGGGCAGGAAGTACACAAAGCCCTCGGGCGTCACCCCCGGCAGGTAGTCGCTCACGGCGGTCTGCGCCCCTGCGGGGCTAACGAATAGTGAATAGTTAAGAGTGAATAACGCTGCCGCCGCCATCCATCTTCTTCTCGATTTCTTTTTCATCATTCTTTTCTTGTTGTTTTCAGTGATGCTATAATGATTCTGATAATCTCATCGACATCAGTTTTCATAGAGTGGTAGGCTTCCACCGAGAGATACTCGGTCTCTTTTAGAATTGTAAGCCAGTAGGAGGTCTCGCTGGCCTCCTTTAACGAAATGCTAAGTTTGCTGGAAAAATCTGCCTTGCTTTGCGCATAAATTGCTTCGTGTATATTTGCACCAATGCTTGTGCCGCTTCTCAGCATCTGTTTCGACATAACATATTCTTTTCTTTCTCCTTGCAGATATTTTACACAGTTTACCACCCGAATGGCAAATTGCAGGGACTTCTCTGCCAAAACACTTTTCGCCATACTCTATTATTTTAAATGTTTATTATTGCCGATACTATTCACTTTTCACTATTCACTATTCGTTAGGCACGCAGTGCCGCAAATGCCTTTGGTAAAAAGCTGATGATGTCGCTGGCTATCAGGCTCTCCTCGCCCAGTTCCTGGGCAGCCAGGTCGCCGGCCAGGCCGTGCAGGTAGGTGCCTAAGAGGCAGGCCTCGCGACGGTCGTAGCCACGGGCCAGAAGGGCGGTCAGTATGCCCGTGAGCACGTCGCCACTGCCTGCCGTGGCCATACCGGCGTTGCCCGTGGGGTTGAAGGCGATGTGGCCGTCGGGCATGCAGATAGCCGTGAAGCGTCCTTTCAGCACGACGTAGCCCTGCAGCCGTTCGGCCAGGTCGCGTGCTTTCGTCAGCCGTTCGTAGCTGTCAATGCTCTGTCCCTCAATGCGGTCCAGCTCCTTGGGGTGGGGCGTCAGGATGATGCCCTTGGGCAGCTGCTGCAGCCACGCCCTGCGGTTGGCCAGAATGTTCAGAGCGTCGGCATCGACCACGGTGGGGCAGCTGGCCCGCCGCAGCTGGGCTATGAGCGTGATGGCCGTCTGCTCCGTTGTGCCCAGTCCCGGGCCTATGCCCATAGCCTGAAACTCCTCGGTGGCCACGCCCTCGGTGAAGGTGGTCTCTTCGCGGTCTATCTGTATCACCGCCTCGGGCACCGCCGTCTGCATGATGGCCACATTGCGCTTAGGCGTATGGGTGGTCACCTTGCCTACGCCAGCCCGCAGACAGGCCTTCGTGGCCAGGATGGCGGCCCCGGCCATGCCGTAGCTTCCGGCTATGATGAGCGCGTGCCCCATCATGCCCTTGTGGGCAAAAGCCTCGCGGGGGAGCAGCATCTGCCGCATCTGCTCCTTCTCGATGATGGTGTAGTTGGCCTCGGTCTTCTCAATGCCCTCCTGGCTCAGTCCTATGTCCAGTATCTGTAGCTCGCCTATGTAGGGCTGGTTCTCGGCAAAGAGGAACGACAGCTTCTTGTGCTGGAGGGTCAGGGTGAGCGTGGCGCGCACGATGTTGGCACTCACGTTGTAGGTGTTGTCCTCCGTCATCAGTCCCGACGGCATGTCGATGCTCACCACCTCGGCCTTCGAGGCGTTGATGTACTTCACCAACGAGGCAAAGCCACCGGCCAGCGGCTTGTTCAGCCCCGAGCCGAACAGCCCGTCGACCACCAGCATGCCCTCCTCCAGTCGGGGCGGGTCGAACTCCTGCGTCACCTCCGTCAGCAGCGAGCGTCCCTTGCGGTCTACCAGTCGCTTCTTGTTCTCCGTGCAGTCGGCCGACAAGTGGCCGGTAATGTTAAACAGGAACGTCTGCACCTGATAGTCGCGCTCCACGAGCATCCTGGCCACGGCCAGCGCGTCGCCGCCGTTGTTGCCGGGACCGGCAAAAATGACCACGGGCACCTCCTTGCTCCATCGCTCGGCGATGGCCTGCGTCAGTGCCCGTGCAGCCCGCTCCATCAGGTCGACCGACTTGATGGGCTCGTGCTCTATTGTGTAGTTGTCAAGTTCCTTTATCTGTGTGCTTGTAAAAATCTTCATTGCTATTACTGATTATAATCGCTGCAAAATTAAGAAAAAAAAACGTAAGCACCGCCATTGAGGCATTTTTATTCACTGAAAATGTGCAAAATCGTGATTTTTCAACGTTTTTTCCTCGCCCTGATTGCATGGTTGTAGCGCTCTGTGACACAATATTTCACCGCGATTGTTTGGCGGTTTGCGGAATAATGCTTACCTTTGCGGCGTAGATTCTGAACGACGACGAGCTATGAAAGGAAAATACCTTAACCCCAAGGCCGACCTGACCTTCAAGAAAGTGTTCGGCGAGCATGAGCAGCTGACCCTGAGCCTGCTCAATGCCCTGCTGCCGCTGGATGAAGGGAAGCAGATAGAACACCTGGAGTTCATTCCCACGGAGCTGGTGCCCGAAAACCCGATGAAGAAGAACAGCGTGGTGGACGTGCGCTGCCACGAGACCGGCGGTCGCGAGTTTATCGTCGAGATGCAGCTCAACTGGAACAACGAGTTCAAGAACCGCGTCATCCTGAATGCGGCCAAGGCAGTGGTGAAGCAGCTCGACAAGGGCGAGGACTACACTCTTATCAAGCCCGTCTACTCGCTCAACTTCATCAACGACCTCGGCTTCGACACCGAGACCGACCGTTTCTACCACGACTATGCGCTGGTCGATGTGGCCGATACCGACCGCCACTTAGAGGGACTGCGCTTCGTATTCGTGGAGTTGAAGAAGTTCAAGCCCCAGAGCATTATGGAAAGGAAGATGGCCGTGTTGTGGCTGCGATTCCTCACGGAGATCGACGAGCACACGGCTGAGGCGCCTGCCGAGCTGCTGGAGAACCCCGACACCAGCCGTGCCCTGCACATACTGGAGAAGTCGGCCTACACCGAGGCCCAGCTCTATACCTACGAGCAGTTCTGGTATGCTGTTGTCAACGAGCGTGTGCTCATAGAAGGGGGCTACAAGAAAGGCCGTGCCGAGGGACTTCAGCAAGGTATTCAGCAGGGGCTTCAGCAAGGCATTCAGCAGGGTCTTCAGCAAGGCCTCCAGCAGGGTCTTCAGCAGGGAGAGCAATTGGGCGGGCAGAAAAAAGCCGTTGCCATTGCCCGCAGTCTGAAAGCGAAAGGCATACCCATCGACATTATTTCCGAATCTACGGGTCTCACGGTAGAAGAGATAGCACAATTAGAAAAACAATGAATACAATCACCATTAAGGACAAGACGTTTCAGGTGTCGATGCCTGAGGCGCAGATTAAGTGGCGCGTGAAGGAACTGGCGCAGCAGATTTCGAAGGATATGGAGGGCCGCAACCCGCTGTTCCTGGCCGTGCTGAACGGATCGTTTATCTTTGCCGCCGACCTGATGCGCGAGATGACCATACCGTGCGAAATCTCGTTTGTGAAGCTGGCCTCCTATCAGGGCACTACCTCTACGGGCAAGGTGCACGAGGTCATCGGCATCAATGAGGACCTGAGCGGGCGCACCGTCATCATCCTGGAGGACATCGTAGAGACGGGGCAGACCATCAAGCAGATGATCGAGTCGCTGGGCACCCGCAACCCCCAGTCGGTCCACATCTGCACCCTCTTCTTCAAGCCCGAGCGGCTGCAGACCGACCTGCATCTGGACTATGTGGCCTTCCAGATACCCAACGACTTCATCCTGGGCTATGGCCTTGACTACGACCAGCAGGGCCGTGGGCTGAAGGATCTTTATACGTTAGTAGAATAAAGCAAAAAAGCATGAAGAATATTGTGATTTTCGGTGCCCCTGGCAGTGGCAAGGGCACGCAGAGCGACAAGCTGATCGAGAAGTACGGCTTGGAGCACATTTCGACCGGCGACGTGCTGCGCGCCGAGATTAAGAAAGGCAGCGAACTGGGCAAGACGGCCCAGCAGTTCATTGACCAGGGACAGCTCATTCCCGACGAGCTGATGGTCTCGATTCTGGCTTCGGTCTACGACTCGTTTGGCCGTGAGCACCGGGGCGTCATCTTCGACGGCTTCCCCCGCACCATCCCGCAGGCCGAGGCCCTGAAGCAGATGCTCAGCGAGCGCGGCGACAAGGTGGCCGCTATGCTGGAGCTCGACGTGCCCGAGGACGAGCTGATGAAGCGTCTGCTGCTGCGTGGCCAGCAGAGTGGCCGTGCCGATGACAATGAGGAGACCATCAAGAAGCGCCTGGTGGTCTACCACTCGCAGACGCAGCCCCTCATTGAGTGGTACAGGCAGGAGGGTGTGCACCACCACATTGACGGTCTGGGCGAGCTGGATCGCATCTTCGCCGATATTTGTCAGGTGGTCGATGCCCTGTAGGCCGGTGCCACGGGAGTAGAGAAAGAAAATACGGAAAGAGTACGATATGGCACTGATTAAGTCATACAAGGGCCTTGCGCCCAAATGGGGCAAGGACTGCTACTTCAGCGAGAACGCAACGATTGTGGGCGATGTGACGATGGGCGACGAGTGCAGCATCTGGTTCAATGCCGTGGTGCGTGGCGACGTGGCCCCCATCACCATAGGCAACCGCTCTAATGTGCAGGACGGAGCCGTGGTACACGTGACCAACACCACAGGCCCCACCCATATTGGCAACGACGTGACCATAGGCCACTGTGCCTGTGTGCACGCCTGCACCATTCACGACGGAGCCCTCATCGGTATGAACAGCACCATTCTCGACAATGCCGAGATAGGCGAAGGCGCCATCATTGCTGGTGGCGCCCTGGTGTTGCAAAATACAAAGGTGGGTCCTCACGAGCTGTGGGGTGGCGTGCCTGCCAAGTTCATCAAGATGGCCAAGCCCGGCATGGCCGAGGCCTACGCCGCCCACTACGTGGCATACTCGAAAGACTATCTCTCTGACAACTGAAAACTGAGAGTACCCGATTATTTGTTTTTCTCGTAGTAGTCAAGGGCACGCTTCACGTTCTCCTTCACGGCATCGCTCGAGAAGGTGGCCCCAGTGCGACCGTCTACCTGCATCGTCTTGGCCTCCTTCACGGTCTTGCCGTTCCACACCTCCTGGAAGTGCTTCTTCACGGCGTTCCAGTACTTGGGTGTCTCCTGGTTGGGCAGGAACTCCACCTTTTCAATCTTGTTCTTCTTGATATAGACCTTCAGTGGGGTAGGGCCCTCGTAGCCTATCACGTCGTTGGCAATGTTGGTAGTGTTCACGATGTAGGTGCCTTTCTCCTTCGTCATCGTCTGCGGGCCTTTGTCGGCACTCGTCAGTGCTGCGGCCACGCCAGCCGTCAGCGCCAGGGTTAGAATCTTTTTCATCATCATACAATCTTTTTTTATTTATTTGTCTTTGTTCTTGATAGTTGCCACCACATATTCAGACCGGGTGCCTATGCGGAACTTGCCGCCCCAGATGCCCAGCCCCGACGACACGTAGTAGCGGGTGTTGCCACGCTGATGGGGGCCGAAGGCACACTCGTAGATGGCATCGGTAATCCAGGAGATGGGCCATACCTGTCCGTAGTGCGTATGGCCGCTGAACTGGAAGTCGATGCCCGCCTCCTCGGTCTTCTCTAAGTTGTAGGGCTGATGGTCGAGCAGGATGGAGTAGAGGCCGCTTTCCTTCGGCAGGGCACTCTCCTGCACCAGCTGCGCCACCGGCTTGCGCCGCATGTTGGTGCGGTCGTCGCGGCCAATGATGCACAGGTCGCCCACCACCACCGACGTGTCTCGCAGCAGGTTGATCCTTGCCTCGCGGAAGAACTGCTGCGCCTGCGGCTCGCCGCTGTAGTACTCGTGGTTGCCCAGGCAGGCATAGACGGGAGCCTCTATGCGCTGGAACTCCTCGGCCATCCGCTCCTCGATGAGCGGGCGCATGCTCATGTCGATTACATCGCCCGCTATGAGCACCAGGTCGGGATGCTCGCCGTTGATCATATCGACCCAGCGAGCCAGCTCCTTGCGCGGGTTGTGGTAGCCCAGGTGCAGGTCGCTCGCCAGCACCAGCTTCAGGGGGCGGGCCAGCGGCTTGCTGGTCTCCAGCGTCAGCTCCTCGCGCGCCTTATTATAATAATGTATGTTGCCATAGAGGAACACCAGGAAGAGGGCCACGGCCAGTGCCGACGTGGTGTAGTAGTTCTGGTAGAGCCATTCGCGCGGCACTAAGCGCACCAGTCGCCCCAGGTCGCACACAAGGAAGAAGATGACCAGATAGAGCATAATGAAGATGCTGCTGTTGCCCACGTCGTAGCAGAGCCGTGCCAGCGGCAAGGGCATCTGGTCGATGACGCGCCCCAGGTTGCAGAACATCAGTAGGAACGAGCCGATGAGCAGCCCGATAATCGTCCATCGCCAAGCGGCAGGAAGCGGAATAAGCGTCCAGAGGTGCCAACTGATGTAGGCGATGCCAAGCAAGGGCAGCACCAGAAATGCAAACATCCACATAGTTCTCATATAAGTTTTTACAATAATCGGCTACAAAGTTACAAGTTATTTGATAAATTGCAAAAAAAGTTGTAACTTTGCAACATCAACTAACAATTTTAAACTTACAGAGCGATGAATATTGGAGACAGAGCGCCCGAAATTCTGGGCAAGGACGAGAACGGACGGGAGATCCGCCTGAGCGACTTCCGGGGCAAGAAACTGGTGCTGTACTTCTACCCGAAGGACCTGACGAGCGGCTGCACCGCCGAGGCTTGCAGCTTTCGCGACCACCAGGCCGAGCTGCAGCAGGCTGGCTACGAGGTGGTGGGCGTGAGTGTAGACGACGCGCAGAAGCACCAGAAGTTCAAGGAGAAGCACGAGCTGAACTTCCCCCTCATAGCCGATGTCGACAAGCAGCTTGTGCAGCAGTTTGGCGTGTGGCAGGAGAAGTCTATGTACGGTCGCAAGTATATGGGCACCGTGCGCACCACCTTCATCATCAATGAGGAGGGTGTGATAGAGCAGATTTTCGGTCCGAAGCAGATCAAGACCAAGATTCACGCCGACCAAATACTGGGTTAGAGGGCCACCGTATCAAGAATCTTGCGGGTGGCTCCCGCCTTGCCCTTCACATAGTTGCCGGCCTTCGTGCCGGCATCTTTCGTATAGGCGGCATCGGTGTCGAAGCGGTCCATCAGCCGTTCGAAGTCCTCATAGCTCTTAATCTCGAAGCAGCCACCGGCGGCCATCAGCTCTTGTGCCTCCTGGAACTTCTGGTTGTTGGGGCCAATGACCACGGGCACGTCCCATACGGCAGCCTCCAGCACATTGTGTATGCCCACGCCGAAGCCACCGCCCACGTAGGTCACCCGAGCATAGCGGTAGATGCTGCTCAGCAGGCCGAAGCAGTCGATGATAAGGGCATCTTGAGAGGGGAGGGGTGAGAGAGGAGAGGTGAGAGGGGAGGGGTGAGAGGGGAGTGGTTGCTCCACCTGCGTGTAGCGCACCACTTTGCGGCCTTCCAGCAGCTTCTCTATCTGCCGCAGGTGGTCTTCGCCAATGACGTGCGGGGCAATGATGAGCTTCCACTCCGGATGCTTGTTAAAATAGCGAATGAAGATTTCCTCGTCGGGCAGCCAGCTGCTACCTGCTATGAATACCTTCGCCCCGTTCCCTACGAATGCCTCTACCACGGGCAACTGCTTGGCCTGCCCCTTGATTTGCAGCACGCGGTCGAAGCGGGTGTCGCCAGTAATCGTCACGTTCGTCAGGCCGATGCTGGCCAGCAGTTGCTTGCTCATTTCGTTCTGCACGTAGAAGTGGCTGAAGCAGTTCAGCACGTGGCCATACTGGCGCCCATACCAGCGGAAGAACACCTGCCCCTCGCGGAAGATGCTGCTCACGCTGTAGACGGGCACGCCCCGGTGCTTCAGGATGTGCAGGTAGTTGTACCAGAACTCATACTTGATGAAGAACGCCATCTCGGGCCGTATGAGCCTCAGGAAGCGGCGGGCGTTGGTGATGGTGTCCAGCGGCAGGTAGCAGATGATGTCGGCCCCCTCGTAGTTCTTGCGCACTTCGTAGCCCGAGGGCGAGAAGAACGTGAGCAGAATCTTCAGCTCGGGGTGCCGTCGCCGCAGCTCCTCCATGAGCGGGCGGCCCTGCTCGAACTCGCCCAGCGAGGCGGCATGGAACCACACGTAGCGTGCCTGTGGGTCTACCTGTTCGCGAAGCACGCGGAAGGCGTCGCGCTCGCCGCGCCACATCTTCCGCACCTTCTCGTTGAAGCGGCTGTACACCGCCACCCCTATCAGGTAAAGGTAAATGATCAGGTTGTACATCAGGTAATGGGTCTTATTGGGCTTATTTGTCTTATAGGGCCTATAGGTCTTATGGGTCTAATGGGCCTTACCCCAAAACCTCGCAGGCCTTGCGGGTGCGGCGTATCGTCTCCTCCTTGCCTAAGAAGGCCGAGATGTCGAACATGCCGGGGCCCTTGCCCTCGCCCACGAGAGCCAGGCGCCAGGCGTTCATCACGTTGCCCAGCTTCAGCTCCTTGCTCTCTATCCACTGGTGCACAATCTGCTCCTGGTTCTCCAAGGAGAAGTCGTCGATGCCTTCCAGCACGGTGCACAGCTCGCTGAGCACGCTGGCCGAGTCTTCCTTCCAGCGCTTCTTGGCCGTCTTCTCGTCGTACTGCGTGGGGGCCTCGAAGAAGAACGAGCACAGGGACCACAGCTCCTTGACGAAGCTGACGCGATCCTTCATCATAGCCACCACCTGCGTGATGCGCTCCAGCGAGTCCTTCACGCCGTGCTCGCGGCACTCGGGCTCCCAGATGGCCGCAATCTCCTCGGCGCTCTTCTTCAGGATATACTCGTGGTTGAACCAGATGCCCTTCTCATAGGCAAACTTGGCACCGGCCTTCGAGCACTTCGTAATGTCGAACACGGGCACCAGCTCGTCGAGCGTGAAGAGCTCCTGCTCCGTGCCGGGGTTCCAGCCCAGGAGGGCCAGGAAGTTGACCACCGCCTCGGGGAAGTAGCCCTGCTCGCGATAGCCGCTGCAGAACACGGGCTCGCCCGTCTTCTTGTCGGTGCCGTGCCAGTCGAGCGGAAACACGGGGAAGCCCAGGCGGTCGCCGTCGCGCTTGCTCAGCTTGCCCTTGCCGTCGGGCTTCAGCAGCAGCGGCAGGTGGGCAAAGCGGGGCATGGTGTCCTGCCAGCCGAAGGCCTGGTAGAGCAGCACGTGGAGCGGGGCCGAAGGCAGCCACTCCTCGCCACGAATCACGTGGGTGATCTCCATCAGGTGGTCGTCCACGATGTTGGCCAGGTGGTAGGTGGGCAGCTCGTCGGCACTCTTGTAGAGCACCTTGTCGTCGAGGATGTCGCTCTTCACGCGCACCTCGCCGCGAATCATATCGTCGACCAGCACCTCCTGTCCGGCATCTATCTTGAAGCGCACCACGTACTGATGGCCCTCGCTGATGAGCTGCTGCACCTCCTCCTTGGGCAGGGTGAGCGAGTTGCGCATCTGCTGGCGCGTCTTGTTGTCGTACTGGAAGTTCTCTATCTCCTGCCGCTTCTGCTCCAGCTCCTGCGGCGTGTCGAAGGCTATGTAGGCCTTGCCGTCGTCGAGCAGCTGCTTCACGTACCTCTTATATATGTCGCGGCGCTCGCTCTGCCGATAGGGGCCATACTGGCCACCGAACGACACGCCCTCGTCGAACTTGATGCCTAACCACTTGAAGGCCTCGATGATGTAGGCCTCGGCCTGGGGCACGAAGCGGGTGGTGTCGGTGTCCTCGATGCGGAACACCAGGTCGCCGCCGTGCTGGCGGGCAAACAGGTAGTTATACAGGGCGGTGCGCACGCCGCCAATATGCAACGGTCCCGTGGGACTGGGTGCAAAGCGCACCCTCACTTTTCTCTCTGTCATGATATGTTTTGTTCAATTTTGCGTGCAAAGATACGAAATTTTTACTAAGAACCGTTGGCTTTCTGCAAAATAATCACTAATTTTGCCATCAAAAGTACAAACAAGGCACCAAGATGAGCAGTTTCAACCTGAAAATAGACCTTACGTGGCGCGATATTCTGAATCGCACGGCCATCATCCTGGCCACCGTGGCCATCATTGTGTGGGTCATGCCGCGCGACACGCACCTCACGCTGAAGTTCGAGAAAAACACCCCCTGGCGCTATGCCGACATTACGGCACCCTTCGACTTCACCGTCTACAAGAGCGACCAGGTGGTGCAGGCCGAGATGGACAGCGTGATGCGCGACTACCAGCCCTACTACACCATCGACAAAGGCAAGGACGCCACCAACGTGCGCCGCTTCCTGCAGGACTATGCCAGCGGCCTGCCCCTGCTCTCGGCCGACTATAAGAGCATCATTGCCAACCGCCTGCGCTCGCTCTACCACCAGGGCATCGTCGACACGAAGGAGCCCCTGGGCAGCGAGACCGACACCACCCGCATGCTGCGGGTGGTCGACGAGAAGACCGCCGTGAGCATCCGGGCCTACAAGACGCTCACCGCCGTGCAGGCCTACGAGCAGCTGGTGGGCGACCCCGCCCTGGTGAAGCACCGCGAGGCCGTGCAGTCGCTGAATCTGAACGACTATATCGAGCCAAACCTCATCTACGACCGCGAGCGCAGCGAGATGAGCCGCCAGGAGCTGCTGGCCAGCGTGCCCCGCGCCAGCGGACGGGTGCAGCGCGGCGAGAAGATCATCGACCGCGGCACCATCGTCGACGAGCAGAAGTACCTCGTCCTGCAGTCGTTCCTGCGCGAGAGCGACAAGCGCCACCAGGAGCGCTCGCAGCTCAGCACCACCGTGCTGGGCGAGGTGCTCTACGTGCTGCTGCTCATCACCGGCTTCACCCTCTTCATCAGCATCTTCCGCGCCGACTACTTCGACAAGCTGCGCTCCCTGGGCCTGCTCTATTCGCTCATCATCATCTTCTCGGTGCTCACCTCGCTGCTCGTGGGCCACAGCCTGCTCCACGTGTTCATCATCCCCTTTGCCATGGTGCCCATCTTCATCCGTGTGTTCATGGACTCGCGCACCGCCTTCATGGCCCATGTCGTGCTGGTGCTCACCTGCGCCTGCACGCTGCACTACCCGCTCGACTTCATCGCCGTAGAGCTCACGGCCGGCCTTGCCGCCATCCTCTCGCTGCGCGACCTGAGCAGCCGCTCGCAGCTGTTCTGGACGGCTGCCATCGTCACCGCCGCCAGCTGCCTTATGAACCTGGCCCTGAACCTCATCAGCACCAGCAGCTGGAGCCAGATTGACCGCTACGAGTACTACTACCTGCTGGCCTGCGGCCTCATCCTGTTCTGCTGCTACCCCCTGCTCTACATTCTGGAGAAGGCCTTCGGCTACACGTCTAACATCACGCTCATTGAGCTCAGCGATATGAACAAGGAGCTGCTGCGCCGCATGAGCGAGGTGGCCCCCGGCACCTTCCAGCACAGCATACAGGTGGGCAACCTGGCCGCCGAGATAGCCCGCAAGATAGGGGCCAAGGCCCAGCTGGTGCGCACGGGCGCCCTCTACCACGACATTGGCAAGACGGTCAACCCCATCTACTTCACCGAGAACCAGTCGGGCGGCATCAACCCCCACGAGCAGCTGTCGTGCATCGAGAGCGCGCAGATGATCATCAGCCACGTGACCGAGGGCCTGAAGCTGGCCGACAAGTACAACCTGCCCGGCGTCATACGCGACTTCATATCCACCCACCACGGCCTGGGCAAGGCCAAGTATTTCTTCGTGAAGTGGAAGAACGAGCACCCCGACGAGCAGATCGACGAGCTGCTCTTCACCTACCCCGGCCCCAACCCCTTCACCAAGGAGCAGGCCATCCTCATGATGGCCGATGCCGTAGAGGCCGCCTCGCGCTCGCTGCCCGACTACACCGAGCAGACCATCCGCCAGCTGGTCAACCGCATTATCGACGGCATGCTGGCCGACGGCTACTTCCGCGAGTGTCCCATCACCTTCCGCGACATTGCCTACGCCAAGACCGTCCTCATCGAGAAGCTGAAGACCATCTACCACACCCGCATCAGCTACCCGGAGCTGAAGAAATAGAGAACTGAGGATTCTGAACTTTCCCGCCTTCATAAACTACGGCGAAAGCATGACCAGTAAGGGCTTGATAGGGGTAGCCAGCCATGCAGCCGTGCCGTAGGTACGGCGAAATGGCTGGTGCAAAGATGGCATAGGGAAGCGTGCCTTTAGGTACGCGATAACCCTCTGCCTCTGTCGCGTACCTAAAGGCACGCAGGCTACCGCCGCCTGTTTACCAGCCATTTCGCCGTACCTACGGCACGGCTGCATGACTGGCTACCCCTATCAGATGCCTACGGCATCGGCTGTGCAAAGGGTGGTAAACTTTAGCGAGGGTTGATGGCCAGCCCGTACATCTGGCAGGTGTTGGTCTTGCGGGGCCGGTAGCCCAGCGCGTTCAGTGCCCGCCCAACGTCAGAGTTGGTGCGCTTGCTGATGTGGAAGTGGGCGTAGCGCTCGTTCAGCACCTTCACGATGTCGGCCACCGACAGCTCTTCGCCATTGGCCGAAGGGCAGAACGTCTGACTGATCATCTGCTCGAAGCTCACCACCGGCTCGAACTGGCGGTTCTGCTCAATGATGCGGCTGTTGTCGGCATCGTCCATCCAGTAGCGGTCGCCCCGGTCTATCTCGGCCTTCAGCTGGGCGTACAGCTGGGGGTAGTCTATGGGCGTCAGCGTGTCGATCGTACCCCTGACCACCGTGCACACAAAGCGGCGCGAGCCCGTCTTGTCGTCGGGCAGCGGCTGGGCGTTGTTGGTCGTGGCGATGAACGAGGCATAGCGGCGACGCTGCTCGTAGGCCTTGCCGTAGGGCGGGCGCATCTTCACGTCCGACTTCGAGACGAGATGCTTCAGCAGCGGCTGCTGACTGCGGCTCAGCGCGTCGAACTCGTCGATGTTGATCAGTGCGAACGACGAGAGACCCAGGTTCACCGCCGTGTCGTTCTTGAAGTCTATCTTGTCGTTGTAGTACTCGCGCAGCTCGGGCGGCAGCAGCATGCCGCAGAAGGTCGACTTGCCGCAGCCCTGCGGCCCTATGAGCAGCGGCACGATGGCATTGCCGTGGTCGCGGTCCTTGCCCATCCAGTGGGCCACCATCGAGCGCATCCAGATGCGGAAGTCGCCCGCCCAGTACGCGTTGTCGGTCTTCACGCGGCCCGCCAGCTCGCCCACTCGGTCGCAGCCATCCCAGCGGGGCAGCCGCTCCAGCCAGTCGTTCACGGGGTCAAACTCGGGTATCATCGTCGACTCGATGTAGCGCTTGATGTCCTTGTCCCACGAGTCCAGCCCCGCCTTCAGTGCCTGTATCGACATGGTGTTCATCACCTCGCGCGTCAGGTCGCGGAAGCGGTAGTCGTAGCCGTCGTTCTCACGGTACTGGGCCACGCCCGTCATCACGTTCTTGCGCAGCTCGTAGCGCGAGTGCAGGAAGGCCTCGGTCTTGAACGTGAGCAGCTGCGAGGGCTTCACGTGCTTCAGCGGCCACAGGCGCTTCAGCGTCTTGCTGTACTGCGAGTCAAACACCGTCTGCACCAGGTCGCGGTCGCCGTTCAGCCTTGGGTCGAAGAGCGTCTGCTTCACGGCGAAGCCCTCCTGCAGCCCGCTCTCGTGGCAGTTGTAGGCCAGCACCTCAAGCAGGTGGGGCACGAAGTCGGCCTCCTCGTCCAGTCGGCACTGCTCCAGCGCGTCCTGCTTGCAGGCCTGATACTCGCGCAGCATCGAGGCCATCGCCGACAGGCCGGGTATGGTCTTGCCGTCATCGCCCATCGGCCCGGCCTTGCGGGCCGTGCGCGACAGCCGCTCAGCCGACTGCTCGTAGGGCGAGGCCACAATATGCTCCGACCACTCGTTGTAGTACAGGTCGGCATCGTGGCTCAGCCGGCAGGCCGTGCGCAGCGTCGGGGCGATGTTGTCCACGCGCACGGCCAGCTGTGTGGAGTACACATAGTGCAGCTTGGCGTAGGCGTTCAGCTGGAAGCGCTCCAGCTCCTCGCGGTCATAGCCCTCGGGGTTGCGCCAGTCGGTGGGCTCGTCGGTCTGGCACACAATCTTCACGCTGCGCCCGCTGGCCCCCACGAAGGCCAGCATCGTGAAGGGCACGCCCGCCGCCTCCCGCCTCAGCTGGCAGGCCGTCTCGCGGTCGGGCAGGTTGTTCACCTCCAGTAGCACCAGTCCGTTGATTCCCGTCTCCACCAGCTGTCCCCCCGTCTTCCTGATTTCCGAGGCGAAGCACACCAGCGGCCTGTCGTCCACCGCCGTCATCTCGCGCCCGTCGCGCAGCCGTCCCGAGCGAATCATCCCGATCACCTCCTCTATCGGAACGCGCACGTAGGTCTCAGCGCCGTCCCGTCTCTTGCGTATCAAAGTCACTTTTGTAATCATCCTTTCGTCTCCCTTTATAGTTTTTCAAGTGCAAAGATACAAAATTTTCCCTACCACTCCAAATCTTTTTTCAGCAATTCGCTTCCGCTTCCACTAAATTTCCAAAACCTATTGCATATATCGTTATTTCAGAAGTGGAACCGCAATATTTCGCATCCACCCCACTTCCACCCACAATCCAGCCTCTTTTCCATTGGAATCCAGCCTATATTCCATTGGAATCCAGCCTATATTAGAATGCAATCGATGCCTTATTAGAGCGTCAGTTCACGAACCCGTCATTCTCTCTGGAACCAAAACAGTATGCGTGGAAGCGAAACAAATATCTTCCACTACTTAAAATGTTGATAAATACAAGCATTCTGGTGCTCTTTGTGGAAGTGGAAGCTAAATCTGTATTCAAAAAACTTCTAAAATTAGAAAGTGCATTTTGCAACCCGAAACTTTTAAATAGAAGCTTAGTATCGCGATTGCTCCATCTATGACCGATACCGTTCTGAACGTTTGCATTGGATAAAACCGCACGTTGAAGAGAAAGTGACTGACAGCGACATCGTGATTTTTAGTGTCAGTGAGCGTAACCAGCGTAAGCGAATGAATGTGGTAAGGACATACATTTACAATAAGACACGAAAGTATGTTATTGTCTTGGAACCACAGACTCGTAATGGTGAAGCTTACTATCTATTAACTGCTTACTATCTTAATAAGGAATATGGAGAAAAGCAGATAAAGAAGAAGTTGGTGTCGAAGATGGATGAGATATTATAGCATACGCAGGGCTCGATATATGTCATGATATACCGAGCCCCGAAACTCCTTCTGCTTACAGATGAGCGATGCAAAGGTAGGTAATTTTCTCCAATAATCCAAATTAATTGGAGAAAATGTTTGTTTTGATTCTGTTTTTCCTACTTTTGATAATACTTTTGCTGGTATTAGTCATAGAATTGTCTGTAGCGCATTTTTTTTCAATAAGTTGTTAACCTTTCAAGAGTTTTTGTCATAAAGGGTAGAAACAAACATTAATAACAATTTAAAATTTCAACGTTATGGAAACAAAAACTCGTTACACAATGGTTAACAAGAGAGGTGAGGAAATCTATCATTCTGATAGCTTCTTAGGATTTATCGGGTCAACTATCCTGGCTTATTTCATAGGCATCTTCATATTTATGTTCTTCGCAATGATTCTCTGCGGAATCGGATCTATTTTCAGTTAATAATCAATCATTTTTTTATAGTAGTATTATGGATAGTTTATTCAACTTTCGCAAGCTCCGCAAAGACGGCCTGAAAGGCCAGAAAGCCCCCAGCCCAGGGCATCGCCCTGGGTAAATGTGGTGCGCAGCTTACGCCCTGTAAGGGCAAAAGCATCAAGACGGTAGGTGCGCTTTTGCCCT
>JAFVEE010000049.1 GCA_017478085.1 Prevotella sp. | reverse complement strand
GAACTGGCAGAGATGGTGGCAGGAATCACAAACAAAAAAGTTATTGTCAGTCTGCCGTCAGATGCGGAGCAACGTGGCTTTAACAAGGTGACAAAGTCTGTTTTTGATACCTATAAGCTGAATACACTTGGCTGGAGTCCTCAACACTCAATGAAGGACAATCTGGAAAGTACCATACTTACGACCCGTAAACAGCATATTTAGGCTTCGTAAACCATATACTTACCAGGCGTAAACCATATAGTTGCAAAAGTCAATGGATGTTACACTATCCACTTAAAGCCAATCTCTATGCTATTGCATACGCTGGGGCAAAGATGATGCCAACAAAGGTATTGAATTTCATTTATCAAAAAACAAGATAATAAAATCATTATATTTCAAATGTCAATCTCTGGCAGGTGCTGATGCAGATGGCGGTAGTTAATCAGTTTGATGTCGCCCGACGTGTTCTCAAAATCACCAGTATAAACAATTAGTTCACGGGCGATGGGGGTAGTGATCCATTCCTGAAGGTGAGAGAGATGGCGATTGAACGAGGTGTGGTAGGTCATGCTGGCCTTGACCTCTATGGCTGTTATTTCGCCCTCCTGCTTCAGGAGGATGTCAACCTCGTTCTGGTGGGAGTCGCGGTAGAAGTAGACACCGCCAAGAAGCCCCTGATTGTAGCGATGCTTGATGACCTCCATCACCACGTAGTTCTCGAAAATGGCACCACGCATCTTGTCGCGTTCCAGCTGACGGGGGCTCTCTATGTCGAGCAGGAAGCAGGCCAGTCCGGGGTCGTTGAAATAGAGCTTGGGACTTTTCACCACACGCTTGGAGACATTTTCAAAGTAGGGCGGAAGCAACGTAACCAGATAGGATGCCTGCAAGACGGAGAGCCAATGGCTGACGGTCTTGCTGTCAACCCCCAGCAGCGCTGCCAGTTCAGAAGCATTGAAGATGCTGCCAATACGGGCAGCACAGAGCTTCATGAAGCGCATAAACTGCATCTGGTCTTTTATTTTCAACAGGTCGCGCACGTCGCGCTCCAAATAGGTCTTTACGTATGACGGATAGAACAGACGGGGCTTGTTCTTGCGGGCGCAGACGGCTGGATAGAGCCCTCCATAGAGGAACTCGTCGAGTGGAGCATCGCCACGGGTGGATTCTGTCTCGGCGTATGTCATGGGCAGCAGTTCATAGACGCCCGCACGGCCAGGCAGCGACTCGGAAAGCCCCTGCAACAACTCGAAGTTAGAACTGCCAGTGAGCAGGAATTTACGCTCGGGATTGTCATCTACGATGCCCTGTATGTATTCGAGAAGCGAAGGCAGCTTCTGCACTTCATCGATAAACATTCCCTCCGAGTGCTGGTTGAGAAAAGCAATAGGGTCATGTTCGGCAAACTCACGCACATTGACATCTTTCAGACTGTATTTGCGGTACTGGGGAAAGAGATGCTTCAAGAGCGTACTCTTACCCGACTGGCGAGGGCCGGTGACAGAGATGACAGAGAAGTAGTGCGCGGCCTCGCTGATGACGGTTTCAATCGTGCGGTTAAGATATAATTCGCTGCTCATAATCTGTGTAAATTCGGAATTGCGCTCCAAAATTACACAAAACATCTGAGATATCAATCCTTTGGAGAGATATGTTTTGCTAATTTAACAATTTAAGTCAAAATAAAAAGGAACAGACAATATGAAGATTCCATTTTCCCCTCCAGACATTAGTGAGCAGGAGATTGAACTGGCGAGTGAGTTAGAAGATGCCATCAATAGAGCAGCCCAAACATCCAAAGGGGAATGATGTTGCCATAGCCCGTGGTGATGTCGTCTTTTACGACAAATCCCAGTTCGGCTGTCTCTATCTGCTTCTGGCCTTTCTTACGGCCACCGACCTCAAAGGTGATGCCGCTGATGAGGAAATCGGAAATGGGAGAGGACAGGACATCGGTGACCACATGCAGCTGGCTATAGAAAAATGTCTCACGAACGGTGCCAATCTCTGGTGCTCCACCGCCAAGATGGTAGGAAAGGGCTGCGTTGTTCAGATAAATTTTCTCGACCTTGCCAAGCGAACGGATACCGCCTGTGGCATCACGCAGTTGGCCTATCAGCCCGGCCTTTTCCAGATAGAGCATATAGTCCTTCACCTGTGCACGGTTTACGTCGAGCATCTGAGAAATCTTCTGATAGTTGGGCTTAAAGGGTACTTCGCGTGCCACAATCATCAGCAGGTGCTTCAGCTTTGCCGCCGTGGACACGTTCATACGGGCATAATACGGGATGTCTACCTCAATGGTGTTCTGGACGACCTGAGCAAGACGGATAGGGAAGTTGTTCTCCTTGGCAAAAGGATAGTAGCCCTGTCGCAGATACTCCTGGAAATGTTGCAGAGGGAGAAAGCCCTTGGGTATGCTCAGCTCGTGCTGAAGCACCTGCTGAAGACTGAGCACAGGCAGATGGATGTCTCGGAACATGGACAAATATTCACGGAACGAGAGCCCGTTCATGTCATACATGATGGCACGGCGGCTGAGATCGGCCTCTTCGCCACGCTCAATGTCGAGCATTGACGAGCCGGTGAACACCACATGCAGGTCGGGGCGCAGGTCGTAGATAAGTTTCAATTCGCGGCTCCAGTCGCTATACTTGTGAATCTCGTCGATATAGAGGTACTTGCCTCCAAGGTTGGCAAAACGCTGGGCCAGATCGTACAGGCGGTGCTCACTGAAGTAAAAATGGTCGGCCACGACATAGAGCGTATCGCTGAGTTGGCGGTGCAGTTTGATATGCTGCAACAGCAACGTTGTCTTGCCAATGCCTCGCGGGCCTTTGATGCCTATCAAACGGTCACTCCAGTCTACCTTTTCGTGCAGATAGCGCAGAAACGTGGTGTCAGTCTCTCTAATCAGGAAATTGGATATCTCCAATAGTTCTTGTAGCTCTTCCATTGTGATTGCAACATTAATTATTGGCTGCAAATGTACAATAAATCTTTCAAATATACAAGAAAACATACAATTAAATGTACGATTATTTAAATAAATGAATAATTTTTCTGTCATTACATCGGTTTACAAGAACGATTGTCCTGAGTTTGTGCGCGTGGCGCTGGACAGCATCACAAAGGAACAGACCGTAAAGCCCAGCGAAGTGGTGCTGGTGGTGGACGGCCCCGTGCCAGAGGCATTGGCCGTGGCTATCAAGGAGTATGAGCGCGACGCGGTGTTTCATGTCGTCTGGCTATCGGAGAATAAAGGACTGGGAAATGCTTTGCGATTGGGTACCGAGGTCACCAAGTACGAATTGGTGGCACGAATGGACAGCGACGACATTGCGCTGCCAGACCGATTTGAAAAACAACTGGCGTACATGGAAGCACATCATGAATGCGACATTGTTGGTGGACAGATGACGGAGTTCATTGATGAGCCAACAAATATCGTGGGCAAAAGAGTTGTGCCGACAGAGAACAAGGATATTCAGAACTATATGAAGTCGCGCTGCGCCATGAACCACGTCACGGTGATGTTCCGAAAACAGGCTGTACTCGGTGCGGGCAACTATCAGGACTGGTTCTGGAACGAAGACTATTACCTTTGGGTAAGAATGATGATTGCAGGCTGCAAGTTTGCCAATCTGCCTGATGTGCTGGTGAACGTGCGCTCGGGCAGCGACCAATATGCACGCCGAGGTGGCAGAAAGTACTATGAAAGTGAGAAAGGCATCCAGCGGCTGATGCTCGACAATGGCATCATCAGTCGTCCCCGCTATCTGTTCAATGTCTTTGTGCGCTGGTGCATCCAGTGTGCCATGCCCAACTGGCTTCGCGGCTTTATGTTCCGCACGCTGTTCAGAAAATGAGAGAAAAATTGTTTCGATGCTTGCGCTGTGCGCTCTGGGGCGAGCCGTTCAACGAAGATGTCACGTCCAAAGAGTTTCTGCAACTGATGCAGTTGGCCGAAGAGCAGACCGTGGCGGGCTTGGTGTTCGATGTGCTTTCGCAACAGCGCATCGGCGTTGGGCAGCAGCTGCTGATGGAGAGCATCGGCAGGAGTATGGCGATTGAACGGCAGAACAGGAAAGTGAACAAGGAAGTGGAGGAGATGGCCATTGCCTTCGACAGTGCGGGGTTGGACTATATCATGGTGAAGGGGCAGACGATAGGATGCCTCTACCCCAAACCGCTGCTGCGACAGGCGGGCGACATAGACTTCTTGGTTCGCGACGCATACAGCAAGGCCAAGCCGATGACCGAGAAGGCGCTTGGCGTGGAGTTGCCTGCAAAGATGCTGGAGATGGAAGTGGGTTTCGACAGGAACGGGGTGGCATACGAACTGCACACCTGCCTGCGCTCCTTTGTCAGCAGGAAACATCAAAGATGTTGGGATGCGCTGATGGAAAAGGAGTGGCAACAGCATCACTTCGTGGAGATTGCTGGTCAGCAGGTGCGCGTACTATCGCCCACGGTGTTGGTAGCCTACGTGTTTATCCACCTGTTCTTCCACTTCATACGTGAAGGTGTATCGCTGCGCCAGTTGTGCGACTGGTGCGTCGTCCTCCATCATTATCGTTACGATATTGACTGGCTGGAACATGCCCGGATCATCGACGAATTAGGACTGACGAGGGGCTTCAAGGCCTTTGGAGTAATCGCCATAGAAGAGTTGGGACTACCGAAAGAAGTGTTTCCCGTAGAACTGAAAGATGATGACCGCAGGTGGAAAGAGAAACTGCTGGCCGACATTTTCGATGGAGGCAATTTTGGAAAGTTGCGCCACAAGGCCACTTCTTCTTGGCGGTATAAGGCTGAGACTATGAGCGTTGCGGTACGCAACAGCTTCAGGTATCGCAAGCTGGCCCCCGTTGAGGTTGGGCTGATGATACTGCGCCTGCTGCGAGGCAACGCCATTGTACTGATGAAGAGATTGTTCTAAACGGATGATACTGAAATTTGTATTCGACCGAGTGGCATCGCTCCTCGGCCTTCTGTTGTTGTGGCCAGTGCTGGTAGTAGTGGCCATACTGGTGAAAATAAAGATGCCCGGTGGGCCGGTCTTCTTCGTACAGAAGAGGGTCGGTCTCAACGGGAAGCTGTTCAACTGCCATAAGTTCCGCACGATGACTGTGAAGCATCATGGCTCGACGGTGAGCGTGGCGGGGGATAGCAGGATTACGCCTCTTGGAGCTAAGTTGCGTCATTACAAACTTGATGAACTGCCGGGGCTATGGGATGTGCTTATCGGCAATATGAGTTTCGTGGGACCTCGCCCCGACGTGCCTGGATATGCAGACAAGCTGGAGGGTGATGATAGAGATGTGCTGAAGCTTCGCCCCGGCATTACAGGGCCAGCCACACTGAAGTACCGTTTGGAGGACGAGATGATTGCTGATTACGTAGCCCAGCAGCAAAAAGGAGGCGACAGCCGCAATGCACAATCTATCGCAACAGCATATAACGACAAGGTGATCTACCCCGACAAGGTTCGGCTGAACTGCTATTATTACCGCCATTATTCCTTCGTCAAGGACATCCAGATGATACTTTGCACCGTGCTTGGAAGGAAGATGGAGTATGCAGGAGAAATCATATAGTCACAGGGAAAACAATATATTATGGAAAGAAAGAGAATCTATTTGTGCCTGGCCCACATGAGCAAGGCGGGACTGGAACAGAAGTATATCAAGGAGGCATTCGACACCAACTGGGTGGTGCCACTTGGTCCGAATGTGAATGGGTTTGAAAAAGACCTGGAAACATTTGTTGGTCATGATAAGAGGGTTGTTGCTTTGTCGGCTGGAACGGCGGCGGTGCATCTGGCATTGATAGCCTGCGGGGTCGGTAATTGCAAATCCCCTGCTACGGACGAAGTGATTGTGCAGAGCTTCACGTTCTGCGCTTCGTCGCACCCGATTACCTACCTTGGGGCGACGCCGGTGTTCGTGGATTCTGAAAAGGATACCTGGAACATGGATCCTGAGTTGCTGGAGGTGGCCATCAAAGACCGCATCGCCAAGACGGACAGGAAACCGAAGGCCATCGTACCCGTGGCGCTGTATGGTATGCCGTACCAGATAGACCGCATCATGGAGATTGCCAACCGCTATGAGATTCCTGTCATTGAGGATGCCGCGGAAGGATTTGGATCTAAGTTCAACGGGCAGGTGCTGGGCACGTTCGGAAGGTATGGCGTGCTGTCGTTTAATGGCAATAAAATGATTACCACGTCGGGCGGCGGGGCACTCATTACGCCTAACGAGGAGAGCTGGCGGGAAATTATGATGTACGCCACGCAGTACCGTGAGAGCTACCCCTACTATCAGCATGAGAAGATTGGGTACAACTACCGGATGTCGAACATCTGTGCAGGCATCGGCCGGGGGCAGATGACGATTGTCAATGACCATATTGCTCATCATAAGCATGTGCAGAAACTATATGAAGAGCTGTTGAAAGACGTTGACGGAATCAACGTCCATAGTCAGCCCACTACCGGAGAGTATGATTCGAACTACTGGCTTTGCACCATTACCATCGACGAGAATGTGAAGGTAAAGGGTCAGGAGAATGCCTATAAGACCATCGTACAGGGAGCCGTTGGAGGAGCTGCAGGAGTTATCCATGCTGCCGAGTCAGCTACAACCGACTGTCAGCCGAACGACAATGTGGAAGCCCTGCGTGTAGCACTTGATCAAGCGGGTATAGAGGCTCGCCCAGTTTGGAAGCCTATGCACAAACAACCTGTATATAAGGATGCTCCTGCATACGTGAATGGAGTGTCAGAAGCCATATTTAAGGTCGGTATGTGTCTGCCAGCAGGCCCATACGTTACCGATGATGATGTGAGGTACATTGTTGATACCATCAAGGCAAGTATCGAATGAAGAGTCTATTGAGCACCATTTGGCAATTCAGTTGCACGCCATCAACCATGAAGCCCTACAACTGAAGCGGGCATAACAAGCCCATAGCCAATGAAAAAGGCCGCAAAATCGAACGTGATTTTGCGGCCTTTTTGGTATTCGATGGAATTTTACTCGGCATAGGTGATGGCTATCGTAGCGATACGAAGCTGCGATGGCTGGCCCGTTCCCGTGTGGGTGTTGGTGATGGTGGTGCTCTTGCTGTTCACCTGAGCAATGCTAACGGTCATATCGCTGACGCTCACGGTGCCAGGCTGAGCCGACACGTTGCCCTCGGCATTATAGGTCGAGCAGGTGAGCACAACGCTGGCGATGGTCTTGGAACTGCTGATGGTGACGCTGTTGCCGGGATAAAGGCGGGCGGCAGTGCCTGTGTTGTAATACTTAGGACCATTGGTGCCACCGTTCTGGGCGAAGGTCAGCGTGGTGCCGTCAGAAAGCGTCAGCGTAGCGAGGTCGGAGGCGTTCTCAAGTCCCAGCGAACCCATAGTCACGGTGAGCGTGTTGCCACTTACCTCGCCGCCAGGAGTGGTGTTGCCACCCGTATTGTCGCCACCGCTCGTTATCGAGACGATGTAGGCCTCGCCCTGCTTGGTCTCAGGGGTGTTGCCCTTGTAGTTCACCCAGGTGCTGGAGAAGATGACCACCTCGTCGCCCACCTTGAGCATATTCTCGGTAACGTCGCCGCCATTCAGGCCCTTGGCGCGGAACACGTAGAACTTGTTGGAGCCAGATGCATCGTCGGAAATATAGAAGGAGGCGTTGTTGTACTGCGTGGAGATGCCATTGTTGCCCGTGGGAATCTGGGTCACGATGCCCTTCACGTAGTAGTCCTGCTTGGTGTCAACATCGGCATCCAGCGAACTGACGTAGTTGATGATGGCCTGCACGTTGAAGGGATCGGCCTGCGTACCGCTGCCCTTAGCCTCGCCAGTGGGGGTGGGAGTAGGATTGTCGGGGGTGACGCCACCCTGGGTAACGCCATTGAGCGAGTAGAGAAAGCTCTTGTTCGTAGCCGTCTCGGCGGTGACGTTGTAGTTCTGTAGCTGACCGTAGATGATGACCTCGTCGCCCTCCTTCAGCACCGTGCCCGATGCATAGTCGGTATTGCCCAGATACTTGCTGGCATATACATAGAAGGTGTTGCTCGACGTGCCGTCGTCAGAGATGTAGTAGTCGGCTGTCTTGGGATATTTGCCGTCGCCATAGTTGTACTTGATCTCGGCCACCTTGCCCTTGATGTAGTAGGACTGCTCAGAGGTCTGACCCGAAGAGAGTTTCAGTGCCTCCTGGGTAGCAGCCACAGCGTTGAAGGGGTCTTCGAGCGTGCCGCTGCCCTTGGCCTCGCCCGGCGTGTCGGGTGTGCTAGGATCATCGGGCGTGGCAGTAGCCTCTCCAGCCTCAATCTTGAAGTTCTTCAGCTCCCAGGTAGTGGAAGCGTTGGCGGGAGCCTGGAACCAGAAGCCTACGTAGACCTTCTCCTGGCCAGCGGCGATGCTGGCGGGCAGCTGAATCTCGCCAGAGGGATAGAGCGTCCAGTCGTTGTAGGGCGAAGCCACGGCGGTGAAGGGCACCTCCGTCCACTGCGAGGCATCGAAGGTGGTGCCGTCGTAGCTGTTAGACACGTAGATCTTGTGGTTGGCAGCCCAGCCAGAGACGTTGTTGGTGTAGCGAAGCGTATAGTCGAACGAAATCTTCACCTGCTCAGCGTCAGTGGTATTGAACGAGGGCGAGATGAGCCAGCCCTCGACGGCGCGGTTCGACTTGGCACTCTCGCCGTCCCAGGCCTGGTAGCCAGTGGCCTGCACGTAGCTGCTGCCCTGGCTCCAGGGCTGCTCCTCGGTGACGTTCTGCAGGGTCCAGCCACTGTTCAGGTTGTTCGACGTGTAGGGCAGTGTGCCCGTGGTGCCACCACCACCGCCGCCTGTGGGATTGTCATACGGATTGTTGTATGGTTCGGGCACGTCCTCGCATGCGGTGAACGTGCAGGCTGCAATGGCAACGGCCATCAGCTGTAAGAATAACTTTTTCATATCTTTCTCTTAATGCTTAAATTCTTGATGCTTGATAGTTTGATTATTCGGCGGGCTGAACATCGTCGATGGAGCGGATGATGATTTCCCACTGGTCGCGATAGCGCTTGAACACGCCCACGATGTTCACCTTGTAGTGAGGAAGCAAGTTGGCGGCAAAGTCGGCATAGCTGCTGTTATAGATCTGCACGCCACCCGTCTGCCCGTCGGGCTGCTCGTTGAAGTACCACGAGGTGCTGTAGTCGGGCACGGCGTAGGTAGACTCGGCGGTGAAGTCGACACCGTCGACGTAGCTCTTCGTCTGCGAGTCGTAGTAGCCACCCTTCTTGATGGTGACGTTCTTCAGGATGCCCAGCTTGCCGGCATCGGTATCGAGGCTCCACGAGGTGCGCTGGCTGCCGTCAGCAAAGAGCTCAGGCTCCAGCACCTTCTTGTTTCCGGTGTAGGTGAAGTGGTTCTGCCACAGGTGGCGGCTCATACGGCTCACGCTTACGTCGCCGTCCTTATCGGTATAGGGAATGCCGATAGTGGCACTCTTGCGGTAGTTGCCAATGCAGAGGTCTTTCAGTTCGACGATGATCTCCGTGCCGATGGGCAGGTAGCCGTAGACGCCGCCCTGGGCGATGCCGATGAAGATGGCGCCGGTCTCGTCTTGCAGCGAGATCTCGTTGTACATATTGCCCTGAATATCGTTGCCCGTCACGTAGCCCTTGATCTGCGTGTCCTCGGTGAAGCGGTAGTACTTGCCCTCGGTGTTGATCTCGGTCTTGTACTTCGTCTTCAGGTCGGCAATGCTGATGAGGTTGGTAGCCTTGATGCTCTGGTTGCCATTGGTCTCTTTCGAAGAAAGATAGGTATCGTCCCAGTCACTGTCCATACAGGCAGTGAGCGTGCCACAGGCCAAAGCCAATAGAATAAAATATATCTTTTTCATAATGCAAAAGGGGCTTGAGTTAGAAGTTGTAAGCAATATTGAGCATACCGTTGATGCCATAGGCATAGTACTTCATCGGATTGCGTGCGAAAGAGTAGGCACGGGCGTTGCCGCTGCTCGAGTAGTCGCTTCGGCTCTGCTCGTAGCCGCCGGTCACGATGTCCTGGTTGTTCAGCAGGTTGGTAATCATCAGGTTGATGCTCATACGACGGCCGTGAGGCAGGTAGAGGCTCTTGCCAATCGAGGCATCGAGCATGAAGCCGCCGTGGCCCTTGGTCTGCTCGACAGCCTCGGGCAGCAGGGCCCCCGTCGTCTTGTCGAACACGGGGTCGGACAGGTCGTTGGTAGCGGCGCGGGCACGCAGCGTAGACTCGTAGCGGTAGGCGGGCGAGTAGCTCAGGTAGATGCGGTCGTAGTAGTTGCCGTTGAGGTCGATGAACCAGCCGTTCTGGTGATAGCTCAGGATGACGCTCAGTGCGGTGAGCGGCGTGCCGGCCTCGCGCATATTCTTGTTCAGGCAGTACTGCGGCTTGCCGTTCCACTCGTCGTAGAGTTCCTTGGTGATGGTGGGACCGTCGTTGTAGGTGCCCTTCGTAGAGCTCATGTACCACACACGGGCATTGTTGGTGTTCTTGGCCTCGGCGATGGTTCCAATGGTCTTGAGGTTGAAGGCGCTGCTCAGCTTGAAGTTCAGGCCCCACTCAATGCCGTAGTACTCCTTGTTCTGGCCCGTCATCGAGACGTAGGAGAAGGAGTTGATGTCGTCGAAGTAGAAGTTCTGCCACTCGGTGGCGTCCTTCACCTGCGAGTAGTAGCCGCCGATGTTGGCCTTCAGCCACGAGGTACGCAGCTGGTAGCCCAGCTCGGCCGAGAGCACCTTCTCGTTCACCAGGTCTACCACGAAGTCGTTGTTCATCTCGGGCGACACGAAGGCGGTCGATGCCTGCGGGGCCTTCCACTCGTAGCCCACTCCCAGCGTCACCACATGGCCGCGGCCCAGGTTGTAGGAGCCGCCCAGCTTGGCACCGCCCTCCAGGAAGTGGGCCACGCCGCTCTTGCCGTAGCTGTTGTCGGCAAACATACCGTTGCGCATCTTGCCGTCGCGCTGCATCTCGACGCCGCCCACACGGGCACTCACAAACGAGTGCAGCCGCGAGCGGTCGTACTTATAGGTAGTCCAGAACGAGGCCTTGTCTACCAGGATGTTGTAGTCGTAGCCAAAGCGGTCGCCCTCTTCCACCAAGCCGTTGGGGTTGTTCAGGTCGTACTGAATCTGGTCGGCCGTCGTGGAGTAGTTGCCCACGGCGTAGGTGTTCACGTTGTGGAACGTCTGCGCACCCATCAGGTCCTCCATTGTCTGGTAGTGCATGGCCTTGTTGGTGGCCAGCTGGAAGCCCAGGTTCAGTGCCGAGAAGCGGTCGAGATCGACGCTCAGGTTCGAGGCCAGTGCCAGGTTCAGGTTGTCGATGTGCTTGGCCTGGATGAAGTACATAGCGTCCTTGCCCTCGTAGAAGGCCGTGCGGTTCGAGGCATACAGGCGGTCGAAGTCGATCTGCCGTGCCTCCTTGCTGCCCATCATGATGTCGCGGGCGTTGCCCCAGTCAGAGAGGCACTGCTCGGTGCGGTAGTAGTCCAGGCCTTCGCGCATCCACACATCGTAGTAGCTCGAGGGCAGGTTCTTCCAGTAGTCGGCCTGGGGTTTGTCGGCATCGTTGTAGTTCAGGCGCGTACCTTTATACATAGAGTAGCGGCCCGTCAGGGTGGTCACCAGCTTCATCTGGTCGCTGATCTTCCAGTCCCAGGTGGCCAGCGCGGTAGGCTGGTAGTCGGTCACCACGCGCGAGTTGCGCTTCTTGCCGTTCTGGTAGCCCCAGTAGGGGTTGTAGTGGCGGTTGTTGGCCAGCCAGTACATCTCGTCGGTCGAGGCGCCCTGCGAGGCACGCTCGGTGGGGTTGCCCCACGTCACGAGCGATACGTGGTGCTGGTCGTTGATGAACTTCTCGGCTCCGAGGAAATAGCTCAGCGCGTTATAGAACGTACCTTCGACGTTCGATGTCTCCATATTGGCCCATCGGTAGGTCAGGTTGGCCGAGAAAGCCCATCCGTTCTCCATCACGCCGGTGTTGTAGGTGTACATAGCGCGAAGGGTGTAGTTGCGGTTGGCCCCCGAGAGGGTGATGCGCTGGCCGGTGGCGAACTGCGACGGGCGGAAGTTGTAGTTGTTCGACCCGCCCATGGCCGACATGCCGAAGTTGTTCTGCTCGAAGGGCAGCGAGTACTCCATACCGCGCGTCTGCTGGTTCAGGCCACCCACCAGCGAGTAGCGGAACTGTCCCGACTCCATGTCGTTCATCTGCACGCCATTGATGTAGATCTCGTTGTACTTCTGATTGAAAGCGCGATAGCGGAAACGCACTGGGCTGAACAGATACCCCACATTCGAGGCATAGATGTTCGAGTTCGAGTTGACGATGACCACGTTTTGCGCCATTTCGTCATCCTCTCCCAGCTGAGCCTCCGTAAAAGTGAAGGCCTGCTCCTGCTGCCCGCCGACGTCCAGCGAGTCGGTCTGCTGGGCCATGACTGCGGGCGCCAGGCCAAGAGCCATCGCCACAAGTTTCAGCTTTTTGTTCATAAGGATATTGTTTTACGGTTATTATTTGTTACTATGCTGCAAAGATAGCTAAAAAACGATGAACGGCAAAATATTTCGTCGTTTATTTTTACAATATTTTCGAGGCTTGCTCGTTTGATAATATGTAGCAGGCCACGACTGCCACCATATTTTTTTATATAAACAACCCTATGAGCTGTATCTACAAGGCCGTTCTTCTCCCGCTCCTCCTCTTTTCCGCCCCGGCAGGGGCACAGGACTCGCTGGCTACCCACATAGCCTACGACCTGACCACCGAAGCCGCCGTGGGAACGGGTGACCACACCGCCTTCCTGCTCACGGCCAACCGCCACCACGCACTGAGCACCCGCGCCAACACAGCCTACCTGCGTGCCGCCGTCAGCGCCGAGCATCAGCTCAACCGCCATTTCAGGCTGTCGGGGGTTGTCGATGCCATCGGCTCGCTGCACGCCGACCATAAGACCTATCTTCAACAGTGCTACGCCCGGTTGTGGTATGAGCCTTTCTTCCTGGAGGCAGGCATCAGCGAGCCCAAGCCCGTGCTGCGCCACGAAGAGCTGTCGAGCGGGTCGTTCATCCTGGGCACCAACGCCAAGCCCGTGCCGCAGGTGCGCATCGGAATGAGCGACTTCTGGACGGTGCCACTCCTTGACGGGTGGATCCAGATCAACCTGGGTGCAGGCTATGGCAGGCTCCTGGACAGTGACTACCGCGAGGAGCGGTTCAGCGAGTCGCCCGGCGTGAACGCCGTCTATGCCACGGGAATATGCTACCACCAGAAGCACCTGTTCTTCCGCACCAACCCCACGAAGCGCGTCTTCGCCATCGTGGGCATGGAGCATGTGGTGCATTTCGGCGGCACGGGCTACAGCTATGCCGGCGGCGTGCTCACGGGCAAGGAGAAGCCATCGGGCCTGAAGGCTTTCGCCAATGTGTTCCTGCCCTTCGGCGACGGCAACTACTACAAGGACAACTCGATGGAAGACTGGATATACGGCAACCACATCGGGATGATGACCGTGCAGATAGGCTGGAACATCACTCAGGACAAGCTGCTGCAAGCCTACGTGGACAACCCTTTTGAAGACGGGTCGGGCATACGCAAGGGCAATGGCTACGATGGCCTCTGGGGACTGCAATACACCAACAAGGCCGCAGGGCCGCAACCCGTCAGGGGCGTGGTGGCCGAATACTTGCAGACCACCAACCAGTGCGGCCCGCTGCACTGGGACAAGCGCGACTACCCGGAACCCGTGAAGTCGCAGATTACCGACTACGTGACGGGCAACGACAACTACTACAACCACAGCTTCTACGACAACTACACCCACTACGGCATGACGCCGGGCAACCCCCTCGTCACCTCGCCTATATATAATAAGGATGGCTACACGGCCTTTCGCGACAACCGCATCAAGGCCTGGCACTTAGGCTTCGACGGCGAGATAACCAGCCGCCTGTCGTACCTGGTGAAAGGCTCCTACCGCGAGGGCTGGGGCACCTACGACGCTCCCCTACCCTCAAAGCACCACTCGTTCGACGCACTGCTGCAAGGCACCTTCCGCACGGGGGGCTGGCAGTTCAGTGCCGCCTACGCCTTCGATCGGGGCAACATCGTGGGCGACTGCTCAACATTCAACATCAAAATAGGCTATCATGGCACGATTCTTTAGACCCATCATCCTGATTGCGCTCTGCCTGCTCATGTCCTGCCAGGAGGGGGGCGATGCCGGCGACCTCTTCGGCCAGTGGCGCATGAAAGGCACCGACGACAAATACATCAGCTTCTCGGGCACGCTGGTGCTGTTTCGCAGCCTGCAGGAGGGGCAGGTGTACGGTCTCTTCGAGCACGTGGGCGACAGCCTCTTCATTCGCGCCTACTCCATCTATGGCTCGGCCCCCGACACCGCCATCGTCGAAGGCACCTTCGGCATGAAGCCCTTCGACGACATACGCCTCAGAATCACCACGCTCAGCAGCGACGAGCTGACTCTCAGCAAAGACGGGGCCACCTGGAGCTTCTATCAGTACTGACCCACTCATTACCACGCGTTGCTACACATAAAAAAGCACTTTTTTGCCGAAATATTTGCGCGTTCGGGAAAAAGTTAGTAACTTTGCAGCCTCAATTAAGTACAAACTCAATATTCAACAACAAAAAAATGAAAAAAGGTATTCATCCCGAAAACTATCGCCCCGTCGTGTTCCGTGACATGTCCAACGGCGATATGTTCCTTACAAAGTCCACGGCAAAGACAAACGACACAGTGGAATTTGAAGGCGAAACTTACCCTGTGGTAAAAGTAGAAATCTCGAGCAGCTCTCACCCCTTCTACACTGGTAAGAGCAAGCTGGTCGACACGGCTGGTCGCGTCGATAAGTTCATGAGCCGCTACGGTAAGGCTTCGAAGAAGTAAGAGAGATCATACATACCTCACACATGAATTTTAAAGGTGCGTCCTGGGTAGTTGCATATACCTTGGCCGCACCTTTTTCTCTACCCCGACACCACACAACAACGAAAATGAAACTGCTAAGAATCCTGCCCATGCTGCTGGGACTCTTCATCTTCACCGCTTGTGGCGAAGATGAGAATGAGTATTATTTAGGAGGCGAGAAGCCCAGCAGCACCCCAACCACACAGTCGAACAGCACCAACAACAACCAGAACAGCACCTCGCAGAACGAATATGTGGGGCGACTGGAGTTTCCCCACGTAAGGGGGGGGAATAGCCTGGTGGTGGTGCACACAGACACCTTGAATAGTCAAACTAAAGAGTGGGGCGTAAACTATTCTTTGGAGTGGGACACCGACCTGCATGCCCAGCGCTGGTGCTGCTACCAGATGAACAGCAGCCTGCGCCAGACCAATACCCGCCGCTATGAGGGCGACCGCAAGCAGAGCCTGACGCCGGAAAGTCCCTATCCCAACGACCCGTTCCTTGATGAGCGCTACCAGTTTACCGTCGACCCCTTCTGGGGCTCGGGCTACGACCACGGCCACATCTGCGCGTCAGCCGACCGTTTGGCATCACGGCAGTCGAACTACCAGACCTTCTTCTTGACCAATATGATGCCGCAGGTGAACGACTTCAATGCGGGCATCTGGGCAGTGATGGAGGCCAAGGTGCGCGACTGGTCCAGGAATTACAAGACGCTCTACGTGTGCAAGGGCGGCACCATCGACAGTGCCAGCAACATCATTCGCTACCTGGGTAGCGGCATGAACAGGATTCCCGTGCCCAAGTACTTCTTCATGGCCCTTTTGGGCGAGACCTCTCAGGGCCAGTACACAGCCATCGGCCTCTGGATAGAGCACAAGAGCGGCATCGACCAGAACACCAACGTGGGCACCTTCGCCAAGAACATTAACGAGCTGGAGGAGCTCACGGGTCTGGACTTCTTCTGCAACCTGCCCGATGGCGACGAGGAGGAGGTCGAAAACGGCAACATCAGCAACCTGAAGGCGGTGTGGGGTCTATAGTAACAGCATTTACACATACCTTATTAATAACAAAAGAACAACAATGAGAACTGTTTATGATTTCACTGTCAAAGACAGAAAAGGTAAGGACGTCAGTCTGAAGGAGTATGCCAACGAAGTGTTGCTCATCGTCAACACGGCTACCAAGTGTGGGTTCACCCCGCAATACGACGAGCTTGAGAAGCTCTACGAGAAGTACCGCTCGCAGGAGTTCGTCATCCTCGACTTCCCCTGCAACCAGTTTGGCCAGCAGGCTCCCGGCACCGACGAGTCGATCCACGAGTTCTGCAAGCTGAACTTCGGCACCGAGTTCCCCCGCTTCAAGAAGGTGAAGGTGAACGGCCCCGACGCCGACCCGCTGTTCAAGTACCTGCAGGAGCAGAAGGGCTTTGCCGGCTGGGATATGGAGCACCCCATCGCCCATATTCTCGACGATATGCTCTCGAAGGAGGATCCCGACTACAAGGAGAAGGCCGACATCAAGTGGAACTTCACCAAGTTCCTCGTCGACAAGCGCGGCCTGGTGGTGGCCCGTTTCGAGCCCACCGAGAAGATCGAGAACATCGAGAAGAAGATCGAAGAACTGCTGAAGTAAATGGAACAAGTCAAGTGTTTGATTATAGGTAGCGGCCCTGCCGGCTATACGGCAGCCATCTACGCCAGCCGCGCCAACCTGCAGCCCGTGGAGTACAGCGGACTGCAGCCCGGCGGCCAGCTCACGCAGACCACCGAGGTGGAGAACTTCCCCGGCTATCCGCAGGGCGTCGACGGCAACCAGATGATGATGGACCTGCGCGAACAGGCCGAGCGCTTCGGCACCGACATTCGCGACGGCGAGATTGTGCGCGTAGACTTCTCGGCCCGCCCCTACAAGGCATGGGACGACAGTGGCCGCGAGATCGAGGCCCAGACGGTGATCATTGCCACGGGAGCCTCAGCCAAGTACCTGGGCCTGGACGACGAGCGCAAGTACAACGGCCAGGGCGTTTCGGCCTGCGCCACCTGCGACGGCTTCTTCTACCGCAAGAAGACCGTGGCCGTGGTGGGCGGCGGCGACACGGCCTGCGAGGATGCGCTCTACCTGAGCGGCCTGTGCAAGAAAGTGTACCTCGTGGTGCGCAAGCCCTTCCTGCGTGCCTCGAAGGTGATGCAGCAGCGCGTCATGGACCGCGAGAACATCGAGATTCTGTTCGAGCACAACACGCTGGGCCTCTTCGGCGAGAACGGCGTGGAGGGTGCCCACCTGGTGAAGCGCAAGGGCGAGCCCGACGAGCAGCTGGTCGACATCCAGATCGACGGCTTCTTCCTGGCCATTGGCCACAAGCCCAATACCGACATCTTCAAGGAGTGGCTGCCTACCGACGAGGTGGGCTACCTGAAGAAGATCGACGGCACGCCGCGCACGCAGCTGCCTGGCATCTTCGTGGCAGGCGACTGCGCCGACCCCGTCTACCGCCAGGCCATCTCGGCCGCAGGCACGGGCTGTCAGGCTGCCATCGAGGCCGAGCGCTTCCTACTGGAGCAGTAGCATCCGCACTTCACAATTCGTCATCTTCTCCACCTCGCGCATGGTCTTGCCGAAGTGGACGGCCTGAATGGCTTTGTTGATGATACCGTGACCCACGGCCAGCACGCGCTGGCCGTGGTATTTTTTGCGTATCATATCGAGGAACTGGCGGGCACGCTGCTGCAAGTCGTCGAGCGACTCGATGTCGTCAGGCCACGTCTCGCCCTTCAGGTCAGGAATAAAACGCCCCGTGAAGCTGCCCCAGTCACGCTCGCGCAGCAACGGCGTGGTGGTTACGGGCAGACCGTGCGGGGCGGCCAGCAGCGTGCAGGTATCGATGGAACGCTTTAGGTCGCTGGCCACGAAGGCATCGACGGGTTCCTCCTTCAGCCGCAGGGCCAGCTCGCGGGCTTGCCGCACACCCGTGGCATTCAGCTGGCCCTGCGTCTGCCCCTGCATCAGCTGCCGGGCATTGTCCACGGTCTCGCCGTGGCGCACCAGGAGCAGGGTGGTCATCATAGCGACAAGGTGAGCTGCTTGCCTGTGTAGCTCACGGTCTTTCCTCCCTGCAACGGCAGGTTGCCGCGTCCGGCGGCCTGACCGTCGACCAGCACCACGCGGAACTTCCGCACAAGCAGCATGCCCTTGAACTTGCCCTTACGGTCGGCAATGGTCAGCTGGCGGGCGGCATCGTCCCAGCTGAAGACTATCTCCGAGAACTGTCCCTTTTCGTAATTATAAGTGTCGCCCTCGTCCTCGTAGAGCGTGAAGATGCCGTCGGCACCCGGGTAGATGCGAATCTCCAGTTCGTCCCAGGCCTTCTCAGTGCTATACTGCACCTCTGGCCCGAAGGGCAGGATGCTGCCAGCCCGCACGTAGACGGGCATCTCGTCGATGGGCGTGGGCCGCAGGATGGTCTTGCCACCCTCGGCAGGCTGGTTGGTGAAGAAGTCGTACCAGCGTGCTCCCTCGGGCAGGTAGACGCTCACAGGAGCCTTGGCCTGCTTAGTGTCGGGATAGATTTCGTGGCCGCGTTTCTGCTCGTCGCGCCAGGTGTAGAGCGGGTCGGTGACGGGCTTCACCAGCAGGGCGTGGCCAAACATATACTCATCGTTGCGGCGTATGGCCTTCTTGTCCTTGGGGAAGTCCATCACGAAGGGGCGCATCATCGTGCCGCTGTGCTGCACCACCTCGCCAGCCATCGAGTAGACGTAGGGCAGCAGACGGTAGCGCAGGCGAATGGCGTCGACCATCGCGTCGTAGGCCCAGTCGCCCTTTTGTCCGAACTCATACAGCTCGCTCACCATGGGCGAAGAGCAGTGGTTGCGCATCAGGGGCATGAACGTGCCCCACTGCATCCAGCGCGTCTGCAGCTCCTGAACGGCGGGGTTGCGGGGACTCTGCTCGTAGTCCCAGTAGAAGAAGCCGCCCAGGTCGGTGTTCCAGAACGGAATGCCGCAGAGCGAGTAGTTCAGTCCGCTGGGCACCTGGTTCTTCATCTCCTGCCACGAGGCCTTCACGTCGCCGCTCCAGGAGAACGTGCCATAGTGCTGCAGGCCGAACGAGCCGCTGCGCGTCATCTGCACCGAGCGCTTGGTGTTGCCCTTCGTGGCCCGCTGGTGCTCGTAGATGCCCCGGTTGGTCATGAGCGGGAAGGCGTTCTTCACTGCGAGCCACGGCCCGTCGTAGGTCTGGTAGTTGTCGGTGGCCTCGGTCTCGTCGAAGTGGTCGGGCTCGGTCGAGTCGGTCCACCAGGCATCGAAGCCCATCTGGTACAGGTGGCTCAGGTATTTCCAGTAGATGTCGCGTGCCTTCGGGTTGAAGGGGTCGTAGGGCAGCACGCCCTTCTGGCGCGGCCAGGTGTCGAAGGGCAGCAGGGCGCCAATCTTCTCCAGCTCCTTGTAAGGCTCCGTCCACGAGCCGAAGCTGGCCCAGATCGAGATCATCAGGTGGGCATTGTTCTGGTGCACGTAGTTCACCATCTCCTCGGGGCTCTTCAGCCGTGGCTCCAGGCCCTTCTGCTTATACTCGGCTGCCAGCTTCTTCAGGTCGTTGGGCAGGTATTTCTCCCAGGCGGGGTCGCCCACCTTATTTATATAATAGGGGTTCTCGAAGCGCATGGCGTTCCAGTTGCTGTCGCAGCCCCAGTACTGCCAGTCCTGCACGATGCCGTCGAGCGGAATCTGCAGCTCGCGGTAGCGGTCGAGCACGTAGGCCAGCTCGTCGCTCGTCTTGTAGCGCTCGCGGCACTGCCAGTGGCCCATCGTCCAGAGGGGGAACATCGTGGCCTGGCCCGACAGCTCGCGGATGCAGCTCACCACCCCGTCCTGCGTGCCGTCCTTATACATGAAGTAATAGTCTATGCACTGACCCGTGAGCGAGGTGAAGCTCACCCCCTCGTCGCCATCCTTGAAGCGCGACTTGCCCGCGTTGTCCCAGTACAGGCCGTAGCCCTTGTCGCTGGTGAAGTAGGGAATGGAGATATAGGTGTTGTGGTTCCAGATCTCCATCTCGCGTCCCCGCCAGCTCATCGCCTCATCGCGCAGCTGGCCCAGGCCGAAGATGTCTTCCTCGCGTTCCAGTTGCCACACCTGCTGCACCTCCTTGCCCAGCTGGGCACTGGTCTCCCCCAGCAGCTTCTGGCCGCTGGCACTCACGAAGGTGATGCAGCCCGTCTGTTCGTTGAGCAGCACCACGAGGCTGCCCGAGGCTATGCGTGGGCCGCCCGGTTCCTGGCTGATGGTCAAGTCCACGTCGGCCTGCGGTTCCATAATCACCGAGTAGCTCTTCTTCTCTGGGGCCGGTGAGCCGGCCTCGCCCTTGTACTTCAGCACCCTGACGATGTGGTCTGAAAGGAACTGCACCCTTACGTTCACTCCCTGCACGTTGCGTTCCACCACGGCAGTGCTCTTCGCCTTTGCGGCCCAGCAGCCCATGCTCAGCACGAGCATCAGGCAGGCCATCAGCATCCTACGGATCTTCATAAGCATTCTTTATGTTTTAGATTTTTTTGATAGGGCAAAGTTACGAATAATTGCCGACATATCAAAAATATTACATACCAATTATAACTTTACTGGGACTTCCTCTTAATATTCTGCTCTTTTTGAAGGCTTTTTCGCGCAAAATGCTTAACTTTGCAACGTCTTATGCAGAACAAACAACAAAACGATTACAAATATGAAGATCTTGCAAAGTTCCTTTTTCCGCGCCCTGACGGCCATCGTCGTGGGCGTGCTGCTCATTAAGTACCCCGACAATACGGTGACGGGCATCGTCGTTGCCATAGGCGTGCTGTTCCTGCTGTCGGGCATCGTGTCGCTGCTGGGCTACTGGAATGCCAGGCGCCATGTGAGCGAGTACACCATCTACGATGCCCAGGGCCGACAGGTGGCAGGTCAGGCTCCAGCCTTCCCGCTGGTGGGCGTGGGCAGCATCATCCTGGGAGCCATTCTGGCCCTGATGCCCGAGACGTTCATCTCGTGGCTGATGTACGTCATCGGGGCCATCCTCATCCTGGGAGCCATCAGTCAGTATATGGCCATCATCTCGGCCCGCCGCTATGGCAACACCTCGTTCGCCTACTGGGTCTGCCCCACCCTCATCCTGCTGGTGGGCCTCTACGTCATCATCAAGCCCATGGCCCCGCTCAGCACGGCCATGCTGATACTGGGCTGGCTGACGCTGTTCTACGGCATCATCGAGGCCGTGAACGCCCTGCTGTTCGCGCGTCGCCGCCGTCAGTGGGAGCGCGAACAGGAACAGGAGCAGATGGCCGAGGCCGAGGAAATCATTGAGCCAGAGAATGAAAAAGAGGATGCCGACGCAACGGTCGCTCATCCTCCTGTGGTTACACCCCTGTAACGATTCCTTCGATATAGGTTTTCAGAATGTGTATGCCGGTCTTGTTGTCCCCACCCCAGGGAATGATCAGATCGGCAAACTTTTTGGTGGGTTCAATGAACTGCTCGTGCATGGGCTTGAGCACCTTCTCGTAGCGGTCGAGCACCATCTCGACGGTGCGGCCTCGCTCCACCACGTCGCGGCGAATGTTGCGAATCAGGCGCACGTCGTTGTCGGTGTCAACGAAGATCTTCAGGTCCATCATGTCGCGCAGCTTCTTGTAGTGCAGCGCCATGATGCCCTCGATGATGATGACGGGCTTCGGCTCCACGTGCACCGTCTCCTTCTGGCGGTTGCTCTCTATATAAGAATAGGTGGGCTGTTCCACGGCCTGTCCGCTCTTCAGCAGCTTCACGTGCTCGGTGAGCAGCTTCCAGTCGAAGGCATCGGGATGGTCGAAGTTGATGGCCTTGCGCTCCTCCATCGTCAGGTTGGTGGTATCGTTGTAGTACGAGTCGAGCGGCACCACGGCCACGCAATGCGGTGGCAGTGCCTTGGCAATCTTCTTTACGACGGTGGTCTTGCCCGAACCTGTGCCGCCTGCTATTCCAATAATTGTCATAGGTATTTCGGTTTTATCGTTTCAAACACACGCTGATAGTATTCGGCCTTTTTCTCCACGGCCATAGGATAGGCTCGCGAAGAACTGGGCATGCGGTAGATGCTGATCTCGCGCCCCTCGAAACTCACCCCGACGTGCTGCCCCACCTTGGGCTCGCTGACCAGGAACTGCTGGCAGCAGAGCGTGGTGGCCAGCTGGCCCGCCGTGACGATGGCCTCGCACCGGGGCAACTGCCGCAGCATAGCCTGTAGGTCGGTCTGCTCTACCACCTGCAAGTCCTTGTCGCTGGCCGTGCCGGTAGTGCGAACGATGCGGGTGCAGGTGTCGTAGAGGGCAATGCCCTGCTCCGCGAGGAACTGCTTCAGCTCCGGCAACCGGTAGTGCTTGCCGTCCTCGGCTATGAAGTGCTGCTTGTCGCCGAAGAAGCACAGCCCCACGATGCGCCACATATCGTTGGTGAAGTTAGGGTAGTAGAACTTCATAGACCAGCGTTTCTCGGCAGGCGGGAAGGTGCCCAGCATCAGCAGCCGCGCACCGTCGGGCAGGAAAGGCTCAAAGGGGTGGCTCTCTTCCGTCATTTCTGCTCTTTCATCAGATACACCACCGTGGGCAGGTGGTCGCTGTAGCCGTCGAGCCAGGCACCGCCGGCATGGGTGCGCAGGGTGTTGCCCTTGTACTTGCCTTCCTTCTGGAACAGGTAGTCGCGACGGAAAATCTGGTGGCGGAAATACTTCAGATCCTGGCAATTCAGCTTCTTCGTGTTGATCTTGTTGCCGTCGAAGCTCTTCGGGTCGAGCAATGAGCGCGACAGGATGATCTGGTCAAACAGGTTCCACGCCCCGTCATACTGCAGCGTGCCCGTGCCGCTGGCCAGCACATCCCACCAGGGGTTCCACAGTCCCTGCGGGTCGTCCTGCATATCCTTCACCTTGCGCTTGGCACCCAGGGCCTCGCTCATCGACTTGTCTTGCGGGTCGTCGTTCATATCGCCCATGATCAGTACCTTCACGTTAGGGTCTTCGCGCATGATCGAGTCCTTCACAAGGCGCAGCTGCCGTCCGCCCTCCTCGCGATAGAACGAACCGGCAAAGCGCGACGGCAGGTGGTTCACGATAATAGTCACGTGCTCGCCACTCAGCGTGCCGCTCACGGTCAGGAAGCCACGGGTAGCCCGCAGCGAGTCCTCGGGCAGCACATAGACGTAAGGCACCAGCTTCACGTCGCGCACCGAGAAGAACTTCGGGTTGTAGAGCAGGGCGCAGTCAACGCCGCGCTGATCGGGGCCCTCGATGTGAACGAACTGGAAGTTACGGGCCTTCAACGGCTCCTGGTTGCACAGATCGGTAAGACAGCGGGCGTTCTCCACCTCGCTCACGCCGATGGCCACGCAACCGTAAGGCACCACGTCGGTACCCATTTCCGAGAGCACGCGCGACATATTCTTCAGCTTGTGCGAGTACTTCAGCCCCGTCCACTTGTTGGTGCCGTCGGGCAGATACTGGTAGTCGTTCTTTCCCTCGTCGTGACAGGTGTCGAACAGGTTTTCAAGGTTGTAGAATCCTATGGCATGCGCCTCAAACTTCTTCTGTGCATGCACGGCAGTCGCTCCCATCAGGACGAGTGCCAAGAGTGTCAGAATTTTCTTCATATCTGCGGTTTTTTGTTATTGATGGCGCAAAGATACGAAAAATTTTCAAAACAGCAACATATAGCGCACAGAAAACTTGACCTTATCTCATAAAAACTACAGCCCGCTTACCAATCGTCATCGTCGTAGGACCAGCGACGTCCTCGTGAGCCGTTGCAGTCTTCGTCATAGCCACCTTTGGCCACTTCCACAACTCCGCTACCCTCTACGAGCATCAGTTCGGCCTTTATTTTCACCTCACGAACAATGGGGGCAATATATACTTTCCTTTTCATCGCAGTACCTGTTTTTTACCGTTTATAATATAAAGACCAGCAGGCAGACGGGCTGGGTCAGTGCCCAGATACTGCCCTTGCAGATTGTAGATGCGGCCCTCGCGGCCCGGCAGTGCGTCGCCGCCTGTCAGCACCTCGTCGACAGCCGTCTCTATGCCACCTATGTTCACGCGGGCGTTGGCACCCTGCGGAATCACGAAATAGCCGCGCATGCCATTGAGGGCAGACGTTGTCTGCTTGGCTATGATGATAGCTGTCTGCGTAACGCCGAAGTAGTACTCGGTGCCCTTGCTCCAGTCCCACGCCCTGGGCGAGTAAATGCCCACATAGCTGAATTCGCCATATTCACTTTCAAAGGTCGTGGGGATAGGCTCTCGTGCCAGTTGCAGGTTGCCCTTGTACTCCAGTTCGGGGCGCTCCACGGTGCGCTCGGGCTTCACCAGATAGGCCACGCCGGCCTTGATGTTCCAGGCATACTCGAAGTTGAGCGTCTCGGCCGTCATCGACTTCAGCTGCAGCAGCATGGTGTTGTAGCCCCAGACTTTGTTGATCTGCTGCTCAGAAATGTCGAACGGCACGCAGAACGTGTTCCACTGGCCGGAAGACAGCTTGCGGTCGAGCGTCACCTTATAATACTGGCCCTTGGGGTTGGCAAATATCGACACATTGTCGTTGCTCTTCTCCTGCAGGTTGGCCTGCACAAACTGCAGCGGCTCGAAGCAGGCCTCGTAGCTGTCGGCCCCCTTCACGGTGAAGGTCAGCGTGTCGTCGACATCAGCCATCAGCTCGCCGTTGTGCTTCCACCCGGCAAAGTAGTAGCCCGTCTTGGCCTTGGCCGTGAGCACGATCGTTTCGTTGTAGTTGTACGAGCCCGTGCCACCACCCTCAATGGTGCCGCCATTCTGGTCGTAGCTTACCACGATCTGATAGCTCTTGGGCAGGAACACCGCTGTGAGCGTAGCCTCGCCCGCCATATCGTAGGTGAAGGACGCCTGCTCGCTGAGCACCTCGTCGCCCTTCAGCCAGCGCGAGAAGGTATAGCCCTGGGCGGCCTCAGCAGCCACCTCCACCGAGCCGTAGAAGTCCTGCTTCTGGGTGCCGGGCGTCACGGTGCCAGCCCCTTCGGGACTCACCTCCATACGCAGGTTCACCTTGCCGTCGTCCAGCTGTATCCAGCCCTGCATCTTGCCCGTCTCGCCGGTGAAGCCCAGCTGGTCCTCAATGTCGCGGGTCTGCACCGACAGGCTGTAGTAGCCGTTCAGCGCGGTCAGCTGGTCAATGGCCAGCTTGAACGTCTGCTCGTTCACACGCACAATCTGCACCGTGCTCAGGTCCTGTGCCACGCCCTCGTGCAGCAGCGTCAGGTCGTCGGTGGAGAAGGTGGCGGGGTTGATGGGCTTGTTGAACGACACCAACACCGTGTCGATCTTCTCGCGGGTGAAGCTATCGGCAGCCGGCAGACCCGAGATGGCACTTACGGCCAGCACCACGGCAGGCCGCTCCTCGAAGGTGACGACGTACTGCTCGCCCTGCACCTCCATCGAGTCGGCAAAGTGCAGCAGGTTCTCGTAGACAGGATCCAGCGCATCGACCAGCGTGCGGTCGGTCTGCCAGAAGTTCTCCTTGGGCAGCCGTGCGCCGTCGCTGTGCCGCTCTATGCTGAGCAGCTTGCGTGCGCCGCCCGTGGGGTCTACCACGTGGCCGTAGTTCCAGCCCTTGCCGCCCGTCTGCACGTCGAGCACATACTCGGTGTCGGTGCGCTTCGTCACCTGGCAGGCCAGCGCCTGCAGCACGGGCCGCGTGGTGCCGTCGCTCAGGTAGAGCCTGTCGGGCAGGTCGTCGCTGTCCTCCTCGTCGTTCACCAGGAAGCCTATGAGCGGTGGTGTCTGGCTCTCGCCGCCGGGTATGGCAATCTGGTGTATCAGCTCGTGAATGGTCACCGTGTCGAGCAGCGTCAGGTCGGGATTGTCATAGCTGGTCACGTGCGAGGCCTTCACGTCGTAGCTCACGAAGTGGCCCGTCAGCGTGCTGGTGAGCCACCACTGGGCGTAGGCCTGCGAGTGGGCAGGTATGGTGCCGAAGTCGGTGGTCACGCTGCTGCCCAGTGCCAGCGTCTTGTCGCCGCCGTTCAGCTGCGACGACAGGATCTCGAAGTCTACGAGCAGCCCCTTCTCGTTGTCAACCACCTGCGGCTGGTTGGTCACCATCTTCACCTTGGTGGCGTCGCCATAGCCCTTGTTGTTGATGAGCAGCGAGAACTGCGAGGGCACCATAGGCTCCACCTCGGGTGTCAGGGCATCGTCGCCGAAGATGTCGCGCTGCATGAAGTAGGTCAGCTCCAGGTTGGGGCTGGGCGACACCGTAAGCCGCTCGGTCTCCAGTTCGCGGGTGACGGGCAGATTGGTGAAGGGATCGATGAACGAGATGGTACCCGAGAAGGTGTAGCGCAGCGGCTCGGTGGGAGCGGCATACTTGGTGGGAATGAAGATGATGCGGGCCACGCCCGTGCCGCCGGCGGCCAGCTCCCAGCCGCTCTCGTAGTCCAGCCGTCCTTCGAAGCCCTCGATGCTCTCGGTGTGTATCTCCATAATGTGCGACGAGGCCACGTTGCCATCGGGATCGGTCACCACCAGGTTCAGCTTCACCTCCGTCATCGGCGTAGACTGCGAGCCGTTGGTCACCGTCAGCGTGCCGCGCACGGCCTGACGGGTCATCGTCAGCTTCTGGTCTATCTGCAGCTTCACCGTGGCACAGGTGCTGGTCTTGTCGGTCTGCAGCTTGTTGATGGCCTCGGCCGTCACGTTCTGGGCCATCTCCTTCGGTGTGGAGTAGCCCTTGCGGTTGATGTCCATCAGGTCGTCTTCTATCCGGGTGTAGAGCGCGTCCAGCTTCTCGTAGTCGGCATAGTCATCTTCGCTCAGTTCGCTGCTGTTCCTGCCGTTATACAGGCGCTCCAGCACTTTGGCGTACTGAGATTCATCGAGTGCGACGGGTTGCAGTGCCGCGATCTCTTCTGTTGTCAGCTCTCCGGTCGTCTGCCGCACCTTCTCCACCAGGGCGTGGGCCTCTTCCAGCTCTATCAGCGGATAGTTCCAGTTGCCCAGCACGTGGTAGATGTAGGCCAGGTTGTGGAAGTTCTCGTCGTAGGCCAGGGCCAGGTCGCGCAGTGCGGCCTTCACGTAGGAGGGCTGCCACTCCTGCACCACCATCACTGCGGGGCAGAAGCCGTCGATGCCGGGCACGGCGATGGGCTCCTTGCCCTCGCTGCCATTGAGCGAGCGCACCACCTCGCGGCACAGCAGCATCTGCGTCTGGAAGTCGAGCGAGTCAACAATGATGTTGTACAACTGCGGCTCCAGACTGCTGTCCCTGCGCTGCGAGCGGGCCTGTGCAGCAACCAGCGGGGGCAGTGAGCCATCAGGCTCGCAGGGTGCCAGCAGCGTCAGGCCGCTCTTCATCTTGTCCTTCTTGTCGTCGCTGTTCATGTCGAGCAGCGCGCCGATATATTTTGGAGCATTGTCGTTCAGGCAGGGGTCGCAGCTTTCGGGCAGCGTGCCTGATACGCTCTGCTGCTCTTTGAAGCCGCCGCCGCCCGGAGGCGTGTTGGAGCCACCGCTCGGCGAGAAGCCTATCTTGCCCAGCGCAGCGGTCACGAAGTTCACCAGGTCGGCCGTGCCCGTACAGGCATCGCCCACCTGCATCAGCCGCCTGGCCTCATACTCGGCGTCCGAGCTCGACGACCACGTGTTGCAGCTGCCCCGGTACTTGGCGATGGCGCCCAGTGCGCAGTTGATGGCTTCCTCCTTGGGATCCTTCCGCGGCCCCCAGGCACCACGGGCCTGGGCCGTGCCGTCGTTCACGTTGGTAATCTCTATGGGCACGGTGATGGTCTGCTGCGGCAGCAGTTCCCACGGGCCTTCAATGAGCGGGGTGAAGCGGTAGGGGCCGTTCTCCTCGTCGATGTAGAAGCGCGTCTGCAGTGCCTTCACCAGTCCTACGTTGGTCAGGGTGGCATAGAACACGTAGGGCGTGTTGATCTCGGCCAGCATCAGGCGGTCGGGCAGGTCGAGCTTCACCACCGGCGCGGGCACGTTGGTCTCGTAGTTCACCGTGGTCACGATGTTATACTCGTCTTCCACCTCGGTGGGTTCGTAGGTCATCTCCACGGTGATGGCGCTATAGGCTATGAACACGCGCTGCACCGTCTCGCGGGCGGGGCTCACCACCACATAGTCCGACCAGCTGTCGTGCTTGGGGTGGGTGACGCGCAGCAGGTACTTGCCTTCGGCCACGTCGGCAAAGCTCACGGTGCCTGCCTCGCCCGTCACGGCCTGCCTGAGCAGTTTCTGCGTCACGGGGTGCAGCAGGGCCACGGTGGCCTCGCTCACGTGGGGTGCCTCCTCGGTGTTGGCCGTGAACTCATCCCACACGTCGACCGTGAGCGAGCCGGTCTTCTCCGACACGCACTCCACGGTCATCGGTATCGACAGGCCGCCGCCGTTGGCCGCAGCTATGTAGATGTTGCCGCGAATCACGGTGTTCAGCTCCATCGTGGCCGTGGGCCTCAGCAGCAGGGCCACGGTGGTCTCGTCGCCGGGAGCCAGCGACGACATGCGCTGGGGCGTGGCCGTGCGCAGCCATTCGGCCCCGCCCAGGTCAATGTTGATCTCGCCCGTCTCCTTGCGGCCCTCGTTGCGCAGGGTCAGCTCCACGGTGCGCACGGTGTCTTTCACCATCGTGGTGTTGATGCTCTGCACGTTGCTCTTCAGCACGGGCGTGGCCGGATAGACCACATAGTAGAGCGTGGTCTGCAGGGTGGCGCCCTCCTTCGACTGCAGGTTCAGCGTGAACGTCTGCCACTCGCGGGTGTTCTCCGAAGCCGTGAGGCCCTTGATGCTGTAGGTCAGACGGCGCGTCTCACCGGGAGGAATGCCGTTGATCTCGTCGACGTGGAACTCAATATTGTCGGCCAGTCCCTCGGCCTCGGCCTTGATGCCGCTCACGGTGAGCGTGCCGGGGTTCACGATGTCGATGTAGCGCTCCATAACCTCGCTCTCTTCCAGCTCGTGGGCCAGGAAGGTCGAGGTAGCGCGGCGTATGCCGTAGATCTGTATCACGGCCATCTCGGTGCTGAGCTTCTCGCCGGGCATGCAGGCCCCCACGCCGAAGCGACCGGCCATGCCCGTGGCGGGCAGCCACTCGGCGCTGAAGTCGCCATCGTCGTCGGTCGTCACCGTGACCGTCTGGCGGGTGCCGCCCTGCACGAAGTAGACCTCTACCTCGGCATTACGGTTCTCCAGTCCGGTGGTACGGCCCTCAACCCTGATGGCTTCGCCAGTGGCGTAGTTGGCCTTGTCGGTGCTGAGCGAGGTGGCTTGCAGCAGTGGCAGCACGGTCACCTGCAGGCGGTTGCTCTGGTTGTTGTCGTAGTTCAGCTCGCGCTTCGAGCGGTCGTGGTTCACGTAGGCATAGACCTCAGTCTTCCCGGCCACATCGCTCAGCGTGGCCGTAAAGGTGATGGGCATCATCGTGATGCTGCCGCTGGGCAGTGCCTCCTGGGTGTAGACGGTCTCTACCAGCCGCCCGCCGGCATAGATGCCAATGGGCGTCTTCTGCGGCAGGTCGGCATAGCCCTGGTTGTGCAGCATCAGGCTCAGCGTGGCAGGCCGGGTGGCATAGACGCTACTGCTCACCAGTGCCAGGTCGGTCACGGTGGCATCGGGCTGGGTCTGGTCGGTGGCCATCACCCAGCAGGTGCCCGACGAATAGCCGTCGGCCTTGGCCGAGAAGGAGAACGAGCGCGAGTCGTTCTCGGTGTCGTTGCGGTTCAGACCCACGGTGAAGGTGGTCTTCGTCTGTCCCTGCGGTATGGTGACCGTGGCGGGGAAGACCACGTCGCTGCCGCCCGTGGTGCTGATGTTCACCACCAGGTCGCTGGTAGGCGCATCGTTGCGCTCCAGCTCCATCACGTTGTCGGTGCTGCCCTCCAGCAGGTTGGGGTTGCGGGCGGTGAGCTTCAGCGTGGGGCCGTCGTCGTCGGTCACGAGCACCACGGCGCTGGCGGTGCCGCCGCGCTTGCCGTTGGTGTTGCAGCCGCACGACGAGATGTAGACCACGGCATTGACCGTGACCTCCTGGTCGCCGCCCTTCAGCTCGTTGTCGATGGTGCCTAAGGAGAAGTTGGCCTGCAGCACGCCACGCTGCATGGTGATGGTGGGCGTGTGGCTGTAGAGCAGGTTCTCGTTGGAGGTGCTCACCTTGATGGTGAGCTTGCTGCCGGCCTGGGAAACGCCGCGGGTAATGGTGCCCATCACGGCCTGCGGACCGGCGCTCTCGCTCACCTCGCTGGGTCGCAGCGTCATCGTCAGGTTGGGCATGTCGTTGTCGGCCAGCAGCAGCAGGGCGCGGCTGTTGTTGCAGTTGGGCGCGGCAGCCGTGAACTGCACGCTCACGGTGTCGGCCGGCTCGTTGTCGTCGATGGCGGTGACAGTGGTCGAAGCCTGCGTCTGCCCGGCGGGAATGATGAGCGACGACGTCATATAGAAGCGGGCGGGATGGTCGTTGGTGAGCTGCACCTTCACGTCGTGAGTCTCAACGCGCGAGGTGGCCACGGTGAGCGTCAGCGTGTCGCCCTCGTTGATGAGCGACTTCGAGAGCGTGAGCGTCAGGTCGGGGTGCTCATCGTCTATGATCTGGGTGGTGGCGCTCAGGCCTTCATAGCCGTTGGCCGCCGCCACGACGACCTGATAGGGAATGGTGTCGCCATCGAGCACGTCGTTGTCGGCCACCTGGACGTAGAAGCCAGCCGTAGAGTAGCCCCGCGACACGGTGAGCTGCGGGCTGTTGAGCGAAGCACGCGCGTCGGTGGAAGGACTGCTCACGGTGAAGGTCTCGGCCTGCTGGCGGCTGCCGCTACGCTCCAGCGTGCAATAATAAGAAGAGGTGTAGCCCTTGGTCTCCCTGACAGTAGCCGGCACGTTCAGGTAGAGCCGCTTCAGCATGGTATAGTTGGTGGTGCCGGTGGTGGTATTGTTCTGCTGATACTCGGCGGCCTCGCCGCTCTCGGAGGCGGGCGATAGCTTCACCTGCACCCGGAACTGGCCATCGAGGCCCACGATGCGCGGCACGGTGAAGGCCGCCGTGAGGTCGACGGTCTGGCCGCTGGGCAGCAGCTGCTCTATGTGGCGGGCGTTGCCCACCACCACGCTCTCGCCCGTGGTGGGCGACACGAGCAGCACCTGCTCGGTCCAGCCGCCCTGGCTGTCGGCCGGGCCCTGGTTCCTCACCGTCCAGCCCACCTCCAGGTCGTCGCCGGGGGCCAGGGTGGTGGCCTCGCTGGTGAGCCGCACGTTCTCGACCACGAAGTCGGGGTTGGCCCCGATGGTGAGCGAGCCGCTGGCAAACTCGGTGAGCACGTTGGCGGCGAGCGAGTCGCTCAGCACCGCGTTCTGCACCTGCAGCGGATAGGAATGCCCTTCTTCGAGCGGCGCACTGGTGCTAATATCGGCCCGCACGGTGAAAACCTTGCCCTTGTTGGCACGCAGGGTCTTGTTGCCGGGCGACACCAGCATGATGCGGTAGGTGCGGGTCTTGCCCGTGAGCTGGCGCACGCGCACCTGGTGGTCGGCGGTGCGGGTCTTGTCGACCACGGCATAGCTCGATGCGGTCTGAATGGTGACGCCCTCGGGCACGATGACGTCGAACTGCAGGGCGGCGATGTTCACCGACGTATTGTCGACATACACCGGCACGTCGACCGAGCGGCTCTTCATGCCTGTCACGTCGCCCACGTAGAGTTTGTTCACTTCCTGGGCAGCAGCGGTGGCGGCACTGCCAAGCAGCAGCACAAGGGCGCAGAGCCAGACGGGGAAATGGGGTCGTGTCAAGTTGATGCTGTGTTTCATATCTTGTTTCTCCTCTTTTCTTTATGGGTTACTTCACGATGAGCTTCTTGCCGCCTGGGGTCAGGTAGATGCCCTTCTGGCGGGGCTGGGCCACGCGGCGGCCTTGCAGGTCGTAGCTATCTGCCTTTGTGGCCTGCGATGGTATCGCAGGCTCGCCAACGGCGGTGGTGCCATCGCTCAGGATGGCGATGGGCAGCTCCTGGCCATCGGGACTGGCGAGGGTGGCATCGACCAGCTGGCCCTGGGTGGTGGCCAGCACCCACTCGCCGGCGGGCAGACGGTCGCCCAGGAGCGAATAGAAGATGTGATGACCGCCGCGCGAGGCCCGGCTGAACAGCTGCAAAGCGGGCTGCCACTCGGCATCGTCGCCGCCCGCGAAGGCCAGCTCTATGGCACCCACCTCGGCCTCGGTGCGCAGCACCAGCCGTCCCTGCTCCATGCTCAGCGTGGCCACGGGCTCTGCTGCGGCCCCGCCACTGGCGACGGCCTCGGCACGGCGACGGCTGCCAGCTATAGTGGGCTGAATGTAGTTGTCGAGCAGCAGATTGATGCTGGCCACCACGTCTTGCACGTTGATCACCTGGTCGGTGCTTACGAGGTTGGCCGCCGTGAAGTTGAAGGGCTGGTAGCGACTGTTATAGGCCGAGTCGAGCGCATAGTAAAGCGTGGTCTGCATATCGGCCAGACTGATCTTCGTGTCGAAGTTCACGTCGCCCATCTCCGAGTCGATGGTCACCAGGAAGCGGGTGTTATGGTATTTGTTGTCGGCTGAGTAGTAATCCCGCCGGCAGGCCGTAACCGTGGTGTTCAGGGGCAGCTGGTACCAGCCATTATAACTATTGGAATTGGTATGAGAGAGCATTGAAGAAGTATAGTTGGTGCGCCAATCCCACTCCAGTCTGGCATACCACGTGGGGGCAGTGCTGCCATCGGGGTCGGTATCGGTCAGGAAGAAATCGGTCGTGTTGTTATAATAGCTGCCCGAAGACGACACATAATGATGATAGGTGAGCACGGTGGGCAGCAGTTCGGGGCTCATTACGTCGCCACGCAGTTTGTAGAGCTCGCTATAGTTCAGGGCAAACTGGCTGCGCAGGTCTTGCCCCTCGAACTCGAGTGTGGTAATGCGGGTGGGCAGCACGGGCCAGATGTCGCGAATGCGGTTGCCGCAGGCCTTGAGCGTGGTGAGGGCCGACAGCGGCTGGGCCAGATGGTAGAGGTTGCCCGTGAGCTGGTTGTTGCTCACGTCGAGATAGGTCAGTGTCGAGTTATAGCCTGTCGTGGCACCGACCTCGCTGAAAAGCTCGGTGAGGTCGCCCGTGAGCTGGTTGCCGCTCAGGTCCAGGCTTTGCAGATAGGGCAGCTGCAGCAGCTCGGTGGGCAGCGGGCCCTGCAGGTTGTTGCTGGTCAGCGACAGGGCCACCACATGGCCACCAGCCACGGTCACGCCGTAGGGCGTGGCGGTCTGCTGGGCAGCGGTCTCGGCCAGCGTCCAGGGGCGCTGCCAGTGGTCGCCGCCAGTGGCGGCGGGCAGCTGCCTGAGCACCTGCCACTCGGCATCGTCCAGTGCGGCCACCGTCAGGTCTTCCTCGACGACGGCCTTCCAGCCACGGCCGAAAGGCTTATCCTGAAAATCGGCCAAGTGACCCGCAGGCACATAGAGCGTGGCCGTCGACACGCCGTAATCAAAGCTGTATTGGGTGCTGGGCGCGGTCTCGGCCTTGATGTGAACCTCAGTGAGGCGGCTGCACGAGACGAAATTAGCATACGAGTTCGACGTGAGGGTGCTGGGCAGGTAGACGCTGCGCAGGTTTTTGCAGTATTCGAAGGCACTGCTCACTCTGGTCACGCCCTCAGGCACCCAGACCGTGGTGAGGCTGTTGCAGCCCGTGAAAGCACCATTTATTTCGCGGAGCGAGGCGGGCAGGTCGATGCTCGTGAGGCCGCTGTTCGAGAAGCAGGAACTTTCGAGAGTGGTAAGGCCCTGGGGCAGCTGCACCTGCTGCAAACTGCCACACCTGACAAAGGCACCGTTATCAATGACAGTGATGCTGCTGGGCAGGCTGACGCTGCTGAGCCGCGAGCACTCGCTGCACAGGTAGCTGGGCACGGTGGTGAGCCCCTCGGGCAGGGCGATGCTCTGCAGCTGCTCGCAGCCACTGAAGGCATAGCCGCCCAGGGTGGTGACGGTAGCAGGAATGGTGAAGGCCTGCAGCGACTTGCAACCGCTGAAGCACGAGGAATTAATCGTCGTGAGGTCGGCAGCGGTGCTCACGGTTTGCAGGCTGGTGCAATCGCGGAACAAACAGATGGGCAGCACCTTGACCGACTGGGGCAGCGCGACGCTGGTGAGCGACGTGCAGCCCGAGAAGGCATAGTCGCCCAGCGTGGCAAGCCCTTCGGGCAGCGACAGCTGCTGCAGCGACGTGCAGCTATGATAGGCATAGCCACCAATGGTGGTGAGCCCCAGGGGCAGCACCACCTGGGTGAGCGAGGCGCAGCCATAGAAGGCCCGATAGCCAATGGAGGTGACGCTGGCCGGCATGGTGAACGCCTGCAGCGACGTGCACCCATCGCAGAAGCGGTCGGGTATCGAGGTTATACTGGTCGTGGGCAGGGTGATGGTCTCCAGCCGGCTGCAATTGTAGAAAAGGCTGCTGGGCAACTGCTGCACGCCCGGCGGCAGCGTGACGTGGCGCAGCGACGAGCACCCACTGAACAGGGAGCTGGGCAGCACGGTGAGGTCTTGCGGCAGCGTGACGCTCTGCAAGGCGCTGCACCCCGACAGGGCCGAAGCGCCTATGCTCTGCACGCTGGCAGGGAAGTCGAGCTGCAGCAGGCCGCTGCAATAGGAGAAGGCCGACGTGCCGATGGTGGTGACGCCGCTGGGCAGGGTGAGCGCCGTGAGCAGCTCGCAGCTGCTTAATGCCTGTTGGCCAATAGTGCGCAGCGTGGAGGGCAGCGTAACGCTGGCCAGCTGATTGCAGTCATAGAGCACTTCTTTCGGAAGTTCGGTGACGCCCTCGGGAATGGTGATCTCGGTGAGCGCGTAGCAATACTGAAAGGCACGTTCGCCAATGGTGCGCACCGAGGCGGGCAGAGGCAGGGTGGTAAGCAGACTACAGTTATAGAAGACTTGGTTGCCAATGGTGGTGAGGGCCGAGGGCAGGTTGATGCTGGTGAGCTTTTCACAACCACTGAACACGCCGTAGGGCAGTTCGGTCAGGTCATCGGGCAGCTGCACCGTCTGCAGGGCATTGCAACCCGAGAAGGCTCCCTGACCCATGGTTTTCAGCTGGGGTATGCGGGCCTCGGTCAGTTTGTCGGCGTCACTGAAGGCATAGTCGCCCAGATACTGCAGCGACGAGGGCTGGGCCAGGGCGATGGTGGCGTTACGGTTGAGGCCAAAGGCATTGCTACCAATAGAGTCGATGGCGGCGGGAATGGTCAGCGAGCTGCTGGTCGTGGGCAGGCTGTTGTAGAAGGCATAGTCGCCTATGGTCTTCAGCCCGGCCGGCAGCACCACCTCGCCTTCGAAATCATTATAGTAAAAGGCATAGTGACCAATGCGCGTGACGCCTGGCGGAAGCGTGATGCTGGTGAGGCTGCACTCCTGGAACAGGCGGTCGGGTATCTCGGTGATGCCCTGCGGCAGCTCGATGCTGGCCAGATTATAGCAGCCCCAGAACAGTTCGGCGGGCAGCTGCGTGAGGCTGGCGGGCAGCGTGACGTTCTACAGCTGTCGGCAGTCATAGCAGGCACCGGCACCCAGACTACTCACGGTGCTGGGGAAGCTGATGCTGGCAAGGGCGGTAGAGGCAAAGGCCCTGTAGCCCACCGAGAGCAGGCCTTCGTTCAGCGAGACGGTGGCCAAGGCACTGCAGCTGCGGAAAGCCTCGCTGCCTATGCTTAGGAGCGTGGCGGGCATGGTCAGGGTGGTAAGCTGGTTGCAGGCGTTGAAGGCCGAGGGGCCTATCTCTTCAAGCCTTTCGGGCAGGCTCACCGTACTGAGCCCCATCTGGTTATGGAAGGCATGGGCACCGATGCGGCGCAGCGTTGTGGGCAGCGAGACGCTGGTCAGCGTGGCCCAGCTCGTATAATTCACCCAGAACAGGCTGTCGCCCAGCTCTTCTACACCCTCGGCAAAGGTGACGGTCTCTACATAGCGGTTGTAGCTGGGGGATGCGGCCATGAACCGGCCCGGCACTTTCTTCAGCCCGCTGCCGAAGTGCAGCTGGCGCAG
>JAFVEE010000048.1 GCA_017478085.1 Prevotella sp. | reverse complement strand
GGAGTTGCCCTTCTACTATGTACAACTTGCCAATTTCCATGAGCATCACTCCGAACCCGTAGAGGCACTGTGGGCTGAACTGCGTGAAGCCCAGGCAATGGCACTCCACTTACCGCAGACTGGTATGGCATCAGCCATAGATGTTGGGCTTGGACACGACGTGCATTACCCCAACAAACAAGAGGTGGCCCGCCGATTGGCACTCATCGCACTCGCCAAGACCTACGGACAGCCTATCGAGTATAGTGGTCCTATGTACAAGGACTACACCATTGATGGGCATAAGGTGATGGTATCTTTCACACATGCCGACGGCCTGACAGCAAAAGACGACCAATTGCGCGAATTCTGCATCGCCGGTTCTGACCACGTATGGCATAATGCCCAAGCCCGTATCGTAAGCCAGGACAAGGTTGAAGTATGGTCTGACGAGGTAAAATATCCCGTTGCCGTTCGCTATCTGTGGCAGGACAATCCTGAAGCCACGCTCTACAATGCCGCCGGGCTCCCCGCCAATCCCTTCCGCACGGACGACTGGCCACTACTGTCACAAGGTAAGACTCGTAGCAATTCAGATTATTAGACAGCTCTTTTTCTTATTTATGATAGTCATCCCGGCGTAGTGCACGAGCCATGAAGTCGAGGTTCTGCTGTAGCAACTGTCGGCCATGCTCGGCGCTGACTGTTGACTTCAGACAAGCGTCGGGTATCAGTTGGTGGTCAATCAGGTAGCGTAGCATCTCGCCAGGAACTCTGTTTTGCACTACCAAGTAGAGGGCATGCTCCGTAGCTGCCTGCTTGTTGTAGTAAGGGTTCTTAGGGTCGCAGATGCACTCGGCAGCACCAGGAGCCAGGGCGAAGATACGCTTAGTTGGCGAGAGGAAGAGCACAACATCCTTGTCATTCTGCTTCCACTCATCAGGCAGTTCATCTTGAAAGCCTGTGCCTGTAGCCTGTGTCACGAACGCCATCGCCTCGGCCACGTCCTTGAAGTAGAACAGCGGACTGCCCTCGTTCTGCCGCACCAGCTCGTCATAGTTCTGCAGGCCATTGTCGTCTACTTTGACAACGTCATCGCGCACCTTGTTAAAAATCTGACTGCCATTGCCCCAAGAGGCGGGACCGTTCAGGTACCAATCTCCGCGATAGCAGGCAAACATCGCCATCACAAAGTCACGTATGCGGACGATGCTGTCATCCTTCTGTGCCATGTTATGGTAGGTCAGGGTTAGTAGCTCGTCGTCGATGCTGCGCAGGGTGAAGCCTTTGCCATCGTGCTGCTCCAGCAGGTAAGGCTCGTATTCGCGCCACGTAATAGCTTCCACGTCGGCTGCCTCTGCCGTCTTGCCCACTGCACGCAGGGCCATACCTAACCACTCCTGTGGCAGCAGTGCCAGCGGGCCTATGCGGTATTGCCAGGCCATGACGCACTCTGCCTCATAGTAGGCCATGTCAGAGTCGTCCATCAGCTCCATAGCGGTTTCTATCTGGTATTCCAGATAGTGTTCCACATGTCGGCCGTTGGTGAGATAGCACGACAGCACGAAGAACTTCAATGCATCGCGCATAGGATAGAAGTCGTCCATGAAGCGACACTCGCGGAAGTAGGCCGCCAATGCTTCGTTGATGGGTGCCCGCTCAAACTCCTGGTCGATGTTGAAGAACAACGTTTCGGCAAGCAAAGTTACCCCAAGGTTCTCAGGGTTCACCACCGACTCGTATTTGAACGTCATGATAGCATCCCAGACAACCAATTGTACGTCTTTCTGACACGGCTCGTCGAGCGGATAGTCGTCCTCCACCTCATAAAACGGTAGACGGCGACCATACAGCTCACGGTTCTTAGTGACGAACGACCGCCAGATGCCGCTGTCGCAGATGACATCCTCGAAGTAGAGCGTCACATTGAGGGCGATGCGCTTGCGCATCTCCTGCGTCAGTTCGGTGGCTATGAGCGACTTGCTTGTGAGGGTAAGCAGGCGGTTGGCCAAATTCATATAATAGAAATCTGTTGGGCTGCTCACCCCTTTGGGGTGGTGTGCCCTGATGTCTTGTAGTGTTACTTGTAGTGGCATGATGGTAACTATGTTTAAAAGATTTAAACGAAATCGCTCAGTGGACGGATTCTTGCCGTGAATGTGTGTCCGCCCTCTTTGAGTTCTGGGCAATGTTTCATTACTATTGGTTTAGTCGAATCGAAATGCAAAACAATGTAATATGATGCAGTGCTCGGGGCGAAACCATACTGTTGCAACGTTTCACGAGTCCATATCTGGAAATGACCACATGTTTTCAGTTTGAATAGCTGGGTGTTCTCTCCATTAGTATGTAGCAAAACATAATTTAATCGTTCAAAACCGGAAGAAACAAGTAGTGAGCCCTTTGAGTCGCCCGCCCGCAGGTAACAGATGCCTGTCTCTATCATTTTTTGGTAAAGGGCTGGGCGAGCATGATTGATAATTACTGTCGCAACTTTTTTATCATCAGTTTTCAAGAATGCTTTATTCTTTTCGTATTCGCTATCCGTTAATTCAAATTTGGAACCATAGGTCTGTTTCTTGAAATCTATCTTACTTTCTATTTTATGTACATCAACAAACTTATAAGGCAAAACCAATAGCAGTTGCTCAAAATCGATAGCACAATTGTCTTCGTAAAACTCGAAAATGTTTCCCTTGTCAGCTTTGCTTAACTTCTCATGGTAATATCTGCGGAAGTCACGATTGATCTCGTAGCCAACAGAGTTTCGTTCTAATCTCATTGCTGCCAAAGCCGTTGTTCCACTGCCCATAAACGGGTCACAGACAGTATCGCCAACAAAGGAAAACATCTTTATAAGTCGTTTGGGTAGCTCCTCAGGAAAAACTGCAATGTGTTCTGATTGCCGTGCGCCAGGAAATATCCAATGTGAAGAGAAATAGGTGTGCCATTCCTCGTCAGTCAGCTTTGATACATCTCTTACATGTTTATCTGCCGTTGGCGCCTTGCCTTGCTTTTTAAAGAGCAAGATGTTCTCATAATCAACCTTTACAATACCATTGCGTGGATAGGGATAGCTCCCCATAACTTTTTGTCCTCCAGAAGTGTGCATCGTAGTTTGCTTCTGCCAGATAATTGTACCCATATAGTCGTAACCTATAGTCTCGCAGAAACGGATGATTTCGCTGTGTATAGGCACTATCTTATAACGGCCATAGTAAGCAGTACGAGCAAACTGATCACCGATGTTGATGCACAAACGACAGCCGGGTTGCAGGATGCGATGGCACTCGCGCCATACCAAGTTCAGATGATTGATGTAGTCTTCGTAGCTTTGATTAAATCCTATCTGGTTTTCAGAGCCATAGTCCTTCAGTTGCCAATAGGGTGGAGAGGTCACAATCAAGTGCACGGATTCGTCTTGAATCCGTGTCATTCTGCGGCAGTCACCATTTATCAGAACATGCTGAGTTGGCATTCTTACAGGCTTTGAAGTCGCTCTATTTCTTTGGCGATGCTGTCAATGACATCCGTATTTGCAATCTCGCCTTTCTGGCTATATACGACGAACACCTTACCGCCAAACTTCTCCGTGAAATCGTTGAAGCTGGCTTTCATGCGCTCACTCAGAGAATAGCCTCCAAAATTGGCATTGGCGGTAACAGGTTTTATCTGAATACCGAACTGATAGTGCCCCACCTTTGCCACATAGTCTATATCACCAGCATGGCCCAACTCTGGATCACTTTCCTCAAATGTCACGGAGGGGAATTTCTTAGCCAAACCGTCGTTCACAACAGACTTCTCGCGGGTATAACCATCATACGTACGATTAATTGTGAGATTGTAAATATAGTCAATGCAGTCTTTAAGAGTCAGTTGGCTAAATGCTTCCTGCCAATCAGGGATGACGAAGGTCTGTATTTTCTCATATAGCCGCTCGCCAAGTTCCGTTAGGCTCTCTAAAGACAGCTTGACAGGAGTCTTTGTTGCTGTATAGGCGTTGGCGAAATACCACTCTTTCCATTCTTCGTATGATGAAGGTTGGCACTCACGTATCAAGGCCATCACGGCTCCGACTTTTGTAGGGCGAGATAGTTGATAGAGTTGACAAGCATAGTTTAAGACATGCTCCTTCTTACCGAATCCCATTGAGTATTTTTCCATATTTTCAAATGATTTGCTTTATTAACTGAAAAGGGATGTTGTTCATATCTGAAGACACTTCATAATCTGCTTCGTAAAAACCATCCTTGTTTCTGCGTATCGAGGTGATGTAGTTAAAAGATATCTGTTCTTCTTGTCCTGTCATTACAGGTACATTTAGATTTATATTGAAATGTTTCACTTCCTTGCCTTGTTTCTTGCGGTCTTCAATAAAAGAGACATGGCGGTCGAAACGTTGTTTAATGTAGTTGTTACACATATCAACGTCCATTGAGGCAATACCATTCTCTATAACATCTTTCAAAGCTGGGTCAATCTCATAACCTTCGGAATTGCGACCACACATGAGGGCTGCCTGCATAGTTGTGCCAGTACCGAGAAAAGGGTCAAGTACCGTGTCACCTTTCTGCGAGAACATGTTGATAAGCCGAAAAGGAATCTCAAAAGGGAAAGCTGCGCTTCGTTCACGACTACCTGGATGCTCCATCTTTTGCTTCGTACCTTTCACATCCCATACATCCGAGAACCAAACATTACGTTCTTCCCAGAAGAAGGAGCTCTCCATCCTTTCATGCTTTTGGCTCTGTGTCTTATATTGCCGCTTATCACCCTTCCTGAACAACAATATCCACTCATGTTCAAGCGTAACGTATGCTCCGCATGGCAACATACCGCTTCCCATAAACTTATTTGGAGCATTTGTCTGTTTGCGCCAAATGATATTTGGTAAAGTTGTGAAGCCAATAGCATTGCAGAGGTCGGAAATGCGAGTATGATTATTGTAAAGTTTGAACTTCCCGTTGATGGTTCGAGTGGCATCTCCAATGTTAATGCAGAGAAAGCCACCTTCTTTCAATACATCATAACATCTGTGCCAAACCTTGTCTAACTGCTGATGCATCAATTCAAAAGCTTTATCGGGCGATTCTTCAATAGTTTCGCCTATTTCAGCGTTTTGACAAGCAAAACACTCATCCCACATCTCTATCATAGGGTATGGTGGGGATGTTACTACAATATCCACCGAGTTACTGGGTGTGTTGTTCATCAATCGGGCATCGCCCGCATACGTTTTATGTATTGTACACATTGTGCATTTATTAACGACAAACTTTAATGGCCGTGCTCCGTTCATCGGCTTTTTCGACGCTCAGAATAATTTCTGCAGTAAAATATCAACTGCAAAGGTACTCAAAAAAAATGGAACGACGTCTTTTTCTGTAAAAAACTGCAAGAAGAGGTGAAGATTTAACCATTATTTTGATGATAGCCTGTCTGTGATGAAATAACATTTAGAAAGGTAATGGAGGTTGTTTCGCAGTACAACACACATGAAATCACCGTACAAACCAGCCATTGTGACAGAAATGTGCTATTTAATGAAAGGTTTGTAAAGCAATGGATTGACTGGAAGTTTGTAACTTTGCACACCAGAAACTATACGAGGAGCAAAGCAGATGAGAACAATCGTCGTTCTACTGGCCATGATGGCTGGAGTGACTACCATGCAGGCAGGCAAGTACACTAAGTTTGTGAATCCGTTCATCGGCACGGGTGCCGTTGAGAACTCGCTGTCAGGCAATTGTTATCCTGGAGCCACGGTGCCTTTCGGCATGGTGCAACTCAGCCCAGACACACAGGTCTCGCCCGACTGGGACAAGGCATCGGGCTACGACTATAACGACTCACACCTATGCGGCTTCAGCCATACCCGACTGAGCGGTACGGGAGCCTGTGACCTCATAGACTTGCTGCTGATGCCCACCACGACAGGCAATACATGGTCGGCCCTCCGTCATGAACAGGAGGAGGCGCACCCCGGCTACTACGCCATCACACTGGAGGATGGCATCCGCGCCGAACTGACGGCGACGACACGTACTGGCATTCACCGCTACACCTATCCAGGGGGAAAGCTCCATCAACTGCTCATCGACCTGGACCACTCGGCACCGAAGGGCTCTTGGGAGCGTCGGATTATTCAGTCGCAACTGCGCATCGTAAGTCCGACCGTCATCGAGGGCTACCGCATCATCACGGGATGGGCCAAACTTCGCCGCGTCTATTTCCATATAGAACTGTCACAACCCATCACCTCATACGCCATTTCCGACGGCGATCACAATTATGGCCAAACGAATGTGGTCAATGGCAAGGCACTAAAGGCAAGATTAAGCCTCACCCCCGACCCCTCTCCCAAGGAGAGGGGAATATATAGTTATGCTAACGAAAGTATCAATAGCAAAGGTAACCACTCCCCTCTCCTTGGGAGAGGGGCTGGGGGTGAGGCTCTCATTGTAAAAGTTTCTCTCTCCACCACAAGTATCGAGAATGCCCGCCTGAACATGGAGGCTGAAGCCCGCTCATGGGACTTCGACCAGTATGTGCGTGAGGCCGACGAGCTGTGGGAGCGCATGCTCAGTCGTATTGAGGTGGATGGCGACGAGCAGGATATGCAGAAGTTCTACACGGCCCTCTACCATGCTTTCATCCAGCCCAATACGATGAGCGATGTCAGTGGTGACTACACTGCCACTGACTACACCACACGCCGGATGCCCAAGGGACAGACCTACTACACCACCTTCTCACTATGGGACACCTTCCGTGCCGCCCATCCCCTTTACACGCTCATAGCCCCGGAGCAGAACATGCAGTTTGTACGCTCTATGATGGCCCATTATGACACCTACGGCTATCTGCCCATCTGGGATCTATGGGGCCAGGACAATTATTGCATGATAGGCAACCACGCTATACCTGTGGTGGTGGATGCAATCATAAAGAGCCTCACCCCTGGCCCCTCTCCCAAAGAGAGGGGAGTATATAGTTATGCTAATGAAAAATCCAATAGCAAAGGTGACTACTCCCCTCTCCTTGGGAGAGGGGTTGGGGGTGAGGCTTTTAATGCCTGCCTCGCTTCCGCCACCACCTCCCATCCTGGTTCGCCTTTCGACCTATGGGAGCAGTATGGCTACATGCCCGAAGACCTGCAGTCGCAGTCGGTCAGCATCACGCTGGAGCAGGCGTTCGACGACTGGTGCGTGGCCCAGTTGGCGGGGCACTTAGGCCGCAAAGACATCTACGATCATTTTATGAAGCGTAGCCAGAACTACCGTAACCTTTTCAATCCTGAGAACGGATTTTTCCAGGCCCGCACATCCAACGGACAGTGGCTCACGCCTTTCGACCCTCTGCGCTATGGGGCAAATGGTGGCAACCCCTACACTGAGGGCAACGCCTGGCAGTGGTCATGGTACGTGCCGCACGACATCGACGGCCTCATTGCCCTCCATGGCGGGCCTAAGCAGTTCTGCAAGCGGCTCGACCAGTTCTTCACCCTCACCGACCAGAGCGGCGAGAAAAACGACAATGCCTCGGGCTTCATCGGACAGTACGTACACGGCAATGAGCCCAGCCACCATGTGGCTTATCTCTACGACTATGCCGGACAACCCCGCAAGACGCAGCAGTTGGTTCACCAGATATGCACCCAGCTCTACAACACCACGTCGAGCGGCTATGCCGGCAACGACGACTGCGGCGAAATGTCCTCGTGGTTCGTATTCTCGTCAATGGGCTTCTATCCTGTCTGTCCCGTTGGCGGCGAGTATGCCATCGGCACGCCGCTGTTCCGCCGTGTCACCATCCACTTGGCCGACGGCAAGTGCTTCAGCATCAACGCACACAAGAAAAAGCCTGCCGACTTTTACATCCGGTCGATGCAGTTGAACGGCAAGCCCTACAAGTCATACACGCTACGACACGCCGACATCACGGCAGGCGGCACGCTCGATGTGTTTATGTAATCCGTTACTTGAATAGAGAATACTCCGGCACTTCCCATGCCAAGGCACTGGCACCGAGGACATCACGCTCACGGTTGTTCAGCTTGGAAATCATCATTTTCACCTTGCCGCGCATATTGGGGAAAACATGGCTCTCAAACGAGTCGAATGTAGGTTCCAGCAGCCAGTGGCCTGCTTGCGAAATACCTCCTGTCATAATGATAATCTCAGGATCAATCAGAGAGGCGTATGCGGCTAAGCCACGTCCTAACAGATAGCCTGTACGACGATATACTTCGATGGCCATTTCGTCGCCTTCATCGCAAAGACGGGTGATGACGCTGGGACTCAGTTTTTCTTCCAGTCGCATCTTCGATGGCGCATTGCTCTCTGCCATCAATTCTTGAGCCGTCAGTACGATGCCACGCGCTGCGGTATAAGCCTCCAGACAGCCGTCAAGTCCACAGCCGCAATGACGTCCGTGGTCAACAATGCATGTATGACCAATCTCTCCTGCATACCCATGAGCACCATGATGCTCCTGTCCATTGGAAAAGAAACAACTGCCAAACCCCACACCGAGGTTAATGACCAGAAAATTCTTCATTCCATGAGCCGAGCCAAACATTTTCTCGCCCAGTGCAGAAGCATGGCAGTCGTTGCCCACCGCCACAGCCTGCCCTAAGCGGTCGCGCATGATAGCGGCCAAAGGTATAACACCTTTCCACGGCAGATTAGCGGCATTCTCTATACACCCAGAGGTAAAAGTAGCACTGGGACAACTGATGCCTACCGAACGGATAGTGTCGTAACCGCCATTTTCCTCGGCAAGTATCAAGATGGCCTCAGAGAGCTTGCCCACATACTGGTGAATGTCAGGATAGTCACTCGTTGTGAACGAGTCACTGGCAATAATGTTGCCACGTACATCGACAATGGCATAGGTGGTAGTGGCGTTACTGATGTCTACGCCAATCACCCTGTTCTTAATTTCAGCTTCTTTCATAGGTCTAAAATGTAGTTGCTTACAAAGTTAGACAAATTCTTTCATCTTAGAGACATAGAAATATTTCATTTAATCGCAATCTCTCCTCTGTGCTACATCTATTGCAGAATTTGCGACAATTGCTCGTTACTTACTCTGCTTAAACAACCAGTCGCGGACGGCGGCAATCTTATAGCCGTAGTCGAAGGAGGCCATGTGCTCCATAGCCCGTCCCGTCTCTGGAAGGACGCTGCCTGCCTCCCACTTGATGAAGTTGATGTTGCCGCCTTTGGCTATCAGTTCCTCTGCCAGTCGTTCTTGTTCTGCCTGGGGAAGCTTGGCACTCCATGAGGCAGAATCAACTCGGGCGTTCTGTTCCTTCAGGACTTCGGCCAAGTCCCTCATGCCGCCCGATGCTTTTTGGTCGCCACCGGCCACGATGTAGAAAAAGTGCTTCTTGCCGAAATCTTTCATCTTAGTGGTGTCCCACTGGCTGCTGACGAATAGCGAGGCAGCGAAGAGGTCGGAATGGGTGATGTTGAAGTAGAACGACATCATGCCTCCCATCGACTGGCCTGTGGTGTACAGTCGATTTGTGTCCACCTTGTATTCCTTGCAAACCGCCTGCAGCAGTCGGATGGTCATCTCCACCTCGTCCGTCGTGCTCCAGTCATCCTGCACGACCCACTCCGTATATTGCGGAACAAGCACGAATGATGGATGCGCCGCCTGGTCTCTGTCCGATGCGAACTCCAAGGCACCATAACCCTGAGTCAGCGGAGCCGTCACGTCCTTACCGACGGTACTGGCATCGGCCATGAACAGCACCAGAGGGAAACTCTTCGTGCCATCATAACCCGCAGGAACCATCAGGTTATACGCCATCGTCTTGCCCGTCTCAGCATCCTCGAAAGTGAACTGCTTGAACTTCGCAAGCGTCTCGTTTTTCAGGGCAACAAACGTGCTGTCGCTGTCCTTATTAACTTCCATACCACCACCATGTCGTAGACCTTTCTGTTCACCCTTCTTCTGGGCGCAGGCAGTGAAGCACAAGGCTACGACTGCCATTAAAATAAATACTTTCTTCATAATGTCAATTTATATCCCTGCATTATAGTTATAGCCGTCCCTTACCAAGGGACTCTAAACTGCCAAGACCTGATAATCTTAAACAATGTTCTTTTTTTATAAAAGCGAATAAATTCGAGCGGTAATAATTGTGCAAAGTTACGACTTTTGCGGCAGATTTTGTAAATTTGCACCTTAGATTTAGGATAGTTTAGAAATTTATGATAGAAATTGGATTGTTCCTTTCTTCATCCAACTATGCCACTTACACTCGCTAAGTATATGGTTTACGACACCTTACTATCATACTTAGCACATGCAAATAGCATACTTACAAAAACGCCTATAAACGACTGCTGCCCGAACATCCCATTTCTGAGATATTCGGGCAGCAATCTTAGTCATAACCTTCCTAATTTGAATCGTTGTTACTCCGTTTTCTTTTCAAATTCGACCTCCCCACATCGGAACAGCCGTTTTCATTTTTCGTTGGAGCCTTCCCGTGTCAGTTCCGCGATTTTCAATCGCAAAATTACGAAAAATAATCCTATTCATACCCACCGTGAACACTTTTCTGCTAAAATCACATAATATTTAGCACTTTTTCATATCAAGCGGTGGTAATGCAGAGATTTTTGTTTAATTTTGCAATTAAATTAGAAACCTAACAGCATAAAATTTATGGAATACAAATTGGATTGCAAGAGTGATGAGGATGTAAAAGTAAAGGTTGTGCTTCCTTATCTCCAAAAGTTGGGCTATAGTCTCGATCAAATGGAATTTGAAAAGACTATTGAGGTCAACGAGGGTATCAAGAAAAAAAACATCTTCGCTGACATCATCGTTTATACGAGTAAGAAAAAGGATACTCCCATTATAGTCATTGACACAAAATCGCCGTCTGAGATTCTAACGACAAACGGAAAGAATCAAGTTATCAGTTATGCCCGACTATTGCCAAAGATTGCTCCTATTGCAGTCTTGACAAACGGTATAAACACGCAAGTATTCCAGACGATAGATAAAACACGTATCAAAGACATTCCTTCAAAGAAGGACATAGAGAAAGACTTTACCACTACAATTCTTGGCAAGAACATTCGTGAATCTTTAGCTGCCGAGGCGAAGAAAACGCTATTTACCATTGATGATGTGAGTACCTTTAAGTCATTGCTTCGCAAGTGTCACAACATCATACGCAACAATGAGGGATATGACCCAATACAGGCGTTTGACGAAATGTCGAAAATTATCTTTGCTAAGATGTATGAGGAGCAATATCACAAGGACTCAAATAGATTTACAAAAGAAATTTTTGACTCTTCCCTAAAGAATTTGGGGGTTAACATTGTCCAAAAGATGTTCGCAGACATACATAGTGCTCCAGAGTTTAAGGAACTGTTTCCTAATTCTGGCTCAATCAATCTGCAAGACCGTACAATAAGGAGCATTGTTGAGATATTTGAGTCCTATGATTTTACGCTGACCAACTTTGACGTGAAGGGTGAAGCCTTTGAATTCTTCCTTGGTGATACGTTTACAGAAGGTCTCGGTGAGTATTTTACACCAAGAAATATTGTAGAATTCATCGTAGATGCCATTTCTCCAAAGATAGGCGACAAAATCGTTGACCCATTTTGTGGGACGGGTGGCTTCTTAATTTATGCTTTTGAGCGTGTAAGTGAAAAAATACGTTTGCGGGATTTCTCTGAAGAGGAAAGCGAAATGTGGAAGCGGCGGTTATCGAATGAATCGCTTTATGGAACGGACTGGAAGGAGCGTAATTCACAATCATGTAAGATGAATATGATTATTCATGGCGATGGCCGTAATGGTGTGTTCAATCATGACGGTTTTGTTGACGTACTGGTTGAGGACAGCGACAATAAAGGCAAGTTCAAAACTGTTATTGGTGAAGAAATGTTCAATGTCTGTTTTACCAATCCCCCATTCGGTGCTTTTGAGACTAACGCAGACATACTAAACAATTATGATTTAGGAAGAAACAGAAACAGTCAAGCAAGAGAAATACTTGCAATAGAAAGGTGTCTTAAACTCGTAAAAAAGGGAACAGGCATTGTTGCTATGGTGTTGCCAGATGGCCTTCTCAATGGTGACCGAAACAAATATGTCAGAGAATACATTCACAAGAATGCAGAAGTCTTGGCTGTCGTAGGTTTGAACAAAGAGACATTTGAGGGCTACAACACAAAGGCAAAGACCTCTATAATTTTCATACGAAGAAAGGCAGAAGAATCGGAATTCTCTACAGGCTATCCAGTGTTTATGGCAGTATGCAGCAATTCAGGATATGCTCCAACAGGCTTGCAAGTTCCAGGAAACGAACTGCCTGATATCTTAATGGATTGGCAACAATATAAGAAGGATTCAGCGTCATTCTCTCCGTTCTTCAAGAACACCAAAATTGTGACTATTACTTCTGCTACAGAAAGATTAGATGCAGAAGCCCATGTTGCAATTGACATTGATTTCGCTCTTGAATTCAATGATACATTAGACAAAATGAAGAAAGATGTCTCTGGCCTGAATAGTATTATTCGCAACATTTCCAAATCTCACGAATTAGACCTTAGTGCCATTCGGTACGATTATTACAATGCCGATGAAATACTGGAAGAAGAGAAAAACGTAGAAACTGTAACTGGTGAAACAGAATACTTCACATTGGGCATTAGTGGAAAAGGGAATGGATTGTTCCTGCATCCAGAGGGACTATTGAAACGTGACAGATTGAATAAAGTTAAACTGAATTGGTTCGCATATAGCCGACTGTTTGCCCATAATGGTTCTTTCGCTTATGTAACGAAAGAATTTGAAGGCCACTATCTTTCCAATGAATTTCCAACATTCAAGGTTAAGAAAGTCGTACATGGCGACCTAATATCATTACTTGATTATCTATGCTTTTATTTCTCCAGTCCCCAAGTTACGGCATATATAAGCCGTATGACGACGGGGTCAACCAAAGAAAGTCGTGCAAGATTCAAGAGTGAGCAGTTCTTGAATTTGAAAGTTGCTATTCCACATAGCAAAGAAGACTTCTTGAAGGTTGTTGCCATGATTAGGAAAATAAAAGATTTCAAGAAAGCAATTAAATTATTGAATGAGCAGATTGATGATTTGCCTGCATCATATAAATATAAATTCCCATTTGAAATATAAAACTCTATCTAAATAATAGCCGTCCTCTGTGGACGGCTTTTTTCTTTCTGCCCCTTTGGCTTACGCCGCTTCCCCGTTTGGCGGGGATGCTCAAATGTCCACAGACTCGCGCTCGTTTTCATCGTTCGTTGGAGCCTTAAGCATGGGTATAGTAAAACGATGAAGGTCGAAATCTCGTTTTTTTTATCAAGATTTCGACCTTCATCGTTCTTTTTTCAATTATCCAACCTTCATCTGGGCAATCTTGGCAGACTTCAGCGTTATCTTGTCCACGGACTCGCGCTTCGACTCGTCGGCCATTGCGGCATAGATCTGAGTAGTCGAGACGTTCTTGTGGCTGGGCATGTGCTGGACGGTATAGGCACTGGTGCCTGCCTCGACCTGTAGCGGGCCGAAGGTGTGTGCTACATCACGGGTGCCGTGTTCTATTCGCTGAGCAAGCGGCGTTACATTTCATCGCCCCATCGGGAACGGCGGGACAGGGCTCCTCCTGGATCGATCACGTCGTCGGAGACGGGGACAGATCCGTCTTCCGTCCTGATGTCTTCCGACGGGAACGACGGGCTGCTGGCAATCATGCCCGATGTCATTACGCAATGTACCGACAGCGTCGGTCGCTGATATTTCCTTCTCATCTCGTACCTCCTTTCTTTCCTATAAATACTTTGCGGCCATCAATGATGTAGATGCCACCTGCGGGCCTGTCTACTCTCATGCCTTTCAAGTTGTAGCAGCGGCTGGGTGGCAGCGTCCCCTCGCTGGTGAGCGTCTCGCTGATGCCCGTTGTCTCGTCGTCGGCCACTATTCGCATCGGCCTTCCACCGGCATCGTTATTGCCAACCACGCTCGTGGGCAGCTGCAGGTAGGCCTTCCCTGCACCTACCGTGCCTGCGGCCGACAAGCGGTAGAAGGTGGTTACTCCGTTCTTCTTGCCAAGCACGTAGTTGGTCTGGTCGTCCTCGGTGGGGTTCAGCCAGGTGTCTTCCATCAGCCCGTGCAGCAGGTTGATGTAGTAGCCCGTGGTCTGGGCGTAGGGCACCTGATAGGTCGTTCCGGCCTCGCCCACAATGAGCAGTCCCGTGCCGGCGGGCGCATTCAGCACGCGTGACACGGTCAGCACGCCGTGGTCGTAGCCCGTTGCGGTGTAGGCTTTCAGACCGCTCATCCCGCTGAAGTCCACATCCTCTATGGGGCAGTAGGTCTGCATCTCGTTGGCCATGGTGATCAGCGTGGCCGTAGAGGCACGCTCGAAGGTAAGGCTCACCTGCGTGTTGGCCCTGATGTCGGCGATGGTAAGCTCGTTGTCGATGATGCCGTCCGTCACGTCGGTGCCATTCACCATTGCCGCAGAGAGCCTGTAGTTGTCAGCTCCGCGTCACATCGCTGCCTTCCCGTACCTCGAAGTATTTGGTCTCGTTGCTTACTTCCGTTTCTCCGTAGGTAGCCGTGCCGTGCCCCTCGGTCGTGACGGCCAGCTGGTAGTACACGTTTCCGTCGTTGATTGTAGTGAAGTTGCTCCATCCCTGTGCCGCAGCGTATGCTTCCTTGCATCCCTCGGGCACATTGAGCGGAATGTCGTAGTTCGTGAACGAGTTGTCATAAAGGAACGGCGGGGTGGTGGGCTGTGCATTGACACTTTGCAAGGCATCGCACCTTGCAAAAGCCTGTTGATAGATGTATTCCACTGAGGCAGGAATGGTGACCGCAGTAAGTTTGGTACAATTGTAGGGGCCGTTATGCATCCACACTTTCAGAATGGTGTTTTCGGGTAGAAAAGCAACGAAAGTGAGAACTTCGTTAGAAAAAAAGCATAAAATGTGTAAAAGTCGCTGGAAAAATGACGTTGACTATTGCAAAAGTCGTTGGAAAAACGTATATTTGCGCACAAAATTTTATGTGTTATGCTTAAAAGGAAGATATTTGAGACATTAAAGAAGTGGAAGGAACAACCGAACCATTTCCCACTTGTTATCATGGGTATTCGCCAATGCGGTAAGACTTATATATCCCAATTATTCGCCGATGAGAACTACAAGCATGTGGTATATATCAATTTCATCAAGCAAAAAAGAAGGAGAGAAGCCTTCTATGACTCAAAGGATGTAGATAGCATTGTCCTTAATCTTTCTGCCCAGATGAGGACTGCAAAATTCATTCCTGGAGAGACGTGCATTATCCTTGATGAAATACAGGACTGCCCGGAAGCACGTACCAGCCTGAAGTTCTTCAAGGAAGACGGTCGTTATGACATAATCGCTACAGGGTCGCTGCTTGGAGTGCAAGGCTACGGTCAGGACGAAAAGAGACAGCGCACAAGGAAACCCACCGAACAAGAAAGGGGCAGCAATTCTGTCCCTGTAGGCTATGAGCAAATTGTGGAGATGTATCCGCTCGACTTTGAAGAGTTTTTGTGGGCGAACAACCTGAATGAGGAAATCATCAATGTATTGAAGCGTTGCCTGGAGGAGGAAACACCTGTGCCAAATGGTATCCATGTTGCTATGAAGACGCTCCTGTATCGATATGTCGCTGTGGGAGGAATGCCTGCTGCTGTCAATGCACTGATGGAAACTGGAAGCATAGGCCAGGTAAATGACGTATGGAATTCTCTTCTCAAAGAATACCGTTCAGACATGGTGAAATATGCTGATGACAAGGACAAACCTCACATTCGGGCCTGCTTCAATGCCATTCCAAAACAACTGGCCAAAGATAATAAGAAATACCAGTGGTCTAAAGTGGAAAGTGGTGGACGTGGCGTGCATTACAAAGACTCCCTTCAATGGTTAGAAGACGCCGATATCATACGCCGTTGCTATAACTCCAACATTACGGGACTGCCGTTGGAGGGCAATGCCATAGACAACGTGTTCAAGGTCTATACTGCGGACATTGGCATGTTGGTCGCCATGCTTGGAGGCACGACAAGAGCGGATATTCTTCAAGGTAATCTGGGAGGATTCAAAGGGGCGATCTTTGAAAACTTGATGGCCGACACACTCATCAAAAAGGGACAGAGCTTATACTATTTCCAAAAAGATTCTGGCTTGGAGCTGGATTTCCTTATCCGTTATAAAGGAGAGTGCGTTCCAGTGGAGGTGAAAGCTAAAAGCGCTCAGGCAAAAAGTATCTCTACCGTCAGAAAACACCCTGAGAAATATGGCATAAAGCATTTCATCAAGTTTGGAGACTATAACATTGGGCGTGATGGAGACCTGTTGACTCTTCCCACCTATATGCAGTTCCTGCTCGATTTGGAGCCAGAGGAAGTGATTTTGGAGGCGATAGACACCGATGAACTTACGCGTATGGCAAGAGAGTTTTTCGACCAGAGGTGACATCGGCCTGGGACAACGGAGGGGCCGTTATGGCTTAATGGAGGCTCCGTTTCATTTCAATGGAGGCTCCGTTGCGGTGGAATGGAGGCTCCGTTGTGGGGTAACGGAGTGCTCGTTTGGTTGGGGGGTGTCAGGGTAGGGGAGTCTTGTCGGTGCGGATGACCTGGTCGCAGTAGCTGACGACGGCGGGACGATGGGTGACGAAGATGACCGTCTTGTGGCGCTCGCGGAGGATGTTCTCGAGGAGCTGCTTCTCGGTGTCGGGGTCCAGGGCGCTGGTGGCCTCGTCGAAGAGCATGATGCTGCCGGGACGCAGCAGGGCACGGGCGATGGCGATGCGCTGGGCCTGACCCTCGCTCAGTCCGCCACCCTGCTCGGCAAAGGCGGTGTCGAGCCCTTTAGGCAGCTGGCCGATGAAGTCGGCACAGGCCATGCGCAGGGCGGCGAGCATTTGCTCGTCGGTGGCATCGGGGTTGCCTATCTGCATGTTCTGGCGCAGCGTGCCGCTGAGCAGCGTGTTGCCCTGGGGCACGTAGACGAAGTTGCAGCGGTGCAGGGGCGAGAGCTGGGAACCGGTAGGGGAGGGGTGGGCGTAGATTTCGATCTGGCCTTCTTGCGGACGGATGAGGGCCAGGAGCAGACGGATGAGTGTGGTCTTGCCCGAACCGGTCTCGCCGAGGATGGCCGTGCACGAGCCGGGACGGAAGTCGTAGTTGGCATGCTGCACGGTGGGCAGCTGGCCCGCAGCACCGTAGTTATAGGTGACGTCGCGGAAGCGTATGCCGCAGGGGGCGGGCAGCATGATGGGCTCGCCCTGCTGCTCCTCGGGCACCTCCTCCAGCTCCATGAGCCGCTCGGTGGCGGTGAACACACTGACGAAGGCTGGAGCCAGACGGGTGAGGTCGCGGGCAGGTCCCTGTATGCGGTAGACCAGCTGCAGGAAGGCGGTCATGGCTCCGAAGGTGATGGTGCCCTCGCTCAGTCGGAGGGCTCCCCAGAGGAAGGCGACGAGATAGCCCAGGGAGAAGCCCGTGTTGATCATCAGGTGGGAAAAGACGCTGAACAGCGTGCGCTGGCGCACGTTCTGGCGCAGTTCCTGGTGTGTGTCGCCCAGTCGCTCCAGCATCTGGTCGTCGGCCTCCATCGTCTTCACGAGCATGCGGTGCTGCATGGTCTCGGTGAGAATGTTCTGCACGCGGCTGTCGGTGTCGCGCACACGGCGCGTCAGCTGGCGCATCTTGGCCACGTAGAAGCGGCTGACGAGCAGGAACAGGGGCAGTATGGCCACGGTGATGACGGCCAGCCAGGCATCCATCTGGAACAGGTAGAAGAAGGCTCCGATGAACATGGCCAGCGTGCTGATGACCGAGGGCAGCGTCTCGGTGAGGAAGGTGACGATGGTGCGCACATCCTGCTCCAGGCGGTTGATGACGTCGCCGCTGTGCATAGCCTCGCGGCCCCGCCACTCCGAGCGCAGCAGCCGGGCCAGCATTTGCTCCTGCATGCGGTTCTGCGCCCTGACACCCAGTATGTTCTTGATCCAGACGCGCGAGATGCCGACGGCAAACTCGGCGAGGATGAGCAGTGCCATAACGCCCACGGCTCCGTAGATGGAGCCGGGAATGACGCCCGAAGCCGTGTCGATGGCCCGCTGCATGGCCCATACAGTGGCCAGGCTGACGGCCACGCCTATGAGCCCGATAGACGCATTGAGCGAGGCCTGCAGGCGGTTGCCCTGCCAGGCCCGCCAGAGCCATCGCCCAATCTCACGGGCAGAATACTTGTTCTGGGGAAGATGAAATAAGTCTCGAAACGCCATTACTATCCTCTTACCTCTCACCTCTTGCCTCTTACCTCTCACCTCGTATCGGCTCCCCACATCATTTTTTCGCGCAGGGTGGCGAAGTAGCGGGTGCCGCTGCGCTTCACCACCTTTACCATATAGGGCGCGCGCGTAAGGCGCAGGGTGGCCCCTTCAGGCAGCTTGCCCGAGCGACCATCGATGGCCACGAGGAAGGTGTGGCTGCGGCTGGACACAGTGAGCTCTATCTGGGCCGTGTCGGGCAGCACGATGGGGCGCACGTTGAGCGAGTGGGGTGCCACGGCCGTCATCAGCATGACCCCCGTGCGGGGCACGATGATGGGGCCGCCGTTCGACAGCGAGTAGGCCGTAGAGCCGGTGGGGGTCGAGATGATGAGGCCGTCGGCCTGATAGGTGGTGAGGTACTCACCGTTGATGGTGGCGCGAATGCTGATCATCGAGGCCGTGTCGCGCTTCAAGATGGCCACGTCGTTCAGGGCGCACTCATAGCCCTCGATAGGCTCGCCGTTGGTCTCGACGTGTATGAGCGAGCGGTCTTCAATGGAGTAGTCGCCCCGGTAGAGGGCATCGATGGCCTCGTCGACGGCCTCGGCGCTCACGTCGGCCAGGAAGCCCAGCCGGCCCATATTGATGCCCATGATGGGTATCTGCTTGTCGCGCACGCGGCTGGCCGTCTTCAGCAGGGTGCCGTCGCCGCCCATCGACACGGCAAAGTCGGCATTGAAGTCCTGCCCGCAGAACACCTCTACGGGGCTGTCGGCGTCGATGAGATCGGAGCTGAGAAGAAAATCGTAGTAGTCTTCGTCGATGCAGATATGGCTATTATATCTGGCTAAGCCATCAAGCACTTGCTTGATGGCTACCGACTTGTGTTGTTGATACATATTGCCGAAAAGGGCAAAACGAAGAGGCATAGAGCTTAGCTGTACTTCAGAATCTGTCCGGTGCGCAGGCGCACGTTCTTGCCAATGCGGTTCAGCTTGCACAGGGCTGCCACGGTGGTGCCGTGCTTGCGGGCTATGGAGTAGAGCGTCTCGCCCTTCTTCACCTTGTGGTAGCGCACGTTGCCGCTGCGGCTGCCATTGTCGCTGGCGGCATAGCTCTTGCCCATATTGGGGCTGTTCACGTCGGCCGGGTTGTAGCCATACAGACCATTGGCACCACGCAGACGGGTGGCCTGCAAGCCGTCGCGCTCATACTGGTTGCGGCGGAACAGGTAGCTGTCGGCCACGACGTCCTGGTTGCGGAAGTCGAACATGATGGCGGGGTTCAGCGCCACGCCACACAGGCGGGTCTCGAAGTGCAGGTGCGAGCCCGTGCTGCGGCCCGTGTTGCCACCCAGGCCGATGGGGTCGCCGGCACGCACGTCCTGGTCCTCGCGCACCAGCTGCTTCGACATGTGGCCGTAGATGGTCTCCAGACCGTTGGGATGGCGAATGACCACGTACTTGCCGTAGCCCTTGGCCTCATAGCGCACGATGCGCACCTTGCCGCTGAAGGCAGCACGGATAGTGTCGCCAATATAGACCTTGATGTCGAGGCCCTTGTGCTGGCGGCCCCAGCGGGCACCGAAGTTCGAGGTAATGACGCGGCTGGGCGTAGGCATGCAGAAGTCGCGCAGATCGATGCGGAACGAGTCGGGCAGCGAGGTCAGCTTGTGGGCGTAGGTATTGTCCCAGTCCTCATACAGGTCGGCGGCAGGCGAATCATATTCCTCCTCCATCTCAACGAGCTGTTGCAGCATCTCGGCATCAACGGCTTTCATCTTACGGTCGATAGGGGCCTGGCTGGCCAGCAGATCCTGAGCCATGGCGGGCACCACGGCAAATGCTGACAGGGCTATAATGGCAATTTTTCTCAGTCTTTTGAACATCATTAAATTTGGTCTTTGGTCACTGTTAATATCTTGTCTGGCGTTCCTTCGATAGCAACGTGCTCGCAACTGAGCGGTCGATAATCATCAAAAGAACGCTGCAAAGTTAATATAAAACCTGCGTAAAAACGAAACCTCTTGCTATCTTTTGGGGTCTTTTAACACTTAAACGTTTACGCTTAACACTTTGACGGTTAGGAGATGGCGGCCCAGTTGATGTTGGTTTTGCGGAGGTCTTTCAGGCGGTTCCAGAGCAGCTGATACTTGGGCGACTGGCAGAGCGGGTCGTCGTCGACGATGCGCTGCGCCTCGTCGCGGGCCATCTGCACCAGCTGTCCGTCGCGGGCAATGTCGGCAATCTTCAGGTCGAAGGCCATGCCGCTCTGCTGCGTACCCTCCAGGTCGCCGGGGCCGCGCAGCTTCAGGTCGGCCTCGGCAATGCGGAAACCGTCGTTGGTTTCGCACATAATGTCGATGCGCTTGCGGGTGTCTTCGCTCAGCTTGTAGTTGGTCACCAGCACGCAGTACGACTGGTCGGCACCGCGCCCCACGCGGCCGCGCAGCTGGTGCAGCTGGCTGAGGCCGAAGCGCTGGGCGTCGAGGATGACCATGACCGAGGCGTTGGGCACGTTGACACCCACCTCGATCACCGTGGTGGCCACGAGTATCTGCGTCTCGCCCCTGACGAACTTCTGCATCTCCTCCTCCTTGTCCTTGGGCTTCATCTTGCCGTGAACCTTGCTCAGCCTGAACTCGGGGAAGGCCTCCCTTAGTACCTCGAAGCCCTGCTCCAGGTCTTTCAGGTCCATCTTCTCGCTTTCCTCAATAAGGGGGAACACGATGTAGACCTGGCGGCCCTGGTGAATCTGGCGGCGGATGCTGTCGTAGAGCGACGGCAGGCGGTTGTCGAAGACGTGGGTGGTCTGCACCGGCTTGCGCCCCGGCGGCAGCTCGTCGATGACGCTCACGTCAAGGTCGCCATAGAGCGTCATAGCCAGCGTGCGGGGTATGGGCGTGGCCGTCATCACCAGTACGTGGGGCGGCTGGCCGCTCTTGCTCCACAGCTTGGCCCGCTGCGCCACGCCAAAGCGGTGCTGCTCGTCGACCACCACGAGGCCCAGCTGCCGGAACTGCACCGTGTCCTCGATCACGGCGTGTGTGCCCACGAGTATCTGCACTTGGCCCGACAGCAGACCGTCGAGCACGTCCTGGCGGCGCTTGCCCTTCACAATGCCCGTCAGCAGCTCTACCCGCACGGGCATGTCCTTGAGAAACTCCTGGATCGTCGTCAGGTGCTGTTCGGCCAGAATCTCAGTGGGGGCCATAATGCAGGCCTGGTAGCCATTGTCTATCGCAATGAGCATGGCCATCAGCGCCACAAGCGTCTTGCCGCTGCCCACGTCGCCTTGCAGCAGTCGGTTCATCTGGCGGCCTGAGCACACGTCGTTCCTGATCTCGTGCATCACGCGCTTCTGTGCTCCCGTCAGCTCGAAGGGCAGGTTCTCCTTGTAGAAAAAGTTGAAGACGGGACCAATGCGGTTGAACACGTAGCCACGGTATTTGCGGCGCTGGTCGCTTGCGTACCTTAATATATTCAGTTGCACGAAGAACAGCTCCTCGAACTTCATCCTGACCCGTGCCCGCTCCAGCTGGCGGGCGTCCTGCGGGTAGTGCAGCGTGCGCAGGGCCTCGTCGCGCCCCATCAGGTGGCGGCTGTCCAGTATGTCGGGCATGATGGTCTCGGGTAGTGGCTCCTTCAGTTTCTCTAAGAGCGTCTTCGTCAGCTTCTCGATGGCCCGCGAGGTGAAGTTCATCTTCTTCATCTTCTCCGTGGTGTGGTAGTGGGGGCGCATCTTCAGTTGAGAGTTTGCTACTGTGCCGGATGGAGCCTGCGGCGCGGTAGCAGACTCTAAATTCTCAACTCTAAACTCTAAATTATTATTGGTCCATACTTCCATTTCCGGGTGCTGCACCTGTATGCGGTTGTTGAAGACGCTGGGCCTGCCGAACACCAGGTAGTCCTGGCCTATCTTGTAGTTCTGCTTGGCATACTTCCCACCGTTGAACCACACCAGGTCCATGATGCCAGTGCCATCGGTGAAGTGGGCCACCACACGCTCCTTGCGCGGCCCCATCTCGTAGGTATCGAAGCTTAGGATGTGGCCTACCACCTGCACGTAAGGCATCTCGCCCGTGAGTTCGCGCACTTGGTAGACCTTGCTGCGGTCTATGTACTTGTAGGGGTAGTACTCCAGCAGGTCGCCAAACGTCTCGATGCCCAGCTCCTGGCTGAGCAGCTTCTTGCGGTTGGGGCCCACGCCCTGCAAGTACATGATGTCTTGTGAAAGAATGTCCAAGGATTTAGCGGTTAACAGCCAGGAGCGACTCGGCCATCAACAGGTCGCCCGGCGTAGTGATCTTGATGTTCTCGCGGTTGCCGTCGACCAGCGTGACGGAATGGCCGTAGGCTTCAACTACCGAAGCGTCGTCGGTAAACGAGTCGCGATATGGCTGGCGGTTGGCCGCCTTCAGCAGCTGTATGCTGAAGCACTGCGGGGTCTGCACCAGTCTGAAGTCATCGCGGTTCTTCACGCCTTCCGTGAGGTGGCGTATCGTCTCAACGACTGGCACCACGGGGATGGCGGCCTCGGTGCGGGTGGCGGTCTCGTAGCACTGGCGAATGACTTCCACCGCGACGAAGGGGCGCACACCGTCGTGCACGCCCACCACGCCCTCGGCTTCGTCGGGAATCAGGGCCAGACCGCTCTGCACCGAGTGGAAGCGCGTCTTGCCGCCGTCGGCCTGCTGATAGGGAATGTTGAACTGGTGCTGCTGGCACAGGCTCTTCCAGTACTCCTGCTGAGCCTTGGGCAGCACGAGGATGATGTCTATCTGGGGCGAGTACTCGCGGAAGCGCAGCATCGTGCGCATCAGCACGGGCAGTCCGCCCACGGGCAGGAACTGCTTGGGCACCTCGCCCCCCATGCGCAGGCCCTTGCCGCCTGCCACGATTATCACATATTCCTTCATCGCGTGAAAGTTGCTTATTTTACCATCGTCTTGCGCGTGATGACTCCCTGTGGCGTCGTCTCGCGAATGATGTTGATGCCCTTGGGCAGCCGGCCCGTGGCGGGCAACTGGCGACCGGCAGCATCGAAGACGGTCCTGCTTAGCACCTGGTGGCCCTGCTGTGCTTCGGCAATGCCCGACTGGGCGGCGGGCTTGGCGTGCACCACGATGGTGTCGTTCACCACCTCCTTGTTCAGTCCCGTCAGCTTGATCACAAAGCGGAAGTCGCCCTCCTCCTGCGGCACGCCCTTCAGGGTGAGCGTCTTCGCGGTGAACGATACACGCTCGAAGCCCTCGGGCATGAGGTAGCTCTTGCGGGTGCCGTCGGGGGTAAAGCTGGCAATCATCGAGGCCGATGCCGTGTAGCGGGCCTTGCTCTGGAACAGCAGCGAGTCGCCCACGGTGGCCTCAATGTCGTAGCGGTCGCCGTTCAGCATGTGGGGCAGCATGGCGTCGGGCAGGTAGTAGCCCAGATGAGGCGGCTGGTTGTAGGCCGTGTTCTGCCAGCAGATGCCCTTGCGGTAGGTGTTGTCGTGCATCAGCGTGGGCATACGGTAGGTTGTGGCGATGTTCGAAGAGTAGATGCCCAGGCACGTCTCGGCATCAGTCACGCTGTAGAGGATGACCTCCTCGCGCCAGTCGCCCAGGATGTCGGCCTGCAGGTTGGGCGTGTTCTTCGAGCCGTTGCAGGTGCTGCCCGGTCCGGCGTTGTAGATGGTGAAGAGGCGGCTTGTGCTGCCTGCGCCATTATTGAACTTGTCGAGCTTGTTGCCGTCGAGCAGCTCGTCCTGCAGGTCGCCGTCCCAGTAGATGCGGAAGTTTGTTGAGCCGCCCTTCTCGTAGACCGTCTGTCCCGTCACGGCACTGCGGGCAGTGCCATCGCTGGCCGACCACATGAGCGAACCGCGTGTCTGCGAGTCGAACGCACCAGCCATGCCGCGGCCATTGTCTACACCGGCGGGACCTCCCTTCTGCAGAATCACGCCCGTGGCCGCATCGTGCAGGTCCCAGGCGTAGGTGCCCTTTTCTTCGTGCACCTGAAATACCTCCAGGCCCGGGCGGTCAGGACAATGGTCGGCCAGGTGAATGGCATCGCCATGGCCAAAGCCCGTGCCGTAGAGCAGCTTGCCGTCGTTGTCGAGTCCTGCCGAACCCCATATTATCTCGTCGCAGCCGTCGCCGTCAACGTCGGCTATGCTCAGGTTGTGGTTGCCGTTGCCATACATCGTGCCGCTGCCGCTGCCGCTGGTAGGCTTGCAGTTAGAGAAAGTCTTCGACGTGCCCTTGCCGTCGGCATCGTAGGTCGTCAGCGTGTAGGCTGTGCCCGATTTGTGGGCCGATAGCCACTTCTGGTGCAGCTGCTGGCCGTCGAAGTCCACGGCCCAGATGAAGGCATAGTCATAGTAGCCACGGCTGAAGATGCCGCTGGCGTTCTGGTCGGGCCCGTCCAAATGGGCCACGCCAGCCAGGAAGCGCTCGCCACGGTTGCCATAGGAGCCCGTGTCGTTCTTGCCGCCCACGCCCCAGTTCACCGAGCCGTCGGCCGCGCCGCCGTAGGTCATGTTGCGGTTGGGGTTGTAGAAAATGGTGTGGATGGCCTCGCCCGTCTCACCACGGAACACGGTGAGCCACTCCTGTCCGCCCGTGATGCGGCCTGCATCGCTGCGGTAGAGTGCCGTGCCGCTCACGGCCTTGATGCTGTCATCGGTGGCCACGGTGTTCACGTATTCACCCTTGCCGTCCAGGGAGCCGGGGCCGGTCTTGCACATCAGCTCAGCCTTGCCGTCGCCATCGAAGTCATAGACCATAAACTGCGTGTAGTGGGCACCGGCGCGAATGTTGCGCCCCAGGTCTATGCGCCACAGCTTCGTGCCGTCCAGCTTGTAGCAGTCCAGGAACACGTTGTCGGTGATGCCGCTCTGCGAGTTGTCCTTCGCGTTCGAGGGATCCCACTTCAGGATGATCTCATACTCGCCATCGCCGTCCACATCGCCCACCGAGCAGTCGTTGGGGCTGTAGGTGCCGCCGTTGGCCCCGGTGGCGGGGCGGTCGAGCACCAGCTTCTTGTAGAGGTTGGCCCACACGGGCACGGCCTCGGTCGTGTCGACGGCCACGCCGTCTACCTTGGTCACGATGCGGTATTTCACCGATGCACTGCCCTGAGCGTCCACATAATTGGTCACGTAGCGGTCGCGGGCCACGGTGGTGGTGTTGCGAATCACGTCGAACGTGGTGCGCTCCTCATCGTCGGTGCCCAGCAGGCGCCAGCTGATGAAGTTGCCCGAGCCCGATGAGGCGGGCAGGGCCACCACGCCGCGATTCAGCTTCTCCATCTGGCTGATGGGCGTGTTCTGTGAAAAGGCAGCTGCCGTGGAGCAGAGTGCCACGGCTGTTGCAAGTAGTTGCTTGTTCATTTTACGAAAAGTTTTTGTGTGGTTACGGTTCCGTTCTCGGTGGTGCGCCTGATGATGTTCAGCCCCTTCCGCAGCCCGTTGGTGCGGCGGCCCTGCAGGTCGAAGTACTGCTGCTGGAGGTGTTGCGATGGTATCGCAACGTCTTCAATGGCGCTGGTCAGCTTGCCGTCCAGGTAGTCGGGAAGGTAGTAGCCCAGGTGGGGCGGCTGGTTATAGGCCGTGTTCTGCCAGGCAATGCCCATACGGTAGACGTGGTCGTGCATCAGCGTCGGCACGGCATAGTTGGTGGGTGTCCAGGTGGTGAAGATCATCACCTCGGCCGAGTCCTTCTTGTTCCACATGATCAGCTCCTCGCGCCAGTCGCCCAGCAGGTCGGCCTGCAGACAGGGCGTGGCCTTGGTGTAGTTGGCCGTCTGAGCGTTGTTGTAGGTCGAAGAGTAGAACGTAATCACGTTCGTGAAGCTGCTGCCGTTCCATTTCTGGATATAAGGTTCAGCGTGCGACGACTGATCCCATACGGCATCGTCGCCAAGGTTGCTGTCGTATTTGTAGCTGCCGTCGAGCAACTGGTCCACGTTGGAGCCATCCCAGTAGATGCGGAAGTTCACCGAGCAGCCCTTGTTGATGACCACGCTTCCCGTGGCTGCCGAGCGCGGGTTGCGCTCGTCGCTGCTCCAGAACTGGTAGCCGCGCAGACTGCTGCTCAGTGCAGCCGCCATACCGCGCCCGTTGTCCTTGTCGGCCAGGCTGCCGTGGTGCAGCACGCGGCCCGTGCGGGCATTGTGCAAGTCCCACGAGCCGTGGGCCGAGGTGAGCTTCTCCTCATGCACGTCGAACACATAGAGGTCGGCCGAGTCAGGTATCATCTTGCCTACGTGTATGGCATCGCCGTGGCCGTAGCCCGTGGCGTAGAGCAGTGTGCCGTCGTTGTTCAGTGCGCCAGCACCCCACAGGATTTCGTCGCATCCGTCACCGTCCACATCGGCCACGCTCAGGTTGTGGTTGCCGTTGCCATAGAGCGTGTTGCTGCCCACGATGCCGCCATTGGTGTCGGTCGTCTTCACGCCGCCCGTGTTGGCCGGAGCCGTGCGAACGGGATTGCGCATCAGCACGTCGCCGTCGACGGTGATCTTCGGGTAGGTGGCGCTCTCATCGAAATGTGCGGTGTAGACCTGCGACTGCGTGCCGTTGGGCGAAGCGTGCAACCACTCGGTGTGCAGGCGTGTGCCATCGAAGCTCACGGCCCAGACGTAGGCCTGTGTGTAGTAGCCACGGCTGAAGATGCCGCAGGCGGGCTTGTCGGCTCCGTTGATGTAGGCCACGGCCCCTAAGAATCGCTCTGAACGGTTGCCGTAGTTGTCGCCCCAGAAGCCGGTAGGGAAACTGCTCACCTTGCCCAGCTCCGAGCCTCCTTCGCCCGAAGTGGCCTCCTTGCCGCTGGGCAGGTACTTGCCTGTTCCGGCGCGACCGGGCAGATACCACGTGGTGTGCAGGGCGCGACCCGTCAGTCCGTCGAACACGGTCAGGTACTCCGGCCCTTGCAGAATATGGCCGCCGCTGTTGCGGTAGTCCTTCGTGTTGTCGTGACCCTTGATGGTCTCGTCGGTGGCGGCCTGGTTCACGTATGCTCCCAGTCCGTCCTTCGAGCCGGTGGCCGTCTTGCACATCATCTCGGCCCGTCCGTCACCGTCGAAGTCGTAGACCATGAACTGCGTGTAGTGAGCTCCGTCGCGAATGTTCGGTCCCAGGTCCACTCGCCACAGACGGGTGCCGTCCAGCCGGTAGCAGTCTATGATGGTGTTGCCCGTCTGGCCCTTGCTCAGCGAGTTGTCCTGCGCGTGGGTCGACTCCCACTTCAGGAACAGCTCGTACTGTCCGTCGCCGTCCACGTCGCCCACGCTCATGTCGTTGGGGTAGTAGGCGTAGGGCACCTTCGTCTTGCCGTTCCACGAGGCGTGCACGCCACCGGCGGGACGGTCCAGCTTCAGCGTCTTGTAGAGCTTCTCCCACTGAGCCACGGGCTCCGTGGTCTCCACCACCTCGCCGTTCACCTTCACCCTTACCTGGTACTCTGCCGTCCCCGTGGGCTTGGTGTCCTTGTAGTTGGTCGTCTTCAGGTCGGCGGCAATCACCTCGCCGTTGCGCAGCAGGTCGAAGGTGGTGTGCTCCTTGTCGTCGGTGCCCAGCAGGCGCCAGCTCACGAAGTTCTGAACCACCGAGGTGGGCACGGCCACCAGTCCGCGGTCCAGCTTCTCCATCTGGCTGGCGGGGGTCACCTGTGCGCTGGCTGCCATCGTGCAGCCCAGTAGTAGTGATAGTGCGTAAAGTTTTCTTCTCATTGCTTAGCAGTTTTTTCGTTTGTTATTGTGTGCAAAGATACGAAGTTTTTTTGATAAAGACGAACCGTGGCTCTAAAAGTTTAAGTATTTGTCAGTAGCTTTGGGTCGATTAATCATATTTTGCAGTCTTTTTCTGGCAAACGGAGCCTCCGTTATGGAAATTTTTCGTATCTTTGCAGCCGTAGATACCGAACGAACTATTAACTAAATATTCTACAGAATGAAGAAGAAAACCTTACTATTGGCCATGGCAGGCTTGCTGACGGCTGCTGGTGCCCAGGCACAGCGCGTCACCGATGTGCTCGACCGTGGCCTGGTGGCCGTTCCCTCGGGGGGCGGCTGTTTCGTGTCGTGGCGCCTGCTGGGCGAGGAGTACTACGACACCAAGTACAACCTGTATCGCGACGGCACGAAGATAGCCAGCGACCTGGTGAAGACCAACTTCCAGGACGCGGGCGGCAACTCGTCGTCGACCTACGCTGTGGAGCCCGTGGTGCGCGGCGTGGCCCAGCCCCGCTCGGCTGCCGTGAAGGCCTGGACTGAGAGCTACTTCGACGTGAAGGTGAAGCCCGTGGTGAACCGTGCCGGCAAGACCATCGGCAACAGCACCACCAACGGAGGCACAACCACCAGCGGCTACACCATCAACGACATCTCGCTGGCCGACGTGACGGGCGATGGCGTGAGCGAGTTTATCGTGAAGCGCAACAACTCGCAGGGCAACCTGCGCCAGGCTGCCAACAGCACCGACTTCAACCTCTATGAGTGCTACAAGACCGATGGCACCCGCCTGTGGTGGATAGACCTGGGCCCCATCCTGATGGCCGGCCCCGACGAGCAGTGGGACCTCATAGGCTACGACTGGGACCGCGACGGCAAGGCCGAGTGCCTGATGCGCGGTGCCGACAATATGATTATACATACCGCCACGGGCAAGACCATCAACATTGGCAACATGTCGGCTGGCATGGGCGTAGACCGTCCGGAGTATATGGGCGTGGGCAATGAGTACCTGCTCTACCTGAACGGCGAGACGGGCGAGCCCTACGGATGGGACGGCTCTGAGAACTGGACGCCGATGGCCTATCCGCTGCCCCAGTTCGAGAGCAACGAGTCCTATGGCAGCTCAGCCGTGTGGGGCGACCTGGGCCACCGCATGCAGAAGCACTACTTCGGCGCACCCTATCTCGACGGGCGTCACGCCAGCATCTTCCTGGGCCGTGGCTGCTACACCCGCCACAAGGCCTGCGCCCTCGACGTTGACCCCCTGACCCACCAGCTCACGCAGCGCTGGCGCTGGAACTGCTACGACTCCAACTCGCCCTGGTTCGGCAACGGCTTCCATAACTTCGCCATTGCCGACGTGGATATGGATGGCCGCGACGAGATAGTCTATGGCTCGATGATCCTCGACGACACGGGCTTTGGTCTGGCCACCACTGGCCTGGGGCACGGCGATGCCCAGCACTGCGGCGACCTGGATCCCTACCGCTGGGGCCTGGAGCAGTTCACCTGTCAAGAGGGCAGCGAGGGCAACAGCTACTGGAACGCCACTACGGGCGAGATATACTATCGCAAGAGCGACGGCGGCGACGATGGCCGTTCGCTGGCCGGCAACTTCTCGAATGAGTATCCCGGTGGTCAGGGCCGCTCGGTGAGCTCGGGTGTCATCGGCCTGTCGTGCGACAAGATCATCAACACCAACGGCGATGCCATGTCGGGCTCCTATGCCAACCTGAACAACCGCATCTACTGGGACGGCGACCTGCTCGACGAGATTCTGAACTCGGCAGGTGGCGAGGGCCGTCCGGCAGCCATCTTCAAGTGGGGCGGCAGCCGCATCTGGACCTCGACGGGATCCGTCCACAACAACTCGTCGAAGTGCAACCCCTCGGCCCAGGGCGACATCCTGGGCGACTGGCGCGAGGAACTGGTGTTGCGCACCAGCGACAACTCGGCTATGCGCATCTTCACCACCACCACACCTACCAACTACGGCATCTACACCCTGTGGCACGACCACGAGTATCGCAATGGCATGGCCTGGCAGTGCGTGGGCTACAACCAGCCGCCCCACGTGAGCTACTTCCTGGGCGAGCTGGAGGGCATCACCCAGGCCCCGCCTCCCCTGCTGCTGCGCGGACGCACCGAGGTTGAGAACGGCAGTACCATCCAGACCACCGACGACCACCTGCTGGTGAGTGGCTACGAGGATAAGACCATCAGCGTCACCGACGGTGCCTCGCCCTACATCCTGACCGTGAACGCACCCGCCTGGGTGCAGGGCTCGGGCTCGAAGCAGGCCACAGCCGGCACGCCCAAGTCGCCTGCCCGCACCGTGGTAGGCTATACCACCACGCTCACGGGCGGTGCCTTCAGTGGTGCCATGCGCTTAGTGAAGCAGGGCGAGGGCAAGCTGGTGCTGCCCAACGTCACCGAGAAATACACGGGCGAGACCAACGTGTGGAACGGCACGCTCGTGTTCGACGGCACGATGGAGAGCAGCCCTGTGTGGCTGAACCGCCACACCACGCTCATCAGTGATGGCGGTCGCTTTATGGGCGGTCTGCAGGCCGACTACAACGCCACGCTCTATCCCGGTTCGCAGGACAAGGTGGGCCAGCTCACGGCCTCGACCCTGACGCTGGGCTTCGGCTCGCGCGTGGTGTTCGACGTGATTGATGGCCAGATAGACCAGCTGAACGCACAGAAGCTGGTGGTCGACACCCGCGACTGGAGCTACGGCCCGAAGTACAAGACCCCCGTGTTCCAGTTCAATGGGGCCGACCAGCTCGCTGCCGGTACCTATCAGCTGGGCGAGGTGGCACAGGTCACGGGCTCGGTGGGCGACATCCTCATCGAGGGCATCAGCGGCAAGCGCTTCCTCCTGGAGCAGAAGGACGGCAAGCTGAACCTCATCCTGGAAGACATGCGCGAGGCTACCACCGTGGTGTGGAACGGCACCGAGGGCAGCAGCGTGTGGGATCTGGCCGAGACGGCCAACTTCCTGAATGCGGGTGAGAGCGTCTACGCCGCACTGGGCGACGACATCGTGTTCGACGACAATGCCGCCGTGACCACCGTCGACGTGAAGGGCGCCGTGGCTCCCAACAGCATCACCTTCAACAACGAGACCAAGACCTACACCCTGCAGGGCGATAGCATCCTGGGCGGCGGCACCATCACCAAGAACGGTGCTGCGCTGACCATCATACGCAATGAGAACCGCACGGGCTGGACCACCGTGAACGGCGGCACGCTGGCCGTGAACGCCCTGGCCAACGTCACGGGCATCACCTACGGCGCACTGGGCAACGTGAGCCAGCGCGTCACGCTGAACGACGGCGCCACCTTCCGCGTGCTGGCACCAGTGATTACCGACCAGCCTTTCTTCGTGAACGGCGACGTGAGCATCGACGTGCCTTCCAGCTACACGCTCACCTACAACAAGGGCCTGAAGGGCACGGGTGCCACCGTCAACAAGACGGGTGCCGGCACGCTGACGCTGGGCTCCTCTAACACCTTCAGCACGCTGGTGGTCAAGGCGGGCCGCGTGAACGCCGTGGCTTCGGGCAATGTAGACCAGCTGCCCGCTACGGTTGAGTTCCGTAACGGTACGCTCTGGGCTGCCAACGACGAGAGCAGCAACATCAACAACACGTCCAACTATGTGGTGCCCAAGGGCTACACCGGCACCTTCTACGGTGGCTACCGCTCTACCTATCGCGGTACGCTCACGGGCGCAGGCACGTTCAATGTCTATACTGGCGGCGTGCGCTGCTACTGGTATGGCGACTGGAGCAACTTCGAGGGCACCGTGGTCGTGGGCAAGAACAACCGCCAGAACAAGAAGGCCTACGAGCCCATCTTCGACTTTGCCAACAGCTACGGTCTGCCCAACGCCACGCTGAGCGTGAGCGAGGGCGTGCGCTGCAGCAACGACGGCAACGACTTCGTGGTGGGCAAGGTCACCGGCAAGGGCACGCTCATTGGCTCGGGCCGCTGGATCCTGGGTGCCGACGACAGCGACTTCTCACTGAGCACCGAGATCGGCGTCACCTCCGAGCGCACCGACGACTATGGCGGCACCATCAGCAAGAGTGCCACCAACCTGGTGAAGCGCGGCTCGGGCAAGATGACGCTGCTCACGCTGGGCAAGATCAATGCCAACCTGACCGTTGAGGGTGGCAAGCTCACCTTCAACGACTCGAAGCTGGCCACCTACGTCAATGGTACCAACACCACGACCGTGAGCGACAGTGGCCGCATCGTGGGCCAGGGCGTGCTCTACGCCGTCACCGTGAACAAGGGTGGCCTGGTGGTGCCCTGCGGCTCTTATACCAACGAGACGACACCTGGCACGCTGAAGACCAACGGTCAGCTGCGCGTCAACGATGGTGGCGTGCTGAAGTTCCTCATCAACGGCACGAAGCAGTCGCAGATACAGCCCGCCTCGATGGTGATGAACGGTACGGTGCAGGTGGAGCTGCTGAGTGGCTATGAGCCTAAGCTGGGCGACGAGTTCACGCTCTGGACGGTGACGCGCACCTTCTCTGGCACGCCGAAGTGGGATCTGCCCGCACTGCCCGACGGTCTCTACTGGGACGTCACGGGTCTGGCCGCTCAGACGGGCGTGCTCCGCATCACCGACGATGCATCGGGCATTGGCAGCATTGCCGCCGACAGCGAGGTGGCCTGCGAGGTCTATACGCTGAGTGGTATGAAGGTGGCCCAGCTGCAGACGCAGAAAAAAGCCGCAGTTGCCGGGGCCCGCGAGCAGGGTCTTCCCGCCGGCACTTACATCATCAAGCTGCGCGATGGTCGCCGCTCCGAGGCCCAGAAGGTCATCGTCCGTTGACACTAATTTCCTCTTCCACCAAAAAGCAACTCTTTCCTCACTGCGAAAGAGTTGCTTTTCTTGTTCACTAATTGTGATGAATGTGCTTTTTCACTAATTGGGAGAAATGTGCTTTTCCACTAATTGTGAGAAATATAACTCACTAATTGGGATAAATGTGCTTTTCCACTAATTGTGAGAAATATAACTCACTAATTGGGATAAATGTGCTTTTTCACTAATTGGGAGAAATTTAATTCACTAATTGGGATAAATGTTTTTTTTCACTAATTGTGAGAAATATAACTCACAAATAGAGATAACTATGATTCACTAATGCTGAGAATAATTATCCCAATTAGTGAGTTACTGAACTTTCCCACCCTTTGCCCAGCCGATGCCGTAGGCATCAGATAGTGGTAGCCAGCCATACAGCCGTGCCGTAGGTACGGCGAAATGGCTGGTAAACAAGCGGCGGTAGCCTGCGTGCCTTTAGGTACGCGACTGAAGCAGCGGGTTATCGCGTACCTAAAGGCACGCTTCCCTATGCCATCTT
>JAFVEE010000047.1 GCA_017478085.1 Prevotella sp. | reverse complement strand
AGACCATGATGAATATCGTAGTATCGCAAGAAATTGAGCAGGTGTGCCCCGGCTTTGTGGGGGCCGCCGTCGAGGCCAGTGCCGTGAACAGCCAGTATAGCGCCGCCTTGTGGCAGGAGATAGAGGCGCGGGGCGAGGAGTATCGCCGCCAGCTGTCTACCGAGACGCTGAAGCTGATGAGTGGCATCGAGGCCACCCGCCGCGTCTACCGTGCCTGCGGCAAGGATCCCAGCCGCTACCGCCCGTCGGCCGAGGCTCTCATACGGCGTGTGTTGCAGGGCAAGCAGCTCTACCAGATCGACACGCTTGTAGACCTGATCAACCTGGCCTCCATGGCCAGTGGCTACAGCATAGGCGGCTTCGATGCCGACAAGTTCGTGGGCACGACGCTCACCCTGGGCGTGGGTCGCGAGGGCGAGCCCTACGAAGGCATTGGCCGTGGTCAGCTGAACATAGCCGGACTGCCCGTCTATCGCGACCAGCAGGGTGGGGTAGGCACCCCTACCAGCGACCACGAGCGCACGAAGATCACCCTGGACACCACCCATGTGCTCATCATCGTCAATGGCTACGACGGCCAGGAAGAGCAGGTGCTGGCCTGCGCCCGCTACGTGCAGCAGTTGCTGGCCGACTATGCCCAGAGCGACGGTGGCACCCTCACGCTTTTCAGGTAGCCAGACAACGGGGGCTCCGTTAGTGCACAGTGAAGCCTCCGTTACAAAACAATGGAGCCTCCGTTGATGGTTAACGGGGGCTCCATTGATAGCTAACGGAGGCTTCGTTGCAAAATGGCGGTTCGGGGGGCCTTCTCAAACGAAGGCTACACCAGCTGCACGCGGCTGATGTCCTGCTCCTTCTCGCAGTAGTGGCAGGTCAGCGTGCCCCCTTGCACGTGGAAGTGGGTGGCCATGGGCTCGTTGTTGGTGATGCACTTGGGGTTGTTGCACTTCACGATGCCCCGTATCTCGGCAGGCGTCTCCACGGTCTTCTTCTCCACCACCTCGTAGTCGCGTATGATGTTCAGGATGACTTTGGGCGCCACCACCGAGAGGCGCGAGATCTCAGCATCGGTGAAAAACTTGTCGCTCACCTTGATGATGCCCTTGTTGCCCACCTTCTTCGAGGGGTAGTTAATGCCGATGGTGACGGGCGACTTCAGCTCGAAGAGCCCCAGCAGCGAGGCTACTTGATAGGTCTTCTCGGCGGGAATATGGTCGATCACGGTGCCGTGCTCAATGGCGGCTACCAGGCGTTCTTTCTTGTTCATTGCTTTATAGGTCTTATAGGTCTTATGGGTCTTATGGGCCTTATAGGTCTTATGGGTCTTATAGGCCCTATAGGTTTTATTAGACAATAATCGTTTTGTCGGCTCTTACTTGGTCGAGCGTGATGCCCAGCACATCGCAGAAGATGGCCTCGCGGGCAAAGAGACCATTGCCGGCCTGCTGAATGTAGTAGGCGTGGGGGTTGTCGTCCACCTCGTAGGCTATCTCGTTCACGCGGGGCAGGGCGTGCAGAATCTTCAGGTTGGGCTTGGCCAGGCGCAGCGTGTCGTTGTTCAGAATGTAGACGTTCTTCACGCGCTCGTACTCCATCAGGTCGCTGAAGCGCTCCTTCTGCACGCGCGTCATATAGACGATGTCGGCATCCAGGATGACCTTCTCGTTGAAGGCCGTGTGCTCCTGGTAGCGTATGCCGTGCTCGTCGCAGTACAGCTTGTACTCGCGTGGCATCTGCAGCTCCTTGGGTGCCACGAAGTGGAAGGTGGGGTTGAAGTGGCGCATGGCCATGAGCAGCGAGTGCACGGTGCGCCCGTACTTCAGGTCGCCCACGAGGTAGATGTTCAGGTTCTCGAGCGTGCCCTGCGTCTTGTAGATGCTATACAGGTCGAGCATGCACTGCGAGGGATGCTGGTGGGCGCCGTCGCCAGCATTGACGATGGGCACGGGGCTCACCTCCGAGGCATACTGCGCCGCGCCCTCAATGTAGTGGCGCATCACGATCACGTCGGCATAGTTGGCCACCATCAGAATGGTGTCCTTCAGCGTCTCGCCCTTGGTGCCGCTGGTCACCTTCGGGTCGGCAAAGCCAATGACGCGGGCTCCCAGGCGGTTGGCGGCGGTTTCAAACGAAAGTCGGGTGCGGGTGCTGGGTTCGAAGAAGAGCGTGGCTACCACGCGGCCTTTCAGCAGCTCGCGGTTGGGGTGTCGTTCGAACTCTTGTGCCATCTCGATCATATAGAGAATTTTTTCGCGTGTCAGATCGGCGATGGTTACGAAATTGTGTTTGTCCATAGGTGGAGTTTTTAGTTTATTGCCCGCAAAATTACACATTATTTCCGATTTACGTGCCATTTTTGTCGGGTTTTTGATATTTTTTAGGAGAGACGCCAAACTGCTGTTTGAAAAGTTTGCTGAAGTAGTGAGGCTCACTGATGCCCACCTTGTAGGCCACCTCGGCCACGGTGATGTTGTCGTGTCGCAGCAGTTCGGCGGCGCGGTTCATGCGCAGCGTGCGAATGTAGTCGGCGGGTGTCAGTCCCGTGAGAGCCTTCACCTTCCTGTAGAACACGCTGCGCCCGTAGCCCATGGCCAGCGCCCAGTCGTCGATAGCCAGCCCCGGGTCGCTCAGGTGGGCGTAGAGCCATCGCTGCATCAGGTCGAGCAGCTGCCTGTCGCGCTCGTCGACGATGATCTGTGGCGGTGCCGCCTGCTGGGTGGCGGCCCCCCCGGCATAGCTCTGTCGCAGCTTGTCGCGCTGCTCCAGCAGCTGTCGGCAGGTGGCCACGAGCAGCTGGGCGTCGAAGGGCTTGGTCAGGTAGGCATCGGCCCCCAGCCGGGTGCCTTTCAGCCGCTTGTCGTCGGCATCGAGGGCCGTCAGCAGTATGATGGGCGTGGCCTGCAGCCGCCTGTCGCCGCGTATGCGCCGGGTCAGCTCGAAGCCGTCCATCCCTGGCATCATCACGTCGCTGACGATCAGGGCAAATCCCTCCTTCCCCTCTGTTCCCTGTTCCCCATTGATCAGGGCCAGCGCCTCCTGGCCGTCGCTGGCCGTGGCCACGCTAAAGTAGCGGCCCAGCGTCTGCTTGATGAACTGGGCCACATCGGCATCGTCCTCTACCACCAGCACGCGGCGGTCGTTCATAGGCTCTGGCATCAGCTCCTGATAGGCAGGCTGCACCGTAGCAGCCGTGGCCGGTTGCTGCTCGAGCGACGAGGCCTGCAGGAAGTCTTCGGGGGCATAGACGCTCTGGTCGGTGGGCAGCGTGATGGTGAAGACCGAGCCCTGCGGCTGGTTCTCCTCGTAGCTGATGATGCCGTGGTGCACGTCGACGAGGGCCTTCGTCAGGTGCAGGCCAATGCCGATGCTGTCGCTGGAGAAGGTGCTCTGCATAAAGCGCTGGAACAGCTCGCCCTGCTTCTCTCTGGGAATGCCCACGCCGCTGTCCTCCACCCGGATGGTCAGCCTGGGTTCCTCCACTCGCACCAGCACTTTGATGTCGCCCTTGGCGGGTGTGTACTTGAATGCGTTCGACAGCAGGTTGTAGACCATCTTGTCTACGTGCTGACGGTCTATGAACATCGTGTAGCTCTTCACGCTGGGCAGGAAGGTGAAGGCCACCTGTCTGGCATCGGCCATATCGCTGAAGTTCTGGTAGATATCCTTCACGAAGCCCACCACATCCGTTTCCTCTAATGCCAGCCGCAGCTTGCCGTTCTGCATCTTGCGGAACTCCAGCAGCTGGTTCACCAGCCGCAGCATTCGGTCGGTGCTCTTCTGCATAGAGCTGAGCGGCTGGCGCAGGTCGGCAGGCACGCTCTCCGCAGCGCGAATGCGGTCCATGGCCCCGCGTATGATGGTGAGCGGCGTGCGGAACTCGTGGCTGATGTTGGTGAAGAACTGCAGCTTCAGCTCCGTGAGCTGTTGCTCTATGCTGATGCGCTGGCGCAGTCGGTAGACGGTGCGCAGCTGGCGGTAGACGACATAGCCGATGGCCAACGCCACCACCATATAAATAAGGTAGGCCCACCACGACCGCCACCAAGGCTGGCTGATCGTGATGGTCAGCGTGCGCTCGGCACTGCCCGCCCAGTGGTTGCCAAAGGCCTTCACGTGCAGCACGTAGCGTCCTGGCGGCAGGTTCTTATAGGTGGCAAAGCTATAGGGCGACACCTCGCTCCAGTGTCCTTCGTAGCCTTCCAGCCAGTAGGAGTAGCGGGTGCCGGCCGTGGTGCTGAAGTCGAGTGTAGAGAAACGTATGGTCAGCGAGTTCTGATCGTGAGCCAGCATCAGTCCGTCCAGGTTGTCGGGTGCAGCAGGCAGCAGTCCGTCGATGCGGCTGGCCTGCTCGCCACCCACTATCAGGTCGGTGAAGTGCAGGCGAGCCTGCCCGCCCCTCGGTGCCGTGTGGTGGGTGTCGTAGACCACAATGCCGTTGTTGGTGCCGAAGGCCAGGCTCCCGTCGCCCAGTCGGCAGGCACAATGGTCGGCATAGTAGTTGCGCATCAGGTTATAGTCATCGTAATAGTATCTGATGATTTGCTGCTCGGGCTGGTAGCAGGCCAGTCCTTTCTTGGTACCTATCCAGATGCGCCGCTCATCGTCCTCGATGACCGACTGCACCTCGTCGGAGATAAGCCCGTCGGCCATTGTCAGATTGGTAAAGCTGTAGTCGCCCTTGCCCTGAGTGAAGAACACGCCGCCGCCCTGAGTGCCTGCCCAGATGCGGCCCTCGGCATCCTCGTAGATACAGGTGATGTCGCTATAGTGCGTGGCCGCCGCCGAGAGTCGGCAAACGTAAGCCGTGGTGTCGCTGATGAGTTTTTCGGGGTAGAAGGCATATAGCCCCGCCTTCGTGCCCACCCAGACCTGTCCCTTGCTGTCTTGCACAATGATGCGTGGTGAGAAGTGGCGGCCAAAGAAATGACGGATGTTCAGCGAGCCGTCGGCAGTGGTTGTCACCATGTCCAGATGCCCGTCTTCACAGGCCACCCAAAGGCGGTCCCCGCTGTCGCATAGCAGCGAATAGACATTGTTGGCCGAGAGGCTGGCAGGGTCGTTCGGCTGATGGCTGTGCCACCGCCCGTCGGGCGACCTCAGTCCCAGCTGCCTGGATCCCACCCACAGGCGGCCATCGCGGTCGCTCGCCAGCGAGTGAATGTCCATTCCCGCCAGCTCCGGCGCGGGCTGTAGCCTGAGCTGGGCATCGGCCCTGAACACGTCGCCGCTCACGTTGGCCACGAGCAGCGTCGAGTCCTTCAGCCAGTGCATAATGTAGACCTGATTACCCCGCAGCCCTTTGTCGGCAGGAAAGAGCAGCACGCCCCGGGCCGCAGGCTCGTAGGCCGAGAGGAGCACCACGCCGTGGAACTCGTCGCTCACCCACACGGCGCGGTTGCCCGCCGGGCACATATCCACCAGGTTGTCGGTGGCAATGAGCCCCGACCCCAGGCGCAGGTTTTGCTGCTGATGCAGCTGCCTGTCGTAGACGGTGATGCCGCAACCATTGGTCGATACCCAGAGCAGGCGTCCGTCGGGCGAAGCCACCACCTTGATTTTCTTGCTGCTCACCAGTGGCCACAGCTCCTTGCTGAACACCCTGAGTTGTGTGGTCACGCCCGTGGCCCGGTCCAGATGCCACATCATTCCCGTGTTGTCGAGCACCACCGTATTGCCCAGATTGTCCTTCACCACGCTGCCCCCGTTCTTCAGCACGTCGCTATAGCGTTGGGCCACGGCTGGGTCTGTGTCCACCTTGCGGGCAGCCTCGTACATAGCCTTCAGCTCATGGGCAGGCATAGGCACGAAGCAGTCGCGCCCCACGTCCATCAGCGAGAACATGCCCCCCTGTTCGGCCACCAGCAGTCGGCTGCCGCCATCTACTGGCATCAGCCCCGTTATGTGGTTGTTGTTCAGCAGGCGTGCATTGCCCGTGTCGCCATACTTATAGGTGCTCACGAAATAGCCGTCATAGCGGTACAGGCCGTTGGTGGTTCCCATCCACAGATAGCCCAGGCTGTCGGTGGCCAGGCTCCTCACGTTGTTGTCGGGCAGACCGTTGTCGGTGTTCAGTTTGCGCGAGAAGATCTCGAAGCCATAGAATGGCTGGTTGCCCAGTAGCAGGAGCAGGATGATGAGTAGTCTTGTCTTCATACGCCTGCAAAGATACGACAAATTCCGCACAACCAGCTATACTTTTTACACAATATTTCCCTTTTTTGTACAAAAACACCCTGGCGGTCTCAGCAAAACAGCATAATTTTGCAGTGTCATACCGCAAAAGGGACTGCATACTATAACCATTTATCATAGACAGAACGATGACTTGCCGACAATTATTAACCACCGCACTGCTATCGGCAGCTACAGCCATAGGCACCATGGCTGCCACAAGAGAACTGAACTACCAGCCCGATGGGCGCGACATTGTTTGCCGCGACGGGCACAACCGTTACACCCGTGCTCTCTACGGCGGCTATACCGACTTCCGTGTAGAGACGAGCGACCGCCCCATCTTTGCCACTTATCGCAGCCGTTCGTGCCGGAACATACGTTTCTGGCTGACCATAAATGGCAGGAAGACGCCCCTGGAGCAGACCACCCACGCCGAGGCACGCTATAATGCCGGCAAGCGCGAATACTTGCTCACCGACGACCATTGGACTGCCAAGGCCAGCCTGCGCATCACCGTGCTGGCACAAGTCGATACCGAGTCGGCCATCTGGCGTTTTGAACCAAAAGGACTGCCTGCCGATGCCGTGCTCTCTTGCACCGTGTGCGACATTCTGCATCCCGACCTGAAGCGCTGGGGCGATATGAACTCAGACCCCGCCGATGCCTTCGACCCAACGCCAGCCGAGACCAACAAGCTCACAGCCGAATGGCAGCTGAGCCAAAGCCCCACCTACGCCGTGCTCGACTGCGACCCACAGGGTGTCTACACCCTTAGCACGCCCCCCGCTGCCAGTGCTGAGCCACTCTTCGACAAGGCCCTGAAGCACCACCAGTGGCTGGCCTCGAACATTGTGTTCAATACGCCCGACCCCTACATCAACCCTCTGGGCGGCGCACTGATGGCTGCCAGCGACGGTGCCTGGGACGGCCAGGTGTGGCTGCATGGAGCCATCGTGTGGCGTATGCAGCTGAACGGCTGGCGGGCAGGCTACCTGGCCGATGTGCTGGGTATGCCCGACCGGGCCAGAAGTCATTTCTCAGCCTACGCCAATAGCCAGGTCACCGATATCGACCCCGTCATACCAGGCCCGGCACTCGACCCTGAGAAAGGACTCGCCCGTGCAGCCAAGACCTGGGGCACCAATATGTACAGCACTGGCTACATAGGCCGCTACCCCAACCGCAAGGACGTGATGCACCATTATGATATGAACCTGAACTACATCGACGAGTTGCTGTGGCACTTTGAGTATGATGCCGATACGGCCTACCTGCGGGAGATGTGGCCCGTGCTGAAGCGTCACCTAAGCTGGGAAAAGCGCAACTATGACCCTGACGACGATGGCCTCTATGATGCCTATTGCTGCATTTGGGCCTCTGATGCACTTTATTACAACAGCGGTGCCGTAAGCCACTCCACGGCCTACAACTACCGTGGTTTCTCGCTGGCTGCCCGCATCGCCGAGATTCTGGGCGAAGATCCCACCTACTATAAAAAAGAAGCAGCCAAGACCCTGAAGGCCATGAACGAGAGGCTGTGGCTGAAGAAGCGCGGCCATTGGGCCGAGTATCAGGATTTCATGGGACTGAAGCGCACACATGAGCACGCTGCCCTTTGGAGCATCTATACCCCGATAGACTGCGGTATGGCTACGCAGACACAAGCCTTTCAGGCTACGCAGTATGTAGATAGTTGCATTCCCCACATTCCCGTAGCGGTAGCAAACTCTAAGCTCTACACTCTAAACTCTAAACTGAAGACAATAAGCACCACCGACTGGCTGCCCTACGACTGGAGCATCAACAACGTGGCAGCCGAGGAAGTGATGCACACCGCCCTAAGCTATTTCCAGGCAGGCCGCCCCGACGAAGGCTACCAGCTTATCAAGGCCAACATCATGGATCAGGCCTACCTGGGCGGCAGTCCTGGTAACTTCGGCCAGATAAGCTATTACGACAAGGCCCGTGGCGAACTCTATCGCGATTTCTCCGACAACTGCGGCATCTCGGCCCGCACGTTCATACAGGGGCTCTATGGCATCGTGCCCAATGCCCTCGATGGCCGCTGCATCCTGCGCCCGGGCTTCCCCAAAGAGTGGAATGAGGCCAGCATCGAGACCCCTTACTTCAAGTATTCCTTCCGTCGCAAGGGCAGCAAGGAAATCTACGAGGTTGAGCAGAACTTCGCTCAGCCCCTGCTGATAGTGCTGCGCCAGAACACAGGCGATGGCGGGTATGTTGAGACCATAGGCACCAATCAGCAGAAACAGACCTTCGTGGTCAGCCGGGTGAAGCCGAAGAAAGCCCCACAGCCCATCATCCGGGCCGAGCGCATCGATGGTACCGCCTGGGGAAACAACTTCGACGATGTGCAGATCGACAGGTTGCAGGCCGTCGCGATGGACAGTGCCTGGAACAGCGAGGTAGGCGATATCTTCAAGAACTTCTATCTGTCGCCCCGTTCGCCCTACACCACCCTGCAGATTCCTGTTCACGGCATAGGCGAGTGGTGCCATCCAGAAACTATGGCAACTATTGACGACACCGCCCTGCGCCGCAAGGTAGACCGCCAGGGCTTGCTCACGACCGACCTCCTGGGCATACCCTTCCGCTATGCACCGAAGGGGCGCAACATAGCCTACACTTCGCTTTGGGACAACTACCCCGAGGCCATCAGCGTGCCAATGCAGGGCCGTGCCTCGCATGCCTATCTGCTTATGGCAGGTTCTACCAACTATATGCAGAGCCGCATAGACAACGGCCTGGTCATTGCCTGCTATGCCGACCACACTGCCGACACCCTGCACCTGCAGAACCCACACAACTGGTGTCCCGTTGAGCAGGACTACTACGAAGATGGGCTGGCCTTCCACGCCGCCCAGCCCCGTCCCTATCGCATAGACTTCGCTACGGGTCGTGTTAGCCGCGAACTTATGCCTATGGGCGAGCACTATGGTCGCCAGAATGCCGCTGGCGTGGCAGGCAGTTATAACGATCGTTCGTTTGACAAGGGAGCCGGCATCATTCTCGATATGCCGCTCAATGCTCGCAAAGAGTTGAAGTCTCTGACCGTGCGTACCCTCTCAAATGATGTGGTCATTGGGTTGATAGCCGTTACATTACAAAGATAGAATAAACATGTTGAGACGGATTTTATTGATAGTTCTTGTTGCACTTTCCATAAACGGACAGGCCGAGAGAAATGACAAAGTGTTGTCGCTGTCGTTCGAGCTGCGCTATGTGACCAGTGACCCGAAAGCCAATGGCGAGACCGACTACAAAGGTGCCACGGAGTGGATGACCGCCGACCAGCGCATCGAGTATCTGACGCATTGGCAGCAGTATGCTTCGAAGTTCTTTGGCGATCAGTCACTGGCCGAGCAGGTGGTGACAGCCGATGAGGTCAGCGCGGCTATGAAGCGGCTGAAGCCACAGCCCCTGCCCGAGGTGCGAACAAAGATGGTGCTGGATGAGTGGCGGTGGGCAGCGGCCACCTCTCATTACAAGCCGCTTGCCTCTCAATATCGTTTTGACAGGCAGACCTACAACCTGCGCCTGGAATGCAGCATCGACGGCAGTGGCTCGCTGAAGCTGATGGATGGCGAGACCTTGGCGTGCTCATATACGAACGACGGCAAGCCTCACACGGCCATCTTCGAGGTAGACCTGCAGGAGCACCGCTACAACCTGTTGCTCGATGGTCAGAAGACGGTCGACTTCCAGCCCCTGCTCACGCAGCAGGGCGGCATCGACGGTCTGCTGCTCAGCGGCAGTGTGGTCGACGGTTTCACCGTCGACAATATCTGGGGCCTGGGCTACACGAAGACCACCGACACCAAGCGCCTGAACCAGCCCCTTTTTGCCAAGACCTTCCTCGACGTGAGCTCGCGGCAGCCCATCGACACCGACGGCTGGATGAATCCCGACTACGACGACTCCCGCTGGCAGACCTGCACCATGCCCAAGAACCACGGCACCGAGCGCCACGAGGGCGAGCCCCTGCTGCTGCGCCGTTGGGTCGACATAAAAGACTTCGAGAAGGCTTACTTCGAACTGGAGTCGCTCTTCCCCAGTGGAGAGCTGTGGGTGAACGGCAAGGTGGTGGAGGTGCTGCACGACGGTCACCGAAAGATAGTCGACATAACCAAATTTCTGAAGCCCAACGCCCGCAACCTCCTGGCCCTGCGCATAGACCCCTTCCATGCCAACTTCAAGCAGATGATGCACCACTGTCCCACCGATCCTAACATAGGCTGGTTTGCTGGGCGCAGCTATCTGCATCTGACGAAGACAACGCATATCACGGACATCTACTGCCTCTTCCCCAACAGTCCCGGCAGCCCCAACAGCCCCACCCCCGACCCCTCCCGCGGGGGGGCGGGGAGTAAATACCTTCAAGGGCAAGAAAGAGTTGCAGAACTAATCACTCCCCTCCCCCCCGCGGGAGGGGTCGGGGGTGGGGCTGCTGGGGCAGTGGGTCTTGAAGTCACCGTCTGCAACTCCTCCTACACCTTCTACCGCGGTCAGCTACAGGTGCTGCTGAAGGATTGGTTCCCCACCGAGGGCACCGAGTTCGTAGCCGACTCGATGCAGATAGAGCTGGAGTCGCAAGAGACTAAGACCTTCAAACTGCGCTTCAAGGTGAAGGACCTGAAGCTGTGGTCGGTCCAGAAGCCGCAGCTCTACCAGGTGCGGGCCCTGCTCATCAACAGCGAGAGCGGACGGAAGACCGAGACCTTCTCGGCCGTCGACGGCGACCTGGCCCGTTCGCGCGAGCTGTATATCGATAAACTGACGGATGATTACGTGGTGACAACTGGCTTCCGCACCATCGAGCAGGATGGCGGCACCTTCCGCATCAACGGCCAGCCCGAGCTGCTGCGGGCCCCGCTTTACTTCGGGCAGCGTTTCCCCTTGGAACGCAACGCGCTGGACCTGCTCTGTCCCCGCTCCGAGGACATGATGCGCGAGCTGCTGGCCGTGAAGAAGATGAACGGCAACGGTATGCGCATGTCGGCCCACTGGAGCGACGACAACCCGCAGGACGGCACCAACGATCCGCGCTTCTGTGAGATGGCCGACCAGCTGGGCCTGATGTTCATCTGGCAGACCGCCTCGTGGATTCGCCTGCGCTCGCCCCTCGTGGCCGACTTCGAGGGCATGGCCACCGACGTGCGACAGCTGCGCAACGCGCCCAGCATCGTTATCTGGCAGCCCTCGAACCACCCCTCGCTCACCGACTGGCGCTCGGCCATGACCTACTGGCACAAGGT
>JAFVEE010000046.1 GCA_017478085.1 Prevotella sp. | reverse complement strand
GTCGACGGTGATGTCGCGAATGTAGATGTTCTTGAACTCGGGCGTCAGCTCGTTGACGGGTCGGGCCGGGAAGCGGTTGGCCAGTTCGCCCACCCACTTCTGCGAGCCGAGCATATCGACGGTGAAGGCGTTATAAGTGATATTTTTGGCATAGACGCGCTCCACCCACACATCGTGACCGCCACCACCGTGCAGAGCTACCGAGTGGTGGATGACCACGCCCACCGACGGGCGACCTATCTTCACGCCGTCCTCGCCACGGCCCGACTTGATGGTGTAGCAGTTGTCACCACAGTCCAGCGAGCAGTATTCTATGAGCGAGTTGGTGGTCGACTCGATGTCGATGCCGTCGGTACGGCCGTGGCCGGCGCTGTTCACCGTGACACCACGTATGATGACGTTGTCGCAATACTGCGGCACGATGTTCCAGAACAGGCCTTGGTCGATGGTGATGCCCGCCACCAGGTAGTCGCGGTTCTTCACGTACATCTCGCACTCGGTCGAGGGCCCCACGATGTGGCTACGGCCCGTGATGCCGATGTTCTCGGCCCCGTTGGCATAGATCATGGCGCCCAGCGACATCACGTCGTAGCCCTCGTTGCGGGTGAGCACGGCGGGCTGGTAGTCCTTGATGTCGCCACTGAACTGGAGCACGGCGCCGTCGCTCAGGTGCAGGCGCACGCCGCTCTTCAGGATGATGCGGCCCGACGTCCACTCGCCGTCGGGTATGACCACCGTGCCACCACCCTTCTGGCTCATACGGTCGATGGCCGTCTGGATGGCGTCAGTAGAGAGGCCGTTGCGGGCCATCTTCACCACAGTGGTGCGCTGGGCAAACACGGGCAGGTGGATGCCGCTCACGTCGAACGGTGCCACGATGGGTTCCATCACTTCGGGCATATACTGCGGCCCGGCCTTGGGCATCTCTATGGCCCACGTGGTCAGCGACGCGCAGAGGGCCAGAAGAAGGATTGTTGCTTTTCTCATTGTTTTTTGGAAGTAGTTCATTTTTACTATTTGATTTCACTCACGTTCAACAAGGTCACATCGGTGGTTGCACAGATCTCTGCTGCCAGGTCGTTCAGCAGGTGAAAGCGGGCATAGTCAGAAGAACCCGCCTCCTCGTCCAGGCCCCAGGGTGCCAGTATCAGCAGGGCACCGCGCGCACAAGCCTCAAAACGATGGCGCTCCGGCTTCCAGTATGGCCCGATGGGTTCTTTCTGAAGGTTGACAACGGGTAGCCCCTCGTCGATGGCGGCTTATATCACCAGTTTTTCGCCTGTAGAGATGGCGGGCGACACAAGCACCACGCCTTCGCGCGCCTCAGCCAGCTGGCGCTCACGGCTGCGGTGGTAGGCCTCCGTCTGTTCGGTAGGAAGGCCCGTCGCCTTGTCGCGACGGTGATAGAACACCTGTTCCTTCTCAGCCCGTTTCAGCAGGAAGAGTGCACCGAAGGCGGCGTAGTGGTGGGTGCCGATGCGCAGGTGCAGGCGGCGCTCCAGCAGGTGAGGCAGCTGTCGGCGCATCAAGGCGCGCAGCGGGTTGTCGTTCATATAGCGCTTGATGTTGTCCAGCATGCCGGCCCGCTTGATGATGCGGTCGTGGTAGTTGGGCTCAAAGAGGGGGCGACGATGGACCGCGCCTGACGGCGCGGGAACCTCCGCGCCCGCTACCGCCGTTCCTGCCGCCGCGCCTGCCGCGGTGGTTCCCGCGCTGTCAAGCGCGGTCAGCCTCCACCACGCGCGGCTGCACCCGCCTTTAAACCCGCGGATGACGTCGCCCAGCTTCTTGCCCTCAGGCAGAGGGGCGGCCACAAACAGCAGCAGGTGCAGATGGTCGGGCATAAGGGCCGCCTGCCACAGCTCCACCTCCGGGGTGAAGTGGTGAATCTTGGGAAGCTCCTCGTTGAGGATAGCGCACCCGAGGGCACTGGGCACAATATGGGGGAAGTCCGCAGCATCGCGGCGAGCCTTAATGTCGCCCTCCAGCCTGCCAAAGACAGGATGCCGCCCCTCAACGCACAGCGTTACCATATAGAGGCCGCGCCCACCATAGTCCTGCCACTCGGCCCGGCGGTGCTGGTTGTGCTTGATGGGGTGAGGCGTCAGCCCCCGGCGTATCAGTTCTTCTTTAGAGGTAGGCATAAGGTGCTATCTTTTTGTGCGCACAAATAATTGTCTTTTCGTATGCTATTCGATATTTTTGCCGTTCAGCTTGACGTTCTTGAAGGTCACGTTCTCTATCTCCTTCGTGTGGCAGGTGTTCTGCTTGTCGGTCACGTCGATGTCTTGCAGGGTGAAGTTGCTCAGCTTGAAGGGATGGCGGTGGTTCACGTTGAAGAAGCGGCCCACCTTGATGCCCTGTAGCTGACGGATGGTGACGTTGTTCACCGTCGAAACGGGTGCATCGGGACGGTCGCTCAGCGCGTGGAACTGGCTCCACGACGAGGCCTCGATGCAGACGTGGGCCGTGCCCGTGCAGCGTTCCATCAGCACGTCGCCGTACCGCTGCGGCGTGTCGGTGCGCATCTTGAAGAGCAGCATGTGCCAGGAGTTCAGGAAGTGGCAGTCGCGCAGGATGACGTTGTGGCAGTCGTAGGCCTCGCTGCCGAAGGTGATGCCGCCAATGACTTCGGGGCCGAAGGTGCACTTCTCCACGATGACGCGGTTCACGGGGCCTGCCGACGGGTCGCGGTCTACCCACGTGCCCTTGCCGCCCTTCAGGCACACGCCATCGTCCCAAACGCTGATGTAGCAGCCGCGTACCAGCACGTCGTCGCAGTCGTCCAGGTCGATGCCGTCGCTGCTCGGCGCGTGGGTCTTGCCCTCGGTGGGCGACACGATGTAACAATCCAGGTACTTGATGCGGTTACAGCGGTAGAGGTGGTTGGTCCAGAAGGCACTGTTGATGAGGCGCACGTCCTGCACGGTGACATCGTTCGAGTGGCTGATATAGACCAGCTGCGGACGCAGGGCCTCGAGGTTGGTGCACTGCTTGTTCCACTGGCGGCGCAGCCAGAACTCATCCCAGAAGCGCTGGGCATTGCCGTCGATGGTGCCGTGGCCAGTGATCGTAAAGCCATCCACGCCATCGGCATTCACCAGTGCAGCGAAGTAGTTGATCTGCTGACCCTCCATGTGCATGGGCACCAGCGGATAGTGGCGAATGTCGTCGATGCCCTTCAGCCGCCCGCCATCCTGAAAGTGCAGGTGGGTGCCGGGCTTGAAGAACAGAGCGCCTGTGAGAAAAGTGCCCTGCGGCACCACCACCACGCCGCCGCCCTCCTGGGCACAACGGTCAATGACAGCCTGGATCTGCTTCGTCTGAAGCAGGGCAGAGTCCTGCACCACGCCGAAGTCGGTCAGCAGGTACTGACGGCCCAGCGTATTGACATCTACTTTAAGCGTATCGCTGAACCAGGCCGATACGGGCGTCGTTCCGTCTGGGAACAGCTCCGTCTGATTGACGAGCACGTCGGTGATCTCTACCTTATGGCCCTTACTGCCATACTGGGTGCGGGTCTTGTCGGTCCAGTTGGGCTTCATCTCCGACACCTTCACTTCGAGCGTATATTTAGCCTTTGGCAGGTGAGGTGAGAGCCAGCGCAGACCCTGGGCGGGAGTGAGGCTGTAGAAGTCGACACTGGTCTGGAAGACCACCTTGCCCGCCTTGTCCTTGATTGTGATGTCGGCATAGCCGCTCTCGCTGTCGGTGTTGCCGTAGAGACCAATCTGCGTGCCCTCGTACTTATACTTAAAGGTGTCGCCCACGCGGGCCGACTTCCACCGCTTGCCAACGGTCTTACCATCGATGGCAGCCTGCTGGCCAGTCAGCGGGTTCCACTGCTCCCAGTATTCGGGTATGCTCAGTACACCGTCCTTGGCCTCGATGGGTAGCCAGACGTAGGTAGCAGCTTGTCGCTGACGGGGGAACGACCAGCGGTCGCCCATGTACATCCAGCGGTCATTGTCCAAGGGCAGCAGGAAAGAGCATTGGGAGTTCCACGTGAGCGAGCCCTTCGGGCAGAACTCGCCGCGATAGGTCCAAGGGCCGGCAAGCGACGTGCTGGTCCAGTACATATTGTCGTTGCGCTCCCACGACGTGGTGTGGCTCGACATCCAGTAGTAGATGCCGTCCTTCTTCATCATAGCCGGACTCTCGCCAGCACCCTTCACACCGCTCATCAGGCAGGAGTCGAGCGAGTGGAAGTCGTCGGCCAGGCGGTATATCATACCGTGATGCACGAGCAGGTAGCCGCGCCCGTCGTCGTCCATAAACGAGCCGATGTCCCACTTCTTGATAGGCTGCCCCTTATACAGGATGGGGCCTTGAAACTCGTAAGGCCCCGTGATGTTGCGACTGGTGGCGTAGCAGGTGCAGGGGTCCTTATACTGCAGGTTGTCGGTGTGCATCAGCATCACGTACTCGCCCGTCTTGGGACAGCGCAGCACCTTGGGGCGCTCGCCCACGCGGTTGGGGCCCATGCGTCCGTCCTTCTGCTGACTGAAGGCAATGCCCTCGAACCGCCACTGAGCGAGGTCGCTGCTGGAGTAGCAACTGAAGCCCGTGAACACGTTGGCCGAGTCGGTCTTGTACTCGCCAAACAGGTAGTAGCGGCTACCGTCTTTAATGATGTTCGCCCCGTGGGCACTCACTGGTTCCCGGTTCTGGTCGTACCAGGGAACACCGTTCACAACCGTCTGGGCCACGGCGGCCATGGCCATTAAAAGCACTAAGAATAGGGTCGTTAGTCTTTTCATAAATGATGATAGTTTTTTAGACAACGGATTACACTGATGTAACGGATCATCCGTTTCATTCGCGAAATCCGTTGTTTTCGTTATTTGAATGTTGCCATAGTCTTTGTTTTCCGGCCCATGGAGGTGGCATAGATGCCCACGCCGAGGCCATTGAACTTATTGTATTTGCCATCGTCGCAAAGGGGAATTATGGATTGTACGGGTGCAATGGACTGGCCATCCACAAGGAAGTGCAGGCGCAGGGAGTCGGCCTCAATGGTGAGTCGGACGGTCTTGTCCTTGCAGGGCTGTTCGGCCACCACGGTGCTCTGGCCTTTCTCGCGCTTGGTCAGGCGGATGCAGTCCTTGCCCTTCATCATGGTGTAATAGCTGTTGGCGGTGCGATAGAGCGTCAGGCCTGCCCACTCGTTGTCCTTCTTCGTTGTGAAGGTCACGTCGCGGCTGAAGGTCCACTGGAAGCCATGCAGCTTCTGGAGCAGACAAGCGGGGGTGGTGAGACTGTCGAGCACCTGGGGCGAGAGCGCCAGGCGGAAGTCGCGGGCGTTATCCGACGGAAATACGCCGGACACGGCGGCAAAAGCCTGCGGAAGTCCGCGCAGGCCGTACCACGGCTCTGGCTGCTCCTCAAAAGGATGCCAGGGCAGATCAGGGCGTTCTATCTCCATTTCCACGTGGCCTACGCCGGGAGCAAAAATGAGCTGACCGTCCTGCTGCTCTACCCGCACCAGAAAAGTCTCGCGCCCCAACGGACTGTGCCGCTTTCCATCGTCATCCTTCAGCGTGCGGTTGCCTAAGCACACGGCATAGAGCTGTCCATTGGCGACACGGATGATGTCGGCATGGCCGATGTTCTGAATGGGATAGGTGTTACCCATATGGCGGTGCGACAGCACGGGGTTCACCTGCTGTGCCTTGTACGGCCCCGTCAGACGGTCGCTGTAGTGGATGGTGACGGCGTGGTTCTTGCCGCTGCCGCCCTCGGCCATCAACAGATAGTAGGTACCACCTATTTTATATATATGCGGCCCTTCGCCATAGCGGGCATTGTTGGCATGACCGTAAGTGAGCATGGTGGGGCTGCCTTTCAACTGTGCGTGGTCAAGGTCAATCTCCTGCATCCATACGCCTACCTGTCCCTGCCACTGCTGCTTGAAGTCGAAGCGATTGCCTATGTAGTAGCATCGCCCGTCATCGTCCCAGAACAGTGTAGGGTCGATGCCCTGCGCACCGGGAATCCACACCGGGTCGCTCCAAGGGCCGCGCGGGTCTTTGGCCGTGATGAAGAAATTTCCGCCGCTTTTGTGCATGGTACAGACGATATAGAACAATCCGTTGTGGTAGCGGATGGTGGGGGCCCAGATGCCGTCGTTGTCGTTGAGGTTCTCGAAGTGGGACTTGCTGATGTTGTTTCGGTCGATGCCGTGACTGATCAGCTCCCAGTTCACCAGGTCGCGGCTGTGATACACAGGCAAGCCCGGTACGAAGACGAACGACGAGGTGACAAGGTAGTAGTCGCTATCGACGGCGCAGATACTCGGGTCGGGGTTGAAGCCCGGCAGAATAGGATTGGTGATGCGCTGTGGCTGTCCGATGGCTGCAACACTCAGGCAAGCCAGCGTAAAAATGAGTAAGAGTCTCGTTTTCATATCCTTGGAGTGATATGCCGGATAGCCTCCTGCCGGCCCTTGGACTTGAAGCCGTGGCCAGCTCCTGAGCATTGTTTTCTTATTCATATAGCCTGTTTATTAGGATGATTTTAATTGCGTGTCAGCTCTACGTCGTCAATGAGACACCACGCATTGGCCCTGCCTTTAACGTGGAAGCCTATCTCGGCCCGCCCCTTTCGGATGGGAATGTCCCTCAGTTCTATCAACGTCCATTGACTGTGTGGCGTGACGTGTAGCGTGTGCAACTGATTATCGGCATTGACAAAGACATCAAGTAGCTCGAAGTTCTTTCCTCCTCGCAGTTTGCACCGCAGGGTATACGTGTCGTTAGGCAGGGGGACAGAAGGTGTGGAAGCCACTGTCTGCACAACACGACGCTCGTAGGGTGTGAAGTCAAAGAAGTTCAGGCAGTGATTGCCTGTCACGTGGTCATGGTCTTCCTCCTGAGTGGCATAGTTTAGTCGTGGCGACAGGCGTGAGTCGACATCAATTTCATTGCCGCTGAGGATAGTGGTGTCCCAGCCACGCAGAAACTCCTGGCGGGGCTTCTCCGGGTTGGGAATGATGCGGCGGTCGGCTTCGAAGCTGCCATTGTGTACGTAGTTGTTGTCGTGCCCCACTTTCCATAGTCCGGTCTTTGCATCTATTTGCCACGATGAGAGAGAGTTGAAGAAAGGCTTCTGCCTGGCATCGAAAGAGAGAGGCACCCACTGATTAAAGCCAAGCCCGTTATTCGCAAAGTTGCTCCAGCGGTCACCGCAGTAGACAACCGTTTCCTGTTCTGTTCCCCGAATGGTGACGAAGAATCCAGTCTGCGTGACGTGGGCATAGTCAGCCTCGCAGCCTGCCATCACTTCCATCTTGTTCTCTGGCAGATAGGGGCCGCGAATGTCGTCGGCCACGAGATAGTAGGCCAGCGAGGCATTCCATCCGTAGAGATTGGAGGCACAGAGGTAATAGTGCCCCTTGTACTTGAACATACAGTTGCCCTCGCGCCCTTCACCGCGATAGACCTGAGTACAGTCAACGAGGTCGATGGAGTCGCCCACCACGCCAATTTCAGAAACATAGGCACGGTTGCGTCCCCGTCCATGACTATAGATGAGGTACGAGCGTCCGCTGTCCTCATCGGTGAAAACCGTCTGGTCGCCTGTGTTGTGTGTGCCAATGAGCGGCTGCATGTCCTTGCGGTGATACCAGCGGAAGGGGCCTGTAGGCTGAGCGGCAGTGGCAATCAGCACTCCGGAGCCATGCTGGATGAATAGTGCGTAGAGCTGTTTTTCAGCTATGTAAGCAACACCCATTCGCCCCATCCACGTAGGGGTTGCGTGGCTTTCCACTTCACTGGCTGTCAACACGTCGCCCGCCTCTGTCCAGTCAACGAGGTTTTCCGACGTGTAGCAAGTGACGGCCTCGAAATGACAACCCAGCCGCATTTCTTCCCGGGGAGCTTGCCGGTAGAGCACCGCCTCCTCGTAGCGTACACCATACCAATAATATTTCTCACGTCCTGTCATCGGGTCCTTGAAGCGGAATATTCCACCCCCTTGGCTATAAATGGGCTTGCCGTCGGTTGTGTTCCAGAACGTATCGTTGTGGATGGGCCGAAACTGCCCCCACGCCGTCGGTGCCATTATCAGCACGACTATCAAGGAAAGAAAAAATCGAATTGTTCTTGTTAGCATAATCGTTTCCACTATTTTTCGCTCAGTGTCCACAGGCATTCGTCGCTGAGCTTGCCTGCCTTCACCTGAATCTTGTTGTCACTCTCGCTGAGCTGCACATCCTTAAAGATAATGCGGTGAATGTCGTCGGCCTGCTGGCGGGCAATCTTCTTGCCCTCCACATCCTCGTGGCGGTTGAAGCCGCGCAGGGGGTAAGGCTCGCTCTTTTCATAGTTTTCAAGTAGTTTGTTTTGTAGTAGCGGTGCAAAGTTACGGAAAAAAAGGAGAAACGAGAAGTGAAAAATGACAAATGAGGGGTGAAAAATGATTCTCACCCCCTCATTGCGCCATAACGGGGCCTTCGTTGCAAAACAACGGAGGCTCCGTTGTCTCGTTACGAAGCCTCCGTTGAAAGCTAACGGAGCCTCCGTTGTCAGGCTCCCTGCGAAGCAGTGCGTATAAAGCGGTGCGTAGGCGGACTTTGTGCAATTTTCTTTTAAAGTTTTTTTGCTGTTTAGAATAAAAGTTGTAAATTTGCAGCCGTATTTTCTAACCTAACACGGCGGAAAAATGAAAATGAACAAAAATATGACAAGAAAGATGCAGAAAATGATGGCTTTGGCCGTGGTGGCGATGCTGCTGATGGCACCGGGCACTGCCCTGGCTACAAGAGCGTTACCTGATGGCCAGGGCCAGCAGCAGGAGGCTGCCCCTGCTAAGGTGAGTAAGGCGGCCAAGAAGATGGCCCGCAAGATGCAGAAGGAGGGATGGAAGCCCTTAGGGGGTGAGCCCATCGACATGGCCCTGCAGCGGCACTACGACCAGCTGGCTGCTGCGGGAACGGGTGCCGTGGCCGTAGAAGGCTATGCCGAGGCCCGCCAGCTGAATACTGCCATTCGTATGGCCCAGACCAATGCCACGATACAGTATGCCCAGATGATGGGTACGGAGATAGACGGTCGCACGCTGACAGAGATCTCGAACCTGACGACCGGCGAGGCCAAGAGTGCCAGCAAGTTCGATGCCACCTACATCTCGCGTGTGCAGCAGCTGGTGAAGGCGCTCAGGCCCAGCGTCAGCTTCTACTATCAGAAGAAGGATGGCACCTACGTGGTAAGGGGCTTCTACATTGGCAAGGAATAATAATATAAATAAGGTGGAAGACAAAATGAGACGATCTGTTTTGTACCTCTTGCTGTTGTGTGCCTGCCTGGTGAGCGTGGGTGCAAGTGCAGCCAAGGTGAAGAAGGTGTCGGGCAAATATACCTATGTGGTGACCGACAACGAGAACATCACCCTGCGCGATGCCAAGGAGAAATGCATTGAGCTGGCCAAGGCCGATGCGCTCAAGCGCGAGTTTGGCGAGCTGGTAGTGTCTGACGCTATTGATGTGAGTGTTGAGGCTTCCGACCGAAAGGCCGACTCGTACTTCTGGGAGAACACCACCACCCAGGCCAAGGGCCTGTGGCTGGGCAACACCCGCGAGCCGAAGATCGAGGTGAGCTATGCCGACGGCAAGCTGATCTTCACGGCCGAAGTATGGGGTGAGGCCCGCGAGATAAAGACCAGCAACACCGACGTGAAGTGGAAGGTGATGCGCAAGACCGGCGACGGCAAGAAGATAGAGAGCACCAACTTTGACAGCCGCGACCGGCTCTACGTGAACTTCCAGACGGCCAAGGACGGCTATGTGGCCATCTACCTGGTTGAAAGCAAAGAAGTAACTCTCTGCCTGCTGCCATACTCTAACGATGAGGATGGTATGCAGACCGTGCGGCGCGAGCGTGAATATACTTTCTTCGACAAGGAGGTCGACGGCAAGGCCAACTATATCAATCTTACTACGAAGTATGAACAGGAGGATAATGTGCTGGTGATGATTTATTCGCCCAACCCCTTCACCAAGAGCATAGACCAGCCTGCCGTGGGCAAGACACCCAACAAGCTGAGCACCGCCGACTTCTACCAGTGGCTGCAGAAGTGCTACCGCAACGACCCCGAACTGATGGTGGAGCGCCAGCGGGTGACGATACTCGGAAAGGCAAAATAGAGAGAACATAATTTGTAAACTAAGCGTATAAATGACAATGAAAAGAACAATTGTTTTGTCAATGCTGGGGCTGATGACCCTGACGGCTCTGGCCCAGCAGGAGAATGGGAAAAAGGAAATCACTTCGGTGAGCGACATCGTGAACGAGCAGCAGAAGGCTACCACGCTGAACGACACCGAGCGCCACTTCAGCAATGTGTGGGGCAGGAAAAGCTATTTCAACATAGGCTGGGTGACAGGCGAGACTATGTCGCCCAAGAACGACGTTTTGACTGGCGAAGACGCTACAAAGCAAGTCAGCAAGATGAAGCGTGATATAGGTGCTTCGATTACGCTGGGCCGCAACTGGGCCATGCACAAGAAGCCTATTGCCAATATGGTAGAGATTAACCTTGACATTCAGGGTGACCTCATTTACAATCGGTATAAGCAGCAGAATGGTGGATTTTATAACAGCAGCGTAAAGGATGTAAGCAAATACTATATGCCATGGAACCTGGAGGACCACAAGTTTCAGCTGGGGCTGGGCTTGGGCCCGTCGGTGACCGTAGCCCCCTTCACCACACTCGATGTAGAGGGTCTGCACTTTATGAAGTTCAACGTGTACTATCATCTGGGCTACCAGATCTCGGCATCGTTGATGAAAGGTGATGAAAGTAAAGACTTGGCCGGGGCCGAAAATAAGGATTTCAACGATACCTTTAAGGGCGGCTATGGCCATGGCCTCACCAATTCTATAGGCTTCGGCCTGTCGTGGAAGGTCATAGGTCTGGGCTATGAGTACACCTACTCGAAGGCCAACTTCAGACCTTTCGAGAGTGGAAAGTTTGTCAAAGAGGCAGGCAAGTTCGGCATTAGCACCAATCGCCTGTTTATACAATTCAGGTTCTAAAAATAGCGGAGGAATGGCTATGAGGAAAAAGTGTGCACTACTACTCGTGGCGCTTGTCGCTATCTGTGTCACGGCTTTTGCCCAGTCGTCGATAGCCCGTATTGAGGGCACCTGCGGCACCGACACCCGCTGGACATTCGACGGCTATACGCTCATTATCAGCAATGTGAACAAGCGCGGGCTGAGCGTCGAGATGGAGAACTATAATGTGAAGAAGAACATTGCCCCCTGGGTGAAGGAAAAGCTGAACGTGAGGCGCGTCATGATAGAAGGCGGCATTACCACCATAGGCTCGTGTGCCTTTGCCAACTGCGGCAGCCTGCAGGAGGTAGTGTTCCAGAGCAACGATGTGGAAGCCATAGGCTGGGCAGCCTTTATGAACTGCTCGCGCCTGCGCAACATTTCGCTGCCCGTGCGCCTGCGGCAGATAGAGACAGTGGCCTTTGCCAACTGCAGCTCGCTCACCTCGGTCGAGATTCCCGAGCAGTGCCGTGTGGGCGACCAGGCCTTCACCTCTTGCACCAGTCTGCTCTCGCTTTCCATTCACCCTACGGCCCAGCTGGGCAACCTGGTGTTTGCCAGCGAGATTGTTGAGAACGACCACGTGGTGGGCCACAAGATGTATGACGGCGAAATCGTGAAGCTGCCGCCCTACATTAACCCTCGCAACTGCGAAACCTACGGACTGAACAAGGATATGGTGGCCAAGCTGACCGGCAACAAGAAGAAGCAGGAGGCCGACTACGACCAAGCTATGTCGGCCATCGACGAGAATGTGCCCATAGGCGAGCCACGCCAGAACACCTACGCCCTGATTATTGGTAACCAGAACTACCGTTTCGTGGCCGATGTGCCCTTTGCCATACACGATGCCCGCGTGTTTGCCGAGTACTGCAAGAAGACGCTGGGCCTGCCCGTGGGCAACATACACATCACGGAGGATGCCACCAAGCAGATGATCCTGGAGGAGGAACTGGAAGACTGGCTGGCCACTATTACCGACCGCGAGCTGAAGAACCTGATCGTCTACTACGCCGGCCACGGCGTGCCCGATGTGAAGAACAAGAACAAGGCCTACATGCTGCCCACCGACGTGCGTGGCACCAACCCCAAGCGCGGCATTGCCCTCGACGACCTCTATGCCCGGCTGGGCGAGCTGGCATTCAACCAGACCACCGTGTTTATAGATGCCTGCTTCAGCGGACTGAACCGCGACAACGACGGTGTGGTGGAAGGCCTGCGCAGTGCCGAGATTGAGGCCGAGGAGGCCACCCTGAGCGGTGGCCGGGTGGTGGTGTTCACCGCTGCCCAGGGCAACGAGACGGCCCAGGCCTATCCTGAGAAGGGCCACGGCCTGTTTACTTACTATCTGCTGAAGGAACTGCACGACACCTACGGCAACGTGAACTATGGCGAACTGTCTGACCGCCTTGCGCAGAACGTGTCGCAGCAGGCCATGCAGATGAAGCTGCGCAAGAAGCAGACGCCCACCACGAACACATCGGAAAAGGTGGCCTTCTCGTGGCGCGACCTGCGGTTCTAACCCCCGGAAGTATAACCCCAAACAACAAAACGTAATGAAGACAGCAAGATTTTTCATCGCCATAGCCTTGCTGGGCATGGCTACCACCATGCAGGCCCAGCTGAGCGACAAGCAGGTGAAGGAGCGCCAGGCAGCCCTGCAGAAGTCGAAGGCCGACCTGGATGCCGAGGCATCGCTCCTGGCACAGAAGGAGGCCAGGAAACTGCAGAAACAAGGATGGGAGGTGTCGCCCGGAGCGCTGCCTATGGAGAAGCAGCTCGACAAGTCGTATGCCCTGCAGCAGGAGTACGACGAGACGCTCTTTCCCAAGTACTTCTACGGCGAAGGGCGCAGCACGGGCCAGAACTACGACGCAGCCAAGATGCAGGCCACGGAGCTGGCCAAGATTGGCGTGGTGACCCAGATACAGACCGAACTGACGGCACTGGTCGAGACCAATGTGGCCACTAAGCAGTTGTCGCCCGAAGAGGCCGTCACCGTGACCAACTCGGTGATGGCTGCCAAGGAGCTTATTTCGCAGAGCCTGGGGCGCTACCTGCCCGTGGTGGAACTGCATCGCACGCTCAAGAACAAGAACACCGAGGTGCTGGTGCGCATTGCCTACAACAGCAAGATGGCCAAGGCCGCTGCCAAGGCCGCAGCACGCGAAGACCTGGAGAAGCAGGGCGGCGGGCTGATGCAAAAGTGTAATGACGTGCTGGGATGGTAGGCAAGTGGCTGCATAACAAGCTCCTCTGGCTGCTGGGCACCGACATCGGGGTGGTGCTCATGAGCTTTCTGGCTATGGGCTTTCTGGGTATGCTGGCCCTGAACGTGTCGTTCCTGAGCCCGGTGGCCAACGTGATGCGCGAGTTCTCGCACACCGATGTCTATTACCAGGTGTTGCAAGAGAGCGGCAATGTAGATACGAGCCAGGTGGTGACCATTGTCGACATGACCGATCTGCGCCAGCGCGGCAATATAGCCACCGTGCTGGAGCGCATAGAGGAACAGCAGCCCAAGGTTGTGGGAGTCGACATTGTGTTTGAGGGACTGATGTACGACACCCTGAGCGATCATCGCTTGCGGGAGCTGGTGCAGCGCTATAAGGACAATGTGGTCTTCTCCTATCGTATGGAGGAGTATATCGACGAAGAAACGGGCTATGCGGAGGACATTCACTCCTTTTTCGTCGATGAGGGCATTGATGTGACGGAGGGCTACACCGACTTCGACCGCAATCTTTATGGCGGCATGAAGCGCAGCCTGAGCCTGAAGCGCAACTGCCGGGGCGAGGAGCGCACGTCGCTGGTGAGTAACATCCTTGCACGCTACACCGATGGCCAGATAGATCTGGACAATCGCCACGACCTTACCGTCAACTTCAGGCCAACTAAGTTCAAGGTGGTGTCGTCGGACTCGGTAGCCTTCCACCCGGAGCTCATTGCGGGGCGTATCGTGCTCTTCGGGGCAACCCATGAGAATTACGATATGCACTACACCCCTCTGGGCAAGATTGCGGGCATAGAGTTGCTGGCTTACTCTATAGAGACCCTTTTGCAGCAAAAAGAAGTGATCACGCTGCCTGGCTGGCTCACCGCCATTATCGCCTTTCTGGTGGCACTGCTGTCAAGGAAGCTCATCAAGGCCTATATGAAATTTGCCAAGGGACTGAAGAATGAGGTGATGAGCTTCTTCCTCACCTCGCTCTACGTCATCAGCCTGTTGGTCTTTGCCTGGGGCGCCTACCTCCTGTGGATGACCTTTATCGTGTTCTGGCAGTGGCGCATAAACATTAACATAGGGTGGGGACTGGCAGCCATTGCCTTCCTGGCCGGAGCCAAGGAGTTCTGCGACCTCCTGGCGAAGATGCTGAAGAAAGCCCCCAAATAGTTTTATTCTACCAAGTTGATTATGAAACGATTGCTTTTCCTTTTTCTCATTTGCTGCGGGCTGGCCACGGTGGCAGTTGCCCAGCAGCAATATGTGGTGCTGAGCGTAACGGGCCATGTGGAAGTGGCCGGTGCCAATGGCGCAAAGCACGAGTTGGCACTGCGCGAGCGTCTGGTGCCGGGCAGCGTGCTCAATATTCCCTACAAGGGGCAGGTGGAGCTGTTCGACGAGCAGCACGGAGTGAAGCACACGCTGCGGGCTCCTGGCCAGGCCTCGCTGAAAAGCATGCTGGCCAACAAGCAGAACACCGTACTGAGGCTCACGGAGCAATATCTGTCGTACCTGAAGAAACGCCTGACGGGTGGCGGCGAAGTGACCGCCCGTCGCCATAGCGACCCCGCCACGGTGACGCGCGAGATAGCGGTGCAGACGGGCAGTTTCGAGGATGAGTTCGAAGCCTTCCGTCGGCAGGCTCATGACGAGTATGAGCAGTTCCGCCAGAAGGTCATTCGCGAGTATGCCGACTTCGTGCGGCAGGCCTGGCGCGAGTATGGCGCCCGTCCCGCCCGTCCCAAGCCCGTCATCAAAGAAGAGCCGCCCGTGTTTATCACTGAGGAAGACAGGCTGAAGCCGCTGCAGAGCACGCCCCTGCCCGTAGACCCCGTGGTCATGCGCCTGCCTGATGCCGTTCCCCAGCCCGTGCCGCTGCAGCCCATTCAGGAGCAGAAGGTCGACGTGGCAGAGTACGTGGAGTTCAACTACTACGGCACGCCGCTGCGCGTGCGCTTCACCAATGGCGACCTCTTCGCCCTGGCCAGCCTCACTCCCGATGGCGTGGCCGACGTGTTTGCCCGTCTGGTCAGTGCCGATATGAACAATACCATTCGCGACTGTCTGCAGCTGCGCTCCGACTATCAGCTCAGCGACTGGGCCTACCTGCTTATGCTCGACAGCCTCTCGCAAGCCTGTCTGCCGGTAAAGAACGAGGCCGTGCTGCTGCAGGGCTACCTCTACCAGCAATCGGGCTACAAGATGCGACTGGGCGTGGCCGATGGCAGGCTGGGACTGCTCTATGCCACCAATCACCACGTCTACGGCAAGTCGTACTATTACATCGACGGCGAAGACTTCTATGCCTACGGCTTCGACTCGGAGCGCATGAGCATCTGCCCCGCAGCCTATCCCAAGGAACAGCCTATGTCGCTGCTCATCACCACCACGCCCATGCTGGCCGAGGATGCCACGAAAGAGCGGGTGCTGCAGTCGGAGCAATTTACCGATATGAAGCTTACGTCGGTGGTCAATAAGAACCTCATAGACTTCTACAATGACTACCCCACCTCGATGGTCGATGGCAACTTCCTGACCCGCTGGGGCATGTATGCCAACAAGCCGCTTGACCCCAGCGTGGCCTGTACCCTGGTGCCTGCCCTGAAGAAGAAGCTGGACGGGCTGAGCACGCTCGAAGCCGTGGAGCGGCTGCTGAACTGGGTGCAGACGGCCTTCGTCTATGAGTACGACGACGTGGTGTGGGGAGCCGACCGGGCTTTCTTTGCCGAGGAGTCGCTCTACTATCCCTACTGCGACTGCGAGGATCGCAGCATCCTGCTCTCGCGACTGGTGCGCGACCTGTTGGGGCTGAAGGTGGTGCTGGTGTACTATCCCGGCCATCTGGCCACGGCCATCTGCTTCGGCGAAGAGCAGGTCAAGGGCGACTACATCGACGTAGGCGGTCAGCACTTCGTGGTCTGCGACCCCACCTATATTCCTTCGCACGTGGGCCAGACCATGCCCAAGATGGACAACCAGATAGCCAAGGTGCTGCTGCTGGAGTGAAAAAGTCCGTTCGCCATTTCGCGAAATTAATAACGGTTGACCAATAAATGAGAGGCCAACCGTTTTTTTTTAGGCCGAAAATTTTCTATTTTCACGAATAATTGCTATCTTTGCACCGCAGACCTGCGCCTTTGGGAGCGGGGAAGCATCTATATATGTAGAAAAGACGTTTCTGTAACGTTTCGTCTGTGGCACACTGAACTCGCAACTCAATTCCGCCGCACGATGAAGCAACAAGAGCGTCCATGGGATGTATAGTAGCCCTTGCTGTGTCTGCCTTCGGGCAGTACTCTTGGGTCAATATACATTAGGCGTGGGCCTTGCGTTGCTTATCTTCGGCGGATGGCAATGCGAGGCCAAGTGTGCGGGATGAGCAACAGGAGCAGGTCCCGCTTCTTTTATGTATAT
>JAFVEE010000045.1 GCA_017478085.1 Prevotella sp. | reverse complement strand
GCTCATGGTCGGGAGTTCTTTGAAAGCAATTTGATGCAGAACGTGGAATTGAGAACGGTCTCTTATTCGTAACCCTGATTTTTCCCAATCCCTCGAACTGCCTTTAAATAAAGAAAGATTGCTTTTTCTTCCAAAATTACGAAATAAAGTTGAATTGCACAAAAAATATCGATATTCTTTTGGATAATAACGAAATATTTGCTATTTTTGCCCAATCTAAAACTATAAGACAGATTATGCTGAACGAATCGAGCAAAACACGAGTGGTGGGCGTAGACATTACCCATGAGGGCACGGCCTTTGCCGTGGTCGATGTGCGTGGCAACATCCTGGCCAAGGACAGTATGTCTACGCTCGACTATCCAAACATAAACGATTTTGTGGCCCAGCTGAGCGAGAAGATCGTGATGCTGGCAGAGCAGACCTGCGGTTATGAGAATGTGAGGTCGGTGGGACTGAGCGTGTCGAGTGGCAACTTCCTGACGGGGTGCATCGAGAACGCCTTCAGCCTGCCGTGGCGTGGCGTGGTGCCCCTGGCTGCCATGCTGCGCGACCGGCTGGGCATAGCCGTGGCCCTGGGCAACGATGCCCATGTGAGGGCCCTGGGCGAGTACACCTACGGCAGTGCCCACGGCATGCGCAACTTTGTGGTCATCACCTTGGGCTACGGGCTGGGCAGCTGCATCTTCTCCCATGGCCATGCCCATCTGGGGGCCAACGGCTTTGCAGGCGAGGTAGGCCATACCTGCGTGGTGCCCGGCGGTCGCGAGTGTGGCTGTGGCAGGCAGGGCTGTCTGGAGGCCTATTGCGCTGCTGAGGGCATCGTGGCCACGGCCCGCGAGCTGATGGCCGAGAGCGGCGAGCGGTCGCTGATGCGTGAGTGCGAGGAACTGACGCCGAAGGCCATTGCCGAGTTTTGCAATCAGGGCGACCAGCTGGCCATCGAGGTCTATCGCCGCACGGGCCATATCCTGGGCATCGGCCTGGCCAACTATGCCTCGGTGCTCAATCCAGAGGCCATCGTGCTCACGGGTGGCATAGCCCGGGCAGGCAAGTGGCTGTTCGTGCCTACCAACGACTCGTTCGAGGAGCATGTGTTCCACAACGTGCAGAACCGCATCAGGATTCTGGCTTCGGCCCTGAGCAATGTCGATCGCGACTTGCTGGGTGCCAGTGCGCTGGCCTGGAGGGTCAAGGAGTATTCTTTGTTTAAGTAAAAACGGAAAGACCAATCTACAACCTATATTTTGTTTTATGGGAAACATGGAACAGAGCAAAAGTAGGGTGGTGGGCATCGACATCAGTGTGAAGCGCACCTCCTACGCCATTGTCGACGTTCGCGGCAACATCATTACGAAGGACTTTTTTGCCACGAACGAATATCCAAACGTCAACGACTTTGTGGCCGAGCTTTGCCGAAGGGTCATCGAGCTGACCGAGGCCAACGGAGGCTATGAGAGCATACGCTCCATTGGCATCAGTTCGCCCAGTGCCAACTACCTGACGGGCTGCATCGAGAATGCCGCCAACCTGCCGTGGAAGGGCGTGGTGCCACTGGCCGCCATGCTGCGCGACCGCATGGGCATAGCCGTGGCCGTGGCCAACGATGCCCATGTGACCGCCCTGGGCGAGTACACCTACGGCAGTGCCCACGGCATGCGCAACTTCATCATCATGTCGCTGGGCCATGGCATTGGCAGCTGCTTCTTCTCGGAGGGGGCTGCCCATCTGGGGTGCGACGGCTTTGCAGGCGAGATAGGCCATACCTGCGTGGTGCACAATGGTCGCGAGTGCGGTTGTGGCCGCAGGGGCTGTATGGAGGCCTATTGCGCCGAGAAGGGCATCGTGGCCACGGCCCGCGAGCTGATGGCCGCGAGCGACCAGCCGTCGCTCATGCGCCAGCTCGACGACCTGGGGCCCAAGAGCATCGCAGAGTGCTGCGAGCAGGGCGACGAGATGGCCATCGAGGTCTATCGCCGCACGGGCGAGATGCTGGGCCTGTCGGTGGCCAACTATGCATCGGTGCTCGACCCCGAGGCCATCATCTTCACGGGCGGCATCAGCAATGCAGGCCACTGGCTGTTCGACCCGGCCTACGAGTCGTTCGAGAAGCATGTGTTCCATAACATCCAGGGCAAGGTGAGGTTCCTGCGTTCCACCATCGACGACCGCGAGCGCGACATGCTGGGAGCCAGCGCACTGGCCTGGGGCATCAAGGAGTATTCGCTGTTTAAGTAATGAACGTAGAGAGAATCAACCAGATTATCAACGAGAAACCGAATTTGAGTACCGCCCTCGGGATGGAGTTCATCTCCACACCTGAGGACGATACGTGTATGGCCCGTATGCGGGTCGATGAGCGCAACCGCCAGCCCTTCGGCTTTCTGAGTGGCGGCGCCTCGCTGGCCCTGGCCGAGAATGTGGCGGGCGTGGGCTCGTCGGCCCTCTGCCCCGGCTGTGCCTGCGTGGGCATCGAGGTGAGCGGCAGCCACGTGAAGGCGGTGCTCGAAGGCGACACCGTGACGGCCTTTGCCCGGCTGCAGAGCCGTGGCGGTACCCTCCACGTGTGGCAGGTCGACATCAAGAACACGGCGGGCGAGCTAATCTCTACCGTTCGCGTCACCAACTACATCATCCACGCCAAATGAGTGTCTTTGCCTATTACCGTCTGCCACATGCCGACCACTACACGGTAGTCCGGCAGACCAGTGGCGAGCCTCTGCGGCTACACTCTTGCAGTGAGCTGAATGGACGCAAAGGCTTTGTCGTGGCTCCTTTTCAGGTGACCGGAGAATGCCCCATCCTACTTATTCAGGGCGACCCTGAGCGTAGAGAACTAACAGCTGAGAGCTTAGAATTCGATACCGCAGCAAGGATAGCGGCAGCAAGCTCTCAGCCCATAGCCCTCAGTTCTCCTCTCGCCGACTACTCCATCGACTTTGCCAACTTCCACGCTCAGCTCATGGCGGGCACGTTCCGTAAGATTGTGCTGGCCCGCTGTGCCACCCTGCACGATGCCACCTCGCTGAGTCCCGGGCAGCTATTCCATCTGGCCTGCCAGCTCTACCCCCGTATGTTCATTGCCCTTGTTCACATGCCCGATGGCAGCTACTGGCTCACCGCCACGCCCGAGATTCTGCTCGAAGGAGTGCAACAGGATTGGCGCACCATAGCCCTGGCAGGCACCATGCAGTTGGAGGGGCCAGAGCTGCAAGGCGAAGGCGAGACGGTGCGCTGGTCTACCAAGAACATTCAGGAACAGCGCTACGTGGCCACCTATATTGCCGAGTGTCTGGAGCGTTTCTCGCTCGACTTCCGCGAGGAGGGGCCCCGCACGGTGCGGGCCGCCAATCTGGTGCACCTGCGCAGCGACTTCACTTTCACCTTATATAATAACGCGCGCGTAGGCGACTTGCTGCAGGCGCTCCACCCCACGCCAGCCGTGTGTGGCCTGCCCAAGCGCGAAGCGTTCCAGTTCATCGTGAACAATGAGCACACGCCCCGCAAGTACTACAGCGGCTTCATGGGCCCGCTGCTCATGGCGGGCGACGAGACTCATCTCTATGTGTCCTTGCGCTGCATGCAGATCGCAGGCAGCGACTATCGCCTCTATGCCGGTGGCGGCCTGCTCAGGGACAGCCACCTCGACCAGGAATGGCAGGAGACCGAAGCCAAGATGCAAGCCATGCGCAGACTTCTCACCCTATAATTCTCACCACTTACCACTCACCTCTCACCTCTTACCTCTCACCTCTCACCTCTCACCTCCCATGTTCTCCTCCAAAGACAACGTCAACAGCCTGACCGCCCTGCTTGTGGCCTACGGCATTCGCCACGCCGTGGTATGCCCTGGCAGCCGCAATGCCCCCATCGTTCACAACCTGAACGAGTGTCCCGACATCGTGTGCCATCCCGTCACCGACGAGCGGTCGGCGGGCTTCTACGCCCTGGGTATGGCGCAGGCACTGGCTCAGCCCGTGGCAGTATGCGTCACCAGTGGTACGGCCTTGCTCAACCTGCAGCCCGCCGTGGCCGAGGCCTGGTATCAGCACTTGCCGTTGGTGGTCATCTCGGCCGACCGGCCCCAGCAGTGGATAGGCCAGCTCGACGGTCAGACGCTGCCGCAGCCCGATGCCCTGGGCCGCTTTGTGCGCAAGGCAGTGACGCTGCCCGAGCCCCGCGATGACGAGGAGCGCTGGTACTGCAACCGCCTCATCAATGAGGCCCTGCTGGCTATGGACGACCGTGGCAGTGGCCCCGTACATATCAATGTGCCCATCAGCGAGCCCCTGTTCCAGTTCACGGTGGGGCAGTTGCCACAGGAGCGCGTCATCACTCGCTTCTCGCCCCCAGAAGACTACGACTGCCTGCGCCCCGCCTTTGTCGATGCATTCCTCTCGGCCAGCAGGCCTATGATTGTCTTTGGTCAGTCCAGCCCCCACGACTTTGCGGGCGACGATGGCGACTACCTCTACAGCCACGTCATCGTGCTCCACGAGGCCCTCGCCCCCTTCCCCAGCATCAGCCATTTCGACGAGGTGCTCTCATCTCTCACCCCCCCTCTTCCCGACTTCGTGATCTATGTGGGCGGTGCCATCGTGAGCAAGCGGCTCAAGGCCTTCCTCCGCACCGCCCGCAATGCCCAGGTGTGGCGCGTCGGCCCCACGGGCTGGGTCGAAGACACCTTCCAGAACCTGCGGGGCATCGTGGTGGGCGATGCCGAGTTTGTGCTCAACTCGCTGAGCCACAAGCTGAAGAACCACCCCAATGCCCCGGCAATGGAGTACCGACGCCAGTGGCTGCACCTGCTGAAGCAGGCTGCCGACCACGCCCGGAGCTACGAGCCGCCCTACTCGCAAATGATGGCTGTGCGGCAGCTCGAGCAGCGTCTCTCCCAGCCGCTCCCCATCGTCCACTATGCCAACAGCACCGCTATCCGCCTGGCCAATATCTATGCCTCCCACCACGTGTGGTGCAACCGGGGCGTCAATGGCATCGAAGGCTCGCTCAGCACGGCGGCGGGCTTCTCATTAGTGACCAGCGAAAAAGTGTTTTGTGTTATTGGCGACCTGAGCTTCTTCTACGATCAGAACGCCCTGTGGAACCAGCAGCTGCGTGGCAACCTGCGCATTCTGCTGCTGAACAATGGCAAGGGGGGCATCTTCAACATGCTGCGCGGTCTGGAGCAGAGCCCTGCCCGCGACCGTCTTGTGGCCGCCCAGCACCACACCACTGCCGAGGGCATCTGCCGTCAGAACGACATCTACTATCAGCAGGCCACCAACGCTGAGGAGTTACAGCAAGGTCTCGACCTCCTGCTGCAGGAAGGCTTCTCCCGCCCCATGCTGCTCGAAGTCCTCACCGATGCCACCTGCGACGAGCAAGCCTTCCGCGAATACTACTTATCCATAAAAAAGCGCTGACAACAACAGCTACTTCAATATTGATTAAGCAATTTGTTGATAACCTCCTTTAGTTGAGGAATGTCATTGTTGATAACGGATACCACCAAGTCCTCATCAATATTGGCGTATTCGTGCGAAATAAAATTGCGCATGTCATAGATAGCAAGCCAAGGAATCTGTGGAAAATCCTTTAGGGGTTGCTGCTCTGCTTTCAACAGTTTGCCAACCTGCTCGCCAATCACCTGAATACGCATAACGCAGGCTTTGAAAGCCATAACTCCGTTTGGCGACAACATATAATCATCTGATGTCGTTCTGCCCCTACTCCATTCTTGAATCAACTCTATCGATTCCAGAATTTCTTCCAGCCGGTCGTGTATGGTGAACTCACTGCTATACATAAATGGCATCGCGCTGAATGTTTGACTTGAACGAGGGGCGCAACGAATTGCGATACCGCACTAAGTCGACTTCGCAACCCAATAGTGCTTTTAGGGATTCGCGCAGCTCATACATCCCCGACAAAGAGGGCTTTTCTATTTCCACGACAATGTCAATATCACTTTCAGGGGTATTCTCCCTTCTGGCCACGGATCCAAAGATGCCCAGCCGGAGAATACCGAATTTCTCTCCAAACATCCTTTTAAAGGTTGAGAGTTTCTGAATGCAGTCTTGTAATATCAACATAAAACTATAATCTTTATCTGTTGGCAAAAATACGAATTATTTCCAATACAAGCAATATTTTCCGACGTTTTCTTTGCTTATTCAGGAAAATAATTAGTACTTGAAGCTACTGCCACCCACGAACTCGCGCATGATGGAGGTGGGCGGTATCTCCTTGTCGCTCACGGGCAGGAAGAAGTGAATGAACTTCAGCAGGCGGTGGGCTTCGGCATACTCGGGACAGTTCTTCGGCACCGATGCCAGGATGATCTCGGCATGGGTACGCAGTACGGCAAACTCAATGTTGAGTGCCGAGTTGAACATCGCGTCAGCCGTCTCCTGGTAAGGGAATATCCACTTGTCCTCGGCCTCGCACACGTTCTTCCACTGACTGATGGTCTCCTGGGCCGTGTAGGCTCCCTTGTTGTAGTCGCGAATGATGCGGCGCAGCAGGCGGTTGTCGCGGGTGGGAATCCAGTTATGGTCGTCGAGCGATATGCTGGTCAGCGCCGAGATGTATATCTTGAACTTCGCCTCGTCGGGAATGTTCTTCGTGAGCAGCGGGTTCAGTGCGTGAATGCCCTCGATGATGAGCACGCTGTCGTTCTGCAGGCGCAGTTTCTTTCCGTTCCACTCTCGCTTGCCGGTGGTGAAGTTATATTCAGGCACCTCTACGCGCTCGCCCCGCATCAGCCGCATCACGTGGTCTTCCAGCAGGTGGTAGTCCACGGTCTCTATATTGTCGAAGTCGTAGTCGCCGTTGGGCAGTAGGGGCGTGTCCACACGGTTCACGAAGTAGTCGTCGGTCGAGAACGACAGGGGCCTCAGCCCGCAGGCAAGCAGCTGTATGGAGAGACGCTTGCAGAAGGTGGTCTTGCCCGATGACGAGGGTCCCGTGATGAGCACCACCTTCAGCCCGCCGTTGTCCACCCTTCGGGCAATCTCCTCGGCTATCTGCACAATCTTCTTCTCCTGCAGAGCCTCGCTCACCTGGATGAGCTCTGAGGCATGGCCGCGCATGATGGCCTTGTTTACGTCGCCTGCGTTCGACAGTCGCATGATGATGTCCCAGCGTGTCTTTTCGGCAAACATCTCGAAGGTCTTCGGCATTTCCACCATCTCGGCCAGGTGCGACGGGTCGTTCCAGTCGGGCACGCGCAGCAGCATGCCCTCGGCATAGTGCTCCAGCCCCCACACCTGCAGATAGCCGGCCGACGGCACCAGCGGTCCGTAGTAGTAGTCTACCGTCTCGCCCAGTGTGCAGTAGTCGCTGTATATCTGTCCGCTCGTCTCCAGCAGCTTCACCTTGTCGCTGAAGCCCCGCTCCTGGAAGATGCGTATGGCCTCTTCGGTGGTGGCCTCGTTGCGCCGGAAGGGCATGTCAAGGTTGATAATCTCCTGCATACGCTCGCGCAGGTGCTGCACGTCGTCCTCGCTCAGTGGCTCTCCGCCACGCTTCTTGAAGTTGCAATAGTAGCCACGGCTCAATGGGTGCTCTATGAAGAGCTTCGAGCCGGGGAACAGGTCTTGCGTGGCCTTGTAGAGCACGAAGCACAGCGAGCGCACGTAGGCACGGTGGCCTGAGCCCTCGCGGGCATCGAGGAACTCCACGTCGCGGTTCTGGTAGACGCGGAACTTCAGTCCCTGAGCAGCGTTGTTCACTTTGGCCGAGACCACGGGATAGGGGAGTTTGATGTCGTCGGCAAACTCCTGGTAGACATCGAGCAGCGAGGTTCCCTCGGGGAAACTCTTCGTGATGCCGTTGTTCTTGCAGCGTATCTGGAGCATACAGGTAGTTATTGGTGTTCTATTTTGCAATCGTGTTTCTTCGACTTTGAGTCGTAGCTGATGCCAACGAGGATGCACCTTCCGTCGTACTGCGCCACTTTGCTCTGGTACTCCTTCTGGCGTATCTGCTCAATGGCGGCGCGGGCCGTCTGGTCTTTCTTCAGTTCGAGCAGCAGGGCGGGCTTGTTGCTGTTCTTCCGGGGCATCAGCACCAGGTCGGCGAAGCCCGTTGCTGTTGGCAGCTCGCGATGGTACACATAGTCGTTCTTGGCATAATAGAATGCCAGGCTGAGCACGCAGGCCAGCGAGTTTTCGTCGTTGTAGCTCAAAATGCTGGTGTTCTCGTCGTGTACGGCATCCACCCCTCTGGCCACGGCCTCCTCATCGCCGTCGAGCACGGCCTGCAGCAGCTGCTCCGACCGGTCGAGCGCATCGGCCACCACGTCCCAGTGGCTGCTCTTCACGGCGTTCACCATCTCGCCAGCCACCTCGCGATTGGGTATATAACACTCATCAGTGTCCCAGTCGTATGCCAAATATCCCAGATGTATCAGCACCGTTAGTACGTCGTTTTTGCTCCTGACGTCGGACATGTCGTTCTGGAACCCCGTAGGGTCTACCTTGCAGCGTCCGCCACCCAGCATCTTGATGACATCGTTCTTCAGCCCCTCATAGTTCATTTGTATGTAACGGGCAGCGGTTTCGTAGGCACCGGTACCAGCCCAATAGCTGCGACACTTGCCTGCCCAGAGGGCCTGAATGACGGAATTGGGGTTGAACACGGACGGCTCGTCGCCTATCTTATAGCCGTCGTACCACTTCTCGAACTCATCGAAGTCCATCTTGTGCTTCTGGCAGAGCGCCTGCACCTCGGGCTTCGTGAAGCCGAAATAGCCCGCAAGCCGTCCCGGCGAGACCATCGAATACTCGGTGAAGTTGTTCAGTGCCGACTCCGTCTTGTATTTCTTGATGGGCAGGATGCCCGTCATATAGACGCCTGCAAATGTCCTGACGGCATCGGCGCTCTTGAACATCTTGCGCAGCCAGTCCACATAGTGATCCATCTCCTTGGTGCCTGGCTCATACTCGCGGCAGATGGCATCCCACTCGTCGACGATGAAGATGAACTGCTGCTGACGGGCAATGCTCACACGCAGCAGATAGCTGGCCAGCTGATCTCCTGGCTGCACAGCAACGTCGGGATAGGCACTGCTGACGTCAGCCAGCAGGCTGGCATCCATACGGGCAGCTATCCCGCTCTCCTTCTGGCTCACGAAGTTGGTCATGTCAAGATAGATGACGGGGTACTTGTTCAGGTGCTGCTCGAACGTCCTGTCGCCAGCAATCTTCAGGTCGGCAAACAGCTGTCGCGAGTCGCACGACTGGTCGTAGTAGGCGCAGAGCATCTTGGCCGCCATCGACTTGCCGAAGCGGC
>JAFVEE010000044.1 GCA_017478085.1 Prevotella sp. | reverse complement strand
GAAAACATAGGGAATTAATCCGCATTTCTACGGTCTATGCCCTACTAAGGGGAAGGTTGGATACGCGTTACTCACCCGTGCGCAGGTCGCCGACATCAGAGGCAAGCCACTGACTCGCTGCCCCTCGACTTGCATGTGTTAAGCCTGTAGCTAGCGTTCATCCTGAGCCAGGATCAAACTCTTCATTGTAAAAATATCTTTGCATACCCCTGCGACTGCCGCGATAAATCGCGGCCCACGGGGACGTGCTGTCTGAATCTGTGCTCGGGACGCTATCCTTCTTTGTAGTATCAGGTCTGGTGCACCTTTCAATCATTCAATTGACGGCTTGTCTTCTATTACCCAATAGTCATTGCTGACTATCGCTTCTTGTACTACTTCTCTGTCTATGTAAATCCTTTCAAAGAACTCTTTCTTAGTTGCCTTGCGAGGTTGTTTTCTCGTTTAGCGGATGCAAAGGTACGTACTTTTTCGATACGCACCAAACTTTCTGCAAACTTTTTTTCGTTTTTCTCGAAAAAAAATTGTTTTCGGGGCGTTTTTGGCTCCTTACACCTTATTATATTATATAAGGGAGGGGCGTTTAATCGCGTTTTGACCCGAAGATGCGGAGCAGATAGAGGAAGAGGTTGATGAAGTCGAGATAGAGGGAAAGAGCACCCAGCAATGCCAACTTCTGCATTCCCTCGCCTGCATCGGGTGCGGTGAGCAGCATTTCCTTGATCTTCTGCGAATCGTAGGCGGTGAGGCCGACGAAGATGAGCACGCCCAGATAGCTAACGATGAGATTCAAGCCGGAACTGCCCACAAAGATATTGACCACCGAGGCAATGATGATGCCAATGAGGGCCATAAAGAGGATGCGGCCCCAGGAGGTGAGATCCTTGTTGGTGAAATAGCCATAGGCAGCCATGACCGCAAAGGTACCGGCGGTAATGAAGAAGACGCTGGCGATAGATGACATCGTATAGACGAAGAAGATGCTGGCCAGCGTAACGCCATTCACAACGGAATAGAGCACAAACATGAGCGTAGCCGTGGCGAGCGACAGCCAGTTGATGGCCGCCGAAAGCCCGATGACCAGTCCCAGTTCGCCGAGGATGAGCACCCAGAAGATAATCTGATTGCCAAAGATGGCATTGACCAGTGCAGGCGAGGTGGCAACGAAATAGGCCGAGAGGCCAGTAATGACGAGCGCCATAGCCATCCACAGATAGACCTTGCGGATGAGTGCGGGAAATGCCTGCGACACGGCCAGTTCGCGCTCGCGCGTCCCTATGGAACCATAGTTGTTGTAAGTTACTTCGGAATAGTCTTCAAATCTTTTTGTATCCATTTTCTTTCTCCTTTTATGTGTTAATACGGGGGCAAAGATACACAGAAATCGTGATATGCAAAACAATTAAGACATTTTTTAAGATAAAAAAATCTTAATGGTCTAAACAAGGTAAAAAAACGAGGGCCTCGTTACGTCTCAACGGAGCCTTCGTTGATACACAACGGAGCCTCCATTGAAACGCAACGAAGGCCCCGTTAAGACGCAACGGAGGCTCCGTTGCAAGAAGGGGGATATAAACAGATTCGCAACCCCTTGCTAATGAAGAAGTTGCGAAAACGCCTATATTTAAAATTTTTCCACTAAACGTCTATGCGAAGAAGCATTTTTCGGGAGGGAAGAGCGCCCTATTTAGAGTTAGGGGAACCCTGGGGAAAAGTCTCACGCGACAGGTCCACGAAGAAATCGTGCTCGAGGATGGTAGAGATCAATGCCAACAGATGAACATTCATATCATCGCGCTTGAAGATGTCGTAGACGTTGGTTCGCTCGCACGGAATCTGCTCGGCCAGCCACTTTGCCGTCCGTCCCTGCTCCAGGAGCACCTCTTTGATCCTCTTTCCCATAAACATAAGCGTGACCCTCTTTTTCGGATGCAAATATACGACTAATTCCGCGAACACACAAACGGCAAAAACGAAGCACAAGAACAAAAAGGCCTTTTCGTTGGCCAAGTGGAAAAATTTTGTGCTTGAAAGGGAGAAAAAAGTTGGGTTGGGAAGGGCGCATCACAGGAGAAAAGGTGCCGTGGGTTTCCTAAAGAATTCTAAAAAAGCAACTTTTTTGCCATAAATAGAGGCCGATATGAAAAAAAAACTTATCTTTGCAAAAAGAAATCCTAAAACAAACAAATATTACTACTATGAGCATGAAGATAGGACTGTTCATTCCCTGCTACGTGGATGCCGTGTACCCCGAGGTAGGCGTGGCCACCTACAAGCTGCTGCGCCATCTGGGCATTGACGTGGAGTATCCCCAAGGGCAGACGTGCTGCGGCCAGCCGATGGCCAATGCGGGCTTCGAGAGGCAGGCCATTCCTCTGGCAGAGAAGTTTGAAGAGAAATTCAAGGGCTACGACTATGTGGTGGCCCCGTCGGTGAGCTGCACGGCCTTTGTGCGGCTGAACTACCCGCGCCTGCTGAACCACGAGTGCCAGACGGCCAAGCGGGCGATGGACGTGGTGGAGTTCCTGCACGACGTGGTGAAGGTGAACCACCCGCTGGGCACGTTCCCCCACAAGGTGAGCCTGCACAACTCGTGCCACGGCGTGCGCGAGCTGGGACTGAGCTCGCCCAGCGAGATGCACGTGGCCAAATATAATAAGGTGAAAGACCTGCTGGAGCTGGTAGAGGGCATAGAGGTGGTAGAGCCCGAGCGCCCCGACGAGTGCTGCGGCTTCGGCGGTATGTTCTCGGTGGAAGAGACGGCCATCTCGGCCCAGATGGGCAAGGACAAGGTGGACCGCCACCTGCAGACGGGAGCCGAATACATCACCGGCCCCGACTGCTCGTGCCTGATGCACATGGCGGGCGTGGCCCGCAAGCAAGGGCAGAAGATTGAGTTTAAACACGTGGTAGAAATTTTAGCAGCAGGATTATGAGTACACAGCATAGCAAAGCGGCAAAGGAGTTCCTGAAGAACCCGACATACGCCAAGTGGCACGACGCCACGTTCTGGGCCGTGCGCACCAAGCGCGACAATATGGCGATGGGCCTGGAAGAGTGGGAGCAGCTGCGCGAGAAGGCCTCGGCCATCAAGCGTCACACCATCACCCATCTGGACGAGTATCTGGAGCAGTTTGCCCAGAACGCCGAGAAGAACGGCGTAATCGTGCACTGGGCGAAGGACGCCCACGAGTTCAACGAGATTGTGTATGGCATTCTGAAGAAGCACGACGTGAAGAAGATGGTGAAGTCGAAGTCGATGCTGACCGAGGAGTGCGAGATGAACCCCTATTTGGAGTCAAAGGGCATTGAGGTGGTAGAGACCGACCTGGGCGAGCGCATCATACAGCTGAAGGGCCAGAAGCCCAGCCACATCGTGATGCCCGCCATACACCTGAACCACGACGACGTGGGCAAGCTGTTCGAGGAGAAGGGCATCTCGAAGGAGAAGGGCAACCACGACCCCACCTACCTGACGTATATGGCCCGTCTGAGCCTGCGCAACGAGTTCCTGACGGCCGACGCGGGTATGACGGGAGCCAACTTCGGCATTGCCGCCACGGGCGACATCGTGGTGTGTACCAACGAGGGCAACGCCGACATGTCGACCTCGTGCCCCAAGCTGCACATCGCCGCCATCGGCCTGGAGAAGGTGATTCCCAACTACGACTGCCTGGCCGTGTTCCAGCGCATGCTCTGCCGTGCCGGCACGGGCCAGCCTACCACCACCTACACCTCGCACTTCCGCAAGGCGCGCCCCACGGCCAAGGAGATGCACATCATCCTGGTGGACAACGGGCGCAGCGAGTGGGTGGGCAACCCAGAGCACTGGGAGGTGCTGAAGTGCATACGCTGCGGCTCGTGTATGAACACCTGCCCCGTGTACCGTCGCAGCGGCGGCTATTCGTACAGCTACTTCATTCCCGGCCCCGTGGGCATCAACCTGGGAATGCTGCGCGACACGCAACAGCACTCGGGCAACGTGTCGGCCTGCACGCTCTGCAACAGTTGCCAGTGCGTGTGCCCGGTGAAGATCAACCTGGGCGACCAGATCTACCAGTGGCGCCAGCAGCTCGACGAGTTTGGCACGGCCAACCCCGAGAAGAAGATGATGTGCAAGGGAATGAACGTGCTCTTCGGCAATCCCGCCCTCTACAAGATGGCCACCGCCGTATCGCCTCTGATGAACCTGGTGCCCGACTTCCTCAAGGAGTGCGGACTGAACCCGTGGGCTGAGGGTCACAAGATGATGAAGTTCCCCCCCAAACCGTTCCACAGCGTAATTAAAGACTTAGAGAAATGAGTAACAAGGAAGATATACTGAAGAAATACCGTGCCAACGTGAGGGAGAAGTTTGACATGCCCCGGTTGGACGACATCAAGGCCATCACCTACCCTGAGCCACTGGTGCAATTCGTGAAGATGAGCGAGAGCGTGGGCGGCCAGGTGATAGAGGTAGACAAGGGGCGCGACATCAACACGCTGATCAAGGAGCTGTACCCCGAGGCCAAAGAGATAGCCAGCAACCTGCCCGAGATTACCATTGCCACGCGCAACCCCGACACCGTGGGGCGGGCCCGCGACCTGAACGGCACCGACGTGGGCGTGATCCGCGGTATGTTCGGCGTGGCCGAGAACGGCTGCATCTGGATTCCGCAGACGATGAAGGAGAAGGCCGTGTGCTTCATCTCGGAGAACCTGGTCATCCTGCTGCCCAAGTCGCAGATTGTGAACAATATGCACGAGGCCTACCGACGCATAGAGTTCAACGACTACGGCTACGGCTCGTTCATCAGCGGTCCGTCGAAGACGGCCGACATTGCCCAGGTACTGGTGATGGGCGCACAAGCAGCCCGGAGCGTCACGGTGCTACTGATGCCCGAATAGCTCCTTTCCTAAAATCTTTGAGAAACGCTTCGCACCCCGGTCATTCAGATGGTCGGGGTCGAAGTATTGCTGATCGTCTGAGAAGCGACGGTCACAGGAGTAGTCGGCCACCTCGGCACCGTAAGCCTGGCGGCAGCTATCGACGAAGGCCTGCACATAGCGCAGCTGCCACGGCTGGGCCTTGCGGGTATAGCCCACCGAAACGGGTGTCTGCAGAAGGACGAGACGGAGGTTGCGCATGCGGCAATAAGCGGCGATGGAGTCGACGTAGTGCAGATTGGTGAGCGTAGCGGGCCAGTCGTGGAAACGATGCTCGCGCATACGCTCCGGGGTGAAGTCATCCGGGTTGCGCTGTTCGGCCACGTACTTTCTCCCCCACCCCAGCGAGTCGCAATCCTGTTCGTCGCCCTCCAGGTGCTTCAGCATCTTTGCCCAGAAGCTGGTCATATTGGAAAGTTCGAAGCCATAGCGCGATAGAGGCGAATGCTTGGGGTAGTGCATATAGAGCTGATAGTAGGTGGCGCGCCCCGGCTCATCGTCTTCCATCGGCACATCGAAAAGGTTCGAGTTGTCGGCCACCAGAATGACGGTCTGCAGCCGGGGGCAAGCCTCGGCATAGCGCTTCAGCAGGAAATAGTCGTGCTCCGTGCGCTGCGACACATTGGCCAGACTGAAGATGCTGTCGCCCATAGCCGATGGCTGCAGGTCGTAGTAGGCGTGAGAGTTGCCCAGCAGGAGCGTGCTCACCCGATGGCCGTTCTGCCACATCCACGCCTCCTTATATTTATAGGTGTTAGGCAGCGAGCGCACAAAAGCCTCGGCCCCCGCCAGCACCAGGAGGGCGGGAAGGAGGAAGCAGAGGGTCTTCAGCAGGAACTTCTTCATAGGCACGGGTCAGAACTGGAAGTAGATGAACGTCTGCTCTTCGCCACGGGCAAAGAAGGTGATGAAGAGCAGTAGATAGTAGACAGCCCAGCGCATATAGACGGGCAGGGCATCGACACACAAGGGATGCCGACGGCGGCGTTGCACCCACTCGACGGCTACCAGGAGCAGACACCAGAGAAGCGTGCGCTTGCCATAGGCGATGGTGCCGAAGTCGAAGGCAAACATACGCTGCAAGTAGCCAAGGGCCTCGGTCATATCAGCTGAACGGAAGACGACCCAGCCCACGGCGGTGAGCAGGAAGGTGAGCGCAACGGAGCGGAGGGGCACGAAACGCCAGGCGATGAGCAGGCAGGCATTGTAGAGGCCCCAGACGACGAACGTCCAGTTGGCCCCGTGCCAGAGGCCGCTCAACAGGAAGACTATCAAAACGTTGCGAACGGTCTTTGCCAAGCCCTCGCGACTGCCCCCCAGGGGAATGTAGACGTAGTCGCGGAACCACGTCATCAGCGAGATGTGCCAGCGTCGCCAGAACTCGGGCATCGACGCTGAGAAATACGGCAGATGGAAGTTCTCCATGAGCCGGATGCCGAAGAGACGGGCCGTGCCGATGGCAATGTCGGAATAGCCAGAGAAGTCGCCGTAGATCTGGAAAGTGAAGAGCAGCATTCCCACGATGAGCGTCAGGCTGTTGGCATGGGCATAGTCTGCCCAGATCTGATTGACGGCGAAGGCGCAGTTATCGGCAATGACCATCTTCTTGAAGAAGCCCCAGAGCATCAATTGCAGGCCATCGACGGCCTCGTCGTAGCGGAAGGAGCGGCGGGAAAGCATCTGCGGCAGCAGGTTCGTGGCTCGCTCAATGGGGCCCGCCACCAACTGGGGGAAGAAGGCTATGTAGGCAAAGAAGGCCACGACATCGCGCGTGGGTGCCAGTTTGCGGCGATAGACATCGATGCTATAGCTGAGCGACTGGAAGGTGTAGAAGCTGATGCCCACGGGCAGGATGACGGCCAAGGTAGGGGCATCGAGGGCCAGGCCCAGCTGCTGCACGTTGTCGAGGAAGAAGTTGTAGTACTTGAACACGCCAAGGATGCCCAGATTGAGCACGATGTTGGCTGCCACCACCGTCCGGCGATGGCGGGTGCGCTCCAAGAGCAGTCCGCTGGCATAGCTGGAGGCCGAGGTGATGAGGATGAGCAAAAGGAAACGCGCGTCCCACCATCCGTAGAAGACGTAGCTGGCGGCCAGCAAGAAGAGGTTCTGCCAGCGATGGTGCGCCTGCAAAGCCCAGTAGACCAGAAAGACGATGGGCAGGAAGACGAGGAACGAGACGGAAACGAACGACATCGGTTCAGCAGAACTGGTTGAGGACATCGATGACCCGGCAGACCTCGTCGTCGGTCATCGCAGGATGACAGGGCAGACTGAGCTCCTGCTGATGAATCAGCTCGGTGATGGGCAGCGAGAGGTGGTTCCACTGCTGGTAACAGGCCTGCTTGTGCGGGGGTATGGGGTAGTGAATCACGGTGCCAATGCCGTTTTCCTGCAAGTATTGCTGAAGGGCATCGCGCCGCGGAGAGAGCACGGGGAAGATATGATAGACGCTCGCAGAAGGCGTAGGAAGAGTGACGAGCGGGTTCTTCACCTCTTCTATATAACGGGCGGCTATCTGCTGTCGGCGGGCATTGTCGTGGTCCAAGTGCTTCAGCTTGACGGAGAGCACGGCGGCCTGAAGCTCGTCGAGGCGAGAGTTGCGGCCCACGTGGTCGAAGACATACTTGCGCGAAGAGCCGTAGTTGCCCAAGGAGCGGACGAGCGCGGCCAGTTGAGGGTCGCTGGTCGTCACGGCACCGGCATCGCCCAGGGCGCCGAGGTTCTTGCCGGGGTAGAAGGAGTGGGCGGCGGCGTGGCCGAGAGAGCCGGTTCTTTCGAGGCGGAAATGCGCCTCGCACAGGCAGCCGTGGGCCTGGGCGTTGTCTTCAAGGAGGAGGAGGCGGTGCTCTTGGCAGAAGGCGGCGATGCGGTCGGTATAGGCAGGACGGCCATAGAGGTGGACGAGCATCACGGCGCGGGTGCGCGGGGTGACGGCGGGTTCCAGGAGGCGGTCGTCGAGCTGGAAGGTATCGAGGCGGGGCTCCACGAAAACAGGCGTGAGATGATTGTCGGTGATGGCAAGGATGGTGGCAATGAAGGTGTTGGCAGGCACGATGACCTCGTCGCCATCCTTCAGGGTGCCCAGTTCCTTGTAGGCACGAAGAATCAGGGTAAGCGCATCGAGACCATTGCCCACGCCGATGCAGTACTGAGTACCGATGTAGCGGGCATACTCCTCTTCGAAACGCCCGGTGGCCTCGCCGTGCAGATACCAACCGCCATCGACCACGCGGCCAATGGCCTCGTGAATCTCATCGGCATGGAGAGCCGTGATGCGCTTCAAGGGCAGATAGTCAATGGTCATAGCGTCCATTCGTAAGTGTCGTAGCAGATGGCGCGGCCTCCGAAGCCTTCTTTCTGGGCCACAAGCCCGTCGTTGAGGATGGAGCCGTCGCCTTCGGTGGAACGACCGAAGTCCAGGTATTGATAATCAGGGAAGTCGTGGTACATAGCCCGCTCGTAGATGGCATCGACAGCCCCTACCTGCTTGCCCACGGGTGTCGACGAACAATACTGGCCGTGGAGCACCTGGGGCGAGAGATAGAACGTCATGCCCGCCACCACCTGACCTTCGTAGTAGGAATTGTACTGAACGATGTTGCGGGGGAAGCGCGAGTGCAGCAGCTCCATCTCCTCGACGGTATGCACGGGGCGCACGCCGTGACGGTCGGCCAGGTTGCCTTCGAGCACCGGCCAGAAGGCGCGGAAGTTGTCCTCGCGACGCACTTCCACGCCACAAGCCATGGCATTGCGCAGACGGCGGCGGCGATCCTTTCGCCAGCGCAGATGCTGCTGCATAAAGATGACGGTGCCGATGTCGCGCGAGACGATACGCGCCTTGCAAAGCCAGAAAAGCGGATAGAGGTCTTCCTCGGCTGCGTGCTGATGGTAGACCCACGGCACAGGCTTATAGACCACCCTGCGTATGCCTGCCGCACGCAGCCACTCGCAGAGTTCGCGAAAGAGCTGCACCACGTCGCTGGCCGTCACGTCGATGTTCATCACAAGGCCACCATAGGTAAGTCCCTGGTGCGAGTAGAGGGTGTCGCCCACGATGTTGGCGGGAAGAACAGAGTGCAGATGGCTGCCCACGAAGAACATCAGGGAAAAATCCTGAAAGCGGTCGGCGTGGTAGTCCATATAGTCACGATAGAACAGGAACGTAGCATTGCGGGCCCGCGACACATAGCGATCCCACAGCGGCTTGTCGGCAGGGGTGTAGCGTCTTATCGTGAACATCCTATGTATTCCAGAAATTCGTCGTAATCATAAATGTAGTCCTCCTCCTCGTAGTGCTCGGAAGCCAGAACGAGGCAGACGGCACCGCTGGAGAAGTCATCGAGTGTGCGCCAGGTGTCGGTATCGATGAGCAGGCCCTGCCACGGATGGTTCAGGAGCACCGTGCGGCGCTCGTAGCCGTTGTCGAGCGTGACGGTGAACGAGCCGCTGAGGGCAATGACCAGCTGCTTCAGCCGCTTGTGGGCATGACCGCCCCGGCTCTCGCCAGCTGGAACGTCGTAGACCCAGTAGGCCCGCTTTATGGCAAACGGCACGTGGCCCTCACCCTCGGCGAAGGTGAGGTTGCCACGCGGATCGGTAATCTTGGGCAGGTCGATGAGCTTAATGTCTAAGGTCGGCATAGGGATCGGTTCCGAGAACAGTCTTAGCCAGTCGCTTGGCCTTGCTGCGCAGGGCCTCGACATCGTCGCCCACCTCGCCATAGCAGAGCACCACGCCCATACGGCGGCCCTTATGAGCCTCGGGCTTGCCGAAGATGCGTATGCGGGTGCGGTCTTCCTTCAGTGCCTCCTCCAGATTGTAGGGCAGGAGCGAACGGTCGACGGGCGTAGAAGCCTCGGTGGGCGAGAGGATAACAGCCGACGCACCGGCGTGCTCCAGATGGATGCCTGCGATGGGCAGCCCCATCACGGCACGGAAGTGCAGCTCGAACTCAGAGAGATTGGTGGTATGGCCGAGCGTGACCATGCCCGTGTCGTGCGGACGGGGCGACAGCTCGCTGAAGATGACCTCGCCCTGCTTGGTCAGGAAGAACTCGACACCCCAGATGCCAGCACCCGTGAGGGCCTTCGTCACCTTGTCGGCCATCATCTGCGCCTGCTTCAGCGCCTCATCGCTAATCTTGTAGGGCTGCCACGACTCGCGGTAGTCGCCACCCTTCTGCACATGGCCGATGGGCGGACAGAAGAGCGTGGGCCAGCCGTGCTGCTGGGTGACGGTGAGCAGGGTAAACTCAGAGTCGAAGTCGATGAACTCATCGATGATGACCTCTTTAACTTCGCCACGGCTGCCCTCCATTGCCTCGCGGAAAGCCTGCTCCAGCTCGCCCTCATTGTGCACGTAGCTCTGGCCGTGACCGCTACTGGACATCAGGGGCTTCACCACGCAGGGGAAGCCAATCTCGTCGGCAGCACGCTTAAACTCGTCGAACGTCTGGGCGTAGAAGTACTTGGCCGTGCGCAGGCCCAGTTCCTTGGAAGCCAGGTCGCGAATGGCGCGGCGGTTCATCGTGTAGTTGACGGCACGGGCCGAGGGCGTGACCTGAATGCCCTCCTCCTCGAACTTGAAGAGGCGCTCGGTGCGGATGGCCTCGATCTCGGGCACGATGATGTCGGGCTTATGCTTGCGCACCACGGCCTCGAGGGCATCGCCATCGAGCATGGAAAAGACCTCGCGCTCGTCGGCCACCTGCATGGCAGGGGCGTTGTCGTAACGGTCGCAAGCGATTACATACTGGCCGGCACGCATGGCGGCAATCACAAACTCTTTGCCCAGTTCGCCTGAGCCTAACAATAGTATTTTTTTCATAATCGGATCGTTTTGCCGAAGTTATATTTCATAGCTTGAAAACTCGATAGTTCCAACCGCCCCAGGAATTTTGTCCGCGTGGCATTCTTCAAGGCCTCAAAGTTCCTGTAGACATCTTCTTCCATATCAATGACTACTTTGCCGTCTCTCACGAGCCATCGCATCTCTTCATCCTTTAAGCTAAACTGGTCATTCTTTACGGTGACATAGTAGCAGCCATCGAAATCGGCCAGCCGGTAGTGCTTCACCTGAAACGGCCACAGCAGGCGACGTACGTCTATCTGCCCCCGCCATACCGTGATGCGCTGACAAGGGAAGAGCACGACCAGGAACAGCACGCCAAAGAACAAGGCCCCCAAAAGAGAAAACAGGATAATCCCAGAGTCAACATCTTTTCCACTCCAGTACCACCCTAACGGCATCAATGCCATCAGCAGTGCCATCAGGCCGAAGAAGCCTCCGCTAACGAAAATACGAGACAGACTAAACTCTGAGACAACCTCGGCAGTGTCACGCATCTGAAACTGGCCTTTGTCTTTTACGGCAATAGACTGGCAGATGCGATCATAGTTCTGATAAAGAAAGGAGGGAATGCTGACCACCCGCTGCCCATCCTTGATCAGCCTCAGCACATCGCCCTGATGGGTGTGGGAAATCTCGGAATAGTCGAACTCGGCGAAGCGGTAGAAGCGTTTCCAGGAGGGAAGGAGCACGCTTTTCAGTTCCAAGCCATCGCTCAGCACCGTGATACGCTTCAGCCAAGCACTGAACCCCAGCAGGAACAGGACGACCACAACGAGATAGATGCCCAAACTGATCAGGAGTGCTGACAGGCGGAATGAAGAGAAGCATACAGGTGCAATACCCAAGAGGATCAGCACAATCGCCGTCCGAAGGTTATTTCTATTGAACTGTGATTCAACCATATTGCGTTACTTTTTAATCATCTGCCACTCGGGCGTGACGGCCAGTCGGCGCAAGGAGCGGTCGATAGCGGCCATGGTCTGTTCGGGAGCCTCGTGGCGCGAGCGGGCAATGTCGGCCAGGGCGAGGCGGGGCTCGTCGAAGAGGCCGTAGTAGCTGACGAGCGCCTGCTCGTCGGCGGGATCGAGAAGGGCCAGCAGGTGCTCCATCTGGTGCTCCTGCTCGTGGGTGGCACCTTCGTAGCCGAGGGTGACGAGGTAGGTGTGAAGGGAGTGGCTGAGGGGGTCCATAACTTTTGGGAGAGACCCAGCGGAGAAACGCTGGGCACGAGGGCTTTGGCGGTTCTTATCGCTGGGCACGAGGGGCTTTAGCGGTTCTTGTACATCTGGTCGTAGTACTGCTGGTAGGAGCCGGAGGTGACGTTGTCGAGCCACTCCTGGTTGTCGAGATACCAGCGCACGGTCTTCTCGATGCCCTCTTCGAACTGGAGACTGGGCTCCCAGCCCAGTTCGCGCTGCAGCTTCGAGCTGTCGATGGCATAGCGCAGGTCGTGGCCGGCACGGTCGGTGACAAAGGTGATGAGGTCTTCGTCCTGGCCTTCGGGACGGCCCAGCAGACGGTCGACGGTCTTGATGAGCACGCGGATGATGTCGATGTTCTTCCACTCGTTGAAGCCGCCGATGTTGTAGGTCTCGGCCACCTTGCCCTGGTGGAAGATAAGGTCGATGGCACGGGCATGATCCTCGACGAAGAGCCAGTCGCGCACGTTCTCGCCCTTACCATAGACGGGCAGCGGTTTGCGGTGACGGATATTATTAATAAAAAGAGGTATAAGCTTCTCGGGGAACTGATAGGGGCCGTAGTTGTTCGAGCAGTTGGTCACCACGACGGGCATGCCGTAGGTATCGTGGAAGGCACGCACGAAGTGGTCGCTCGAAGCCTTGGCGGCACTGTAGGGCGAGTGAGGGTTGTACTTCGTGGTCTCGAGGAAGAACTGGTCGCCGTAGGCCAGATGGTGCTCAGCACTCGAGGCGGTGGTGGTGAAAGGCGGCTCAATGCCATCGGGATGGGTCAGCTCCAGCGCACCATAGACCTCGTCGGTGGAGATATGGTAGAAGCGCTTGCCCTCATACTTCTCCGGCAGGCTCTCCCAGTAGAGCTTGGCAGCCTGCAGCAGCGACAGCGTGCCCATGACATTGGTGCGAGCGAAGGTGAAGGGGTCCTTGATGCTGCGGTCCACATGGCTCTCGGCGGCCAGGTGTATGATGCCGTCTACATGCTTCTGCTGCATGAGCTGGTAGAACGGCTCGAAGTCGCAGATGTCCATGCGCACGAACTCATAATTAGGCCGGTTCTCTATGTCCTTCAGGTTAGCCAGGTTGCCGGCATAGGTAAGTTTGTCGAGGTTGATGATGTGGTAGTCGGGATACTTGTTCACAAAGAGTCGCACCACATGACTGCCTATGAATCCGGCACCGCCGGTGATTACGATAGTTTTTTTCATAATAGCTTATTCTATATTGTTGTTTTTCCTTTCTTTATAATACTGGATGCCCGTCATCAGGAGGCCGAACACTACACCTTCAAACAGCACGGAGCCCCAGCTGATTGCCGTCCCGAAGAGCAGGTCGAGCAACACGTAAATCACAACGAACACAACCGTTGTGGAAAGCGCCATGACCGAGTATCTATACATCGCTGCCTAAAGTTATTACTTCACAATCCTTAAACTGACTGCCGTCTACGGTCAGTCTGACGAGCGTGCGCTCCTTGTGCCATCCCTGCATGCCAGCCGCTCCCGGGTTGATATGCAGCAGGCCGAGCGTCTTGTCGTACTGCACCTTCAGTATGTGCGAGTGGCCGGCAATGAAGAGCTGCGGCGGATTGGCAAAGAGCGTGGCGCGTATGCTGGCGTCGTAGCGGCCGGGATAGCCGCCGATGTGCTTGATGAGCACGTCGACGTCCTCACACCTGAAGCGGTTCAGCTCGCGGTACATCACCCGCAGGTCGCCGCCGTCGCAGTTGCCGCAGACGGCGCGCAGCGGGCGGAAGGCCGCCAGCTTCTCGGCCACCTCCACGGAGCCTATGTCGCCGGCGTGCCATATCTCGTCGCAGGGCTCGAAGTAGTGCAGATACTTCGGGTCCCAGTAGCCGTGGGTGTCGCTGATGATGCCTATGCGTTTCATTTGTTGTAGCCTTCAATAAACTGGGCAATATACCGGGCCGTGGCCTCTACGCCAAGCAGCGAGGCGTCGACGCAGAGGTGATAGCTCTCAGCATGGCCCCAGCGCTTGCCCGTGTAGTAGTTGTAGTAGGAGGCCCGCTCCTGCTCGCCCTTCTCAATCATGCGGCGCGCCTCGTCGCGCGAACAGCCGTGGCGCTCGCAGACATGGTCGATGCGGAAGTCCATCGACGCAGTGATGAACACGTTGAAGCAGGCGGGATTGTCGCGCAGCACATAGTCGGCACAGCGGCCCACGAAGACGCAGTCGGCCTCTTCGGCAGCCTTGCGTATGGCGTCGCTCTGCAGCTTGAACAGCCCCTCCTGCGAGAAGTCGCTGGTGTAGAAAGTGCTGCTGCCCATGTTAGGCGCATGCAGGTTGAACAGCGAGCGCAGGAAGCCCTTATGCTCGTCGTTCTTCTCGAAAAACTCGGGTGCGAAGCCGCTCTCCCGGGCGGCCAGCTCCAGTATCTCGCGGTCGTAGAACTGCGCCCCGAACGCCTGCGCCAGCAGCTTGGCCACGGCACGTCCGCCGGAGCCTATCTGGCGACCCACGTTGATAATCAGATGCTTATCCATTGGCTTTTATTTTACTCATATATCTCCACATCACAATGGCCGTCACCACCGAGGCCACACCATCGCTGGCAGGCAGCGACACCCACACTCCGCGCAGCCCCCAGAAGAGGGGCAGCACCAGCACCAGCGGCAGCAGAAACAGCAGCTGTCGCGACAGCGAGAGGAAAATGCTTATCTTCACCCGCCCTATGCACTGGAAGAAGTTGGTAATCACGGCCTGGAAACCTATCACGGGGAAGAGCACCATGTTGAGGCGTATGCCCTCAGCAGCCATCTGTATCTGCGTCTGGTCGGTGGTGAAGATGCGGGCCATGGCTCCCGGGAAGAGCATGGCCAGCAGCCAGCCAAAGGTCATGACAGCCGTGGCCGAGAGTATCGACAGGTTGAGACAGCGCATCATGCGGTCGTATTTTTTAGCACCGTAGTTATAGCCGGCAATGGGCTGCATGCCCTGATTGATGCCTATGACAAACATGAAGAAGAGCATGCCCATGGTGTTGGCAATGCCGTAGGCGCCCACGGCCATGTCGCCGCCGTAGCGCTTAAACTGATTGTTCATGAAGATGACGATGACGCAGGCCGTGGCGTTCATCAGGAAGGGCGAGATGACGATGCTGATGATGTTGCGCACCAGGTTGGCCTTCAGCCGATAGATGCCCCGCTTCAGGTGGAGCAGCTCGCGCTTGTCTGAGAACACCCACATCTGCCAGCACAGGGCCAGCGTCTGCGACGTGACGGTGGCCAGCGCCGCGCCGCGTATGCCCCAGCGGAACCACCATACGAAGCACACCACGAGGATGATGTTCATGAACACGGTGAAGAGCGTGGCATACATGGCATGGCGCGGCTTGCCGCTGGCGCGCAGCACGGCATTCATGCCGAAATACATGTGGGTAATCATATTGCCGGCCAGGATGACCTCCATGAACTCGCGCGCGTAAGGCAGCGTGACATCGCTGGCCCCGAAGAAGCGCAGGATAGGGTCGAGGAAGACGAGGCTCACGGCCATGAAGAGGAAGCCTACGATGAGGTTGAGCGTCACGGTGTTGCCCAGCAGGTGCTCAGCCGTCTGGTAGTCGCGCTGCCCCAGCTTCACGCTGATGCAGGTTGAGGCGCCCACACCCACGGCAGCACCGAAGGCACCGCTCAGGTTCATGAAAGGGAATGTGACAGTCAGACCATTGATGGCATCGGCTCCCACCACCTGGCCTATCGAGGCGCGGTCGATGATGTTATAGAGGGAGGAGGCCGTCATCGCGACGATGGCGGGCAGGGCATACTGCGCCAGCAGACTGCCCACCGGCTTCTGCCCCAGCTCCAGAGCTTTCTGTTTGTTGTCCATAATGTGCTTGCAAAGGTAAACAATTTTTGCGATACCGCCAAACGATTGGCTCGCTCTTACCACAAATTTTGGCCATTATCTGACGAATTATGGCCAAAACTTATTGAATTTAGGCCAAAATTATGTACCTTTGCCCCACTATTATCAACCAACCAATGATGAATCGACGAATCACACTATTGCTGGCAATGGTACTGACATGCCTTTTGGTGAGTGCATCAAAAGTGAAGCGGCCAGGACCTAAGACATACATATATAGGTATATGCTCTGCGACAAGCGGGCAGGCGACTACTCCCTCAGCCAGCCGCAGCGCTTTCTATCGAAGCGGAGCCTGGAGCGCCGCGCCAGGCAGGGACTGGCCGTCGACTCTACCGACCTGCCCGTCAGCCGCAAATACGTCAGGCTGTTTGAGCAGGGCGGCGCCACCGTGGTGGGCACCAGCCGCTGGCACAACTCGGTGCTGGTGAGCTCTACTGACTCGCTGCTGCTCGACCGCCTGACATCGCTGCCCTGCGTCAGTCGGTGGCAGTGTGTGTTCATCGCGCCCGACAGCATCGAGAAGGCTGAAGACATACGTTGGAACGTACACGAGCACTTCAACCAGTGGGACTCGGTGAAGAACGACCCCTACGGCATGGCACGCCAGCAGATTGAGATGCTGGGCGGCGACCGCCTGCACGACGCCGGCTACCGCGGGCAGGGACTCGTAGTGGCCATCCTCGACGGCGGTTTCCAAAACTACGACCGCATCCCCGCCCTGCAGAAGGCCGTCGTCTTAGGCCTGCGCGACGTCATCCCGCCTATGCTGAGCACCCGCAGCACGAAGGTAAACCCCGCCATGAAAATCGACCACGGCACCAAGGTGCTCTCGGCCATGGCCGCACAGGCACCCGAGGTGGCCATGGGCTCTGCGCCCGACGCCCACTACTGGCTGCTGCGCTGCGAGGAGCCTGCCTTTGAGCAGCCCGTGGAGGAAGACTTCTGGACCATGGCGGCCGAACTGGCCGACTCGCTGGGGGCCGACGTGATCAACTCGAGCCTGGGCTACTACGACTACGACGGCCACCGCGGCAGCTATCGCCTGCAGGACCTCGACGGGCTGACGGCCTTCATCTCGCGCTCGGCCTCGATGCTGGCGGCCAAGGGCATCGTGCTCTGCAACTCGGCCGGCAACTCGGGCATGGGGCCGTGGAAGAAAATCGGCGTGCCGGCCGACGCGCGCGACATCATCACCGTGGGAGCCATCACCAAAGACAAGCAGCTGGCGGCCTTCTCAAGCATCGGCCCGTCGCAAGACGGTCGCGTGAAGCCCGACGTGGTGGCCATGGGCGCACCTGCCACCCTCATCTCCGGACGCGGCACGCTGGTGCACGACATGGGCACGTCGTTCTCCACCCCCATCGTCTGCGGCCTCGTAGCCTGTCTGTGGCAGGCACTGCCCGACAAGACGGCACTCGAGATTATTGACCTCGTCCGCCGTTCGGCTTCGCAGTATGCCGAGCCCACCAACATCTTCGGATATGGCATCCCCGATTTCTGGAAAGCCCGAGAGTCGGCGAAGCGCTGAGAACGGCACGCTTCGCATGCCGAAAAAACAATAGAGTATGAATGAGACACTGACACTGCTGGAACTGAACACGCTGGTTCGCATGACCATCGAGCAGAGCCTCAACCGCGAATACTGGGTGGAGGCCGAGCTGTCGGAGTGCCGCGAGTCGAGGGGCCACTGCTACATGGAGCTCATCGAGAAAGATGCAGGCTCCAACACCCCCGTGGCCCGCGCACAGGCACGCTGCTGGCGCAGCACGTGGGCCATGCTGCAACCCTACTTCGAGCGCACCGCCGGCCAGCCGCTGCGCGCCGGACTGAAGGTGAGGCTGAGGGTCTACGCACAGTTTCACGAGGCCTACGGCTTCTCATGGATCGTCACCGACATCGACCCCACGTTCACCCTGGGCGACATGGCGCGACGCCGTCAGCAGATTATCAGCCAGCTGCGCCAGGAAGGCATCTTCGACCTGCAGAAACAGCTCCAGTTGCCCCCCTTCTGCCTGCACATAGCCGTCATCAGCAGCGAGACGGCCGCCGGTTACGGCGACTTTGCCGCCCAGCTGGCCGACTCTCCCTTCCGCTTCGAGACCACCCTCTTCCCCGCCATTATGCAGGGCGAGCAGGTGGAGCAGAGCATCATCAAGGCACTGAACGAGATATATCGCGTAAATGAGGGATTAAAGAAGCCCCCTCATCTACCCTTCGACTGCGTGGTCATCATACGCGGCGGCGGCGCCACGGCCGACCTCTCTGGCTTCGACACGCTGCCGCTGGCCGAGAATGTGGCGCAGTTTCCACTGCCCATCATCACCGGCATCGGCCACGACCGCGACGAGAGCATCATCGACATGGTGAGCCATCTGCGCGTGAAGACGCCCACAGCCGCCGCCCAGTATCTCATCAGCCACCACGAGCAGCTCCTGCTGCGCATCAACGACGGCCAGGAGCGCATGGTGCGCAGCGCCCTGAGCCGCATGGAGGTGGAGCGACTGCGACTGCTGCGGCTGACGGAGCGCATACCGCCCTTGTTCTCGCTGGCAAAGGCACGCCACGAAGCCCGTCTGGAGCACATCAGCCTGCAGCTGGCTGAGCTCATGCTGAGGCGTCTCGAGCGTGAGCACAACCGGCTGGCCACACTCGAAGCCCGTCTGCAGCCGACCATTGGCTTGCGTCTCACCGGCGAGCGCCACAGGCTGCAGCTGCTGGAGCAGCGTGCCAAGGCACTCGACCCGCAGCTCATTCTCAACCGCGGCTACAGCATCACCATGGCCGACGGCCACGCGCTGTGCACCCCCGCCGACGCACCTCCCGGCACACTACTCGAGACCCGTCTGGCCGGCGGCACCCTCCACTCGCGCAGCATTGCGGCGCCCCAGCGCCACAACGAGGAAGTCCGATAACGTAATAACATCATAACGAAATACCCCCGACTAAAAATGACATACGAAGAATCTCTCCGCCAACTCGAAGCCATCGTTCAGAAGATGGAACAGGGCGACTACTCCATTGACGAGCTCGCCGCACAACTGAAAACTGCCCAGACGCTCATTGCGAAATGCAAGGACCGCCTGACCAAAACCGATGCTGAAATACAGAAAATTCTCGAAAAAGGTAAATAAGAACTAAAAAATTTGCTCCTTCCAGAATTTATGTCTAACTTTGCATCTTGGTTAAGAACAACAGAACAACATCTAAACCTATTTTTAAAATAATTATGAAGAACATTGAATGGGGAAAACTTCCCTTTGGCTACATGCCAACCAACTACAACGTGCGTTGCTACTATCGCAATGGCAAGTGGGGCGAGATTGAGGTCTGCTCCGATGAGTACATCAAGATGCACATGGCCGCTTCGTGCCTGCACTACGGCCAGGAGGGCTTCGAAGGCCTGAAG
>JAFVEE010000005.1 GCA_017478085.1 Prevotella sp. | reverse complement strand
TGGAAGTTCCTGAGACCAACAAGGCCCTTGGCATACTGGAGAAGTCGGCCTACACCGAGAAAGAACTGTACGAATACGAGCGCTACTGGGATGCCGTCTACTGGGAGCGCGGCATCGAGCGGACTGGTTATAGTAAAGGCCGTGCCGAGGGACGTGAGGAGCGTAGTGTGGAGATAGCCCGCAACTTAAAAGAGAAGGGCATCCCCATGGAGGTGATTGCAGACACCACTGGCCTCACGGCAGAGGAGATAGCGGCATTGTAGGCACAAAAAAAGATTTTCGCTCACCGTTTTCCGTGCTTTCCCGGCACCAACTCCGTCTATCTTTTCAACGGAGCCCTCGTTGCTTGTTAACGGAGCCTTCGTTGCGAGCTAACGGAGCCTCCATTACAAAACAACGGAGCCTCCATTGGGTTGCAATGAAGACTCCGTTGTGAAATGATAACTTTTTTCGTGCTTACAGGGCAATAAGTACCTGTAACGGCCTAATCAAAGCCTTCATCATCTGGGTCGAAGTTATCGATACCCTCATTGGAGAGTCTGAAGGATTCTGTAGACGAGTCGGGCGAGGCACAAATGATTTGGCTGCTTTGCAACTCTATCACTGTCGCTATGGGCTTTATGTATTCTCGTTTCATTTTCTTTCTGTTTACTTTACAATAACTTTTTTCCCATTTCCCACATATACACCCTTTGTCGTAGCTTCGTTCACTTTAACGCCTTCCAGCGTATAGATGGGCGTATTGCGCAAGGCTTCAGCATCTTTGGCTGTTTCTATCCCTGTAGCGTTGTCGGTGCTGCCTGCAATTTTCAGTTTGCGTGCTCCAGCAGCTCCTTCCAGTTCAATATAGGCACGGAAAGGCTGTACTTTCCCTTTGCCGCCACTGTTGATGCCCAAGAACTCATTGTCTTTAAAACCGTAGACGGTTAAGCCTTGCGTGGATTCTGGTTCTGTGTAGACATAGGTGCCCCTCATGGACAGATTGCCGCTGGTGGTGGAGCCAGGCTCTGTGCTTATGGAAACGGCATTGCTGATGTCGACATCCTTGAACAGTTCGGTGACGTTCGGGCCGCACTTGATGAGGTAGGGTATGCCTGCTATCATCTCATCAGTCTCCTCGAAGGTCACTTCGTCGCTACCGTTGAAGCTGCTTAGCCGAAGGACCTTGCAACCATTTGTCTGCAAGGCATTCAGCGTGCTGCCAGCCACATCAAAAGGCAGGCAGACGGTAGCGTAGTTCCCAGCAGTGAACGTTCGGTTGAGCGAGGCTTTGTCGGCTGTGTACCAAAGCAGGTTGGCATTGTCAGGCACGCTCAGGTCGGCTCCAAGATTGTCGAGTGTGGTGCCAGAGAGGTTCAGACTCTTCAGATTTGCATTCGATGCAATGTCTTCGTTCAGCTGGTTCACTACGAACGAGGGGATGTACCCCGTCATTCCGCTCAGGTCTATGTCTGTAGCAGTCTCATTACCTGCTCCTATCACTATATAAGACGAGGCCGACACGCTTGTTTGCACTCCACCCTCTTGGACAGACTTCACCAAAAGAATGTTGTCCATAAGTATTGGGTAGACCCCAGGACGTGTTGTCTTTGAGACAGTGAAGTAGAACCTCATTATGGCACCACTACCGCTGGGTATAACAGCCAATTCGTTATTTGCATTTGTATGAGGGGTAAACATATAGCGGGTGTAGCCTGTGGATAGAACATTCGTATCAAAGGTAAAGAGAAAAGTCTTCTTTCTTGTACCGGTGTATGGTATTCGTATTTCATCTACTTCCATATCGTATTCTTCATATTCTATGCCATCAGGCCAAAGCAAGTCGAACTGCAAATTCCTGACATCGAATGAGTTTTCGAGTGCTACTTCAAAGTAACAGTCATCTGGGTTATCGATATCCGTAATAGTTCGTGGTAGGATTTGAATGATGTCTTCTGCCCTCATATATAAAGGCAGTGCTATCAAACATAGCATAAATAATAATCTTTTCATCTTCTTTTTGCTATTCTTCTTGAAGTGCAATGGTTGCAATTCCCAGCACATCGGTGGCATCGAACTTGCCATCTTCATTAATGTCGGAAACCTCGCCAATAAACACTTCTGTTGTTTTATCAAGTGCGATTGTTGCTATATTCAACACATCCGTAGCATTCACCGAGTTGTCTCCATTTGTATCTCCCAGCTTGTACACACTCACTCTTCCGTTACGGGCGGCAGCAGTCTGGGTAGTTTCGTTGGCACGGGTGACACTGATTTGATTGATGGTAACGGGATAGTATTGCCCGGTAGCCATGTCAGCGGGAATGGGGATGCGAATATTCATAAGGATAACATTGCCTGCCGGCAATGTGCCGCCACTCAGGGTGTAGACGTAAGCGGAGTTGCCTTCCAGGGCAGTGCCTTCGGTGCGCTCAATGGTGTAGCCCTCGGCCTGCTCTGCCAGTTCGATGTTCGCCAAATCGGGTGTAAGCCTGTTGTCGAACGACAATTGGAACGTTATATCCCTTGCCTCCTCTTGACTGGTAAGATAGACGGGGTAGTCGACGATGTCGCCGGGCTTACAGTTCACATTGTATAGCGTGAACGAATACTTACGCTCTTCTGCCTGTGCCGGTTCACTGGGGTCGTCGGGCACATACTTGAAGTGGGCCACAAACTCTACGTCGGCTGCCCCCATTGTGTAGGTGAACGAGGCATTCTCGGTGTAGAGCCCCCCATTGAGATACCATCCCTTGAACTGGTAGCCACTGTTTGTGGTGGCACGTATGGTGGTGGTAGCCCCCTCCTGTAGGCGGTATTTGGCAGGCGATGCCGACACGGAGCCACCCTCCTCGGCCGTCAGCTTCAGTGTGTAGATGGCCTTCAGCTCATCGGGTTCGTCGGGCGAGTCGGGCACGTAGTCGAAGCGTGCCGTCAGTACCACGGCCTCTGCTCCCATGACATAAGAGTATCTTGCCGTCTCTGACACCAGTTGCCCCTGCTGGTTATACCATCCGGCAAACTGATACAGTCGGTCGCTGGTAGTGGCATTTATGCTTACCGAAGTGCCACTCACGTAGCGGCCACCGCCGCTCACCGTGCCACCCTCCTCGGCCACGAGCGTCAGCCGGTGAGGCAGGCTGGCCTCTATGTCGCTTGGCTCGGCAGGTGTGGTGGGTGCAAACTCGAAGTGAGCCGTCAGAGTCTCGCTGTCGCTGCCTTTGGTGAAGTTTGTAAAACTGGCATTGGTCGATAGTACCGTGCCGCTGGCGTCAGTCCACTTCACAAATTTCCAGCCAGTGCTGGCGGTGGCTCGCACGCTGACTTTCTGCCCCGGCGTAAAATAGTCGTTCCCGCTCACGGCACCGCTCTTGCTCACCGTTCCACCGTCTGAGGGGCTGGCCACAAGCGTCAGCTTCGATGGCATCAGTCCAGGCTCGGCGGGGTCGTCGGGGTGGAAGGCGTCGTCTTGTGCCCACGCTCCGATGCTGCATAGCAGCACCGCGAGCAGGGTCAGATATCTTATTCTCTTCATGTTACAGTGTGTTTGGGAAGTTACTTTATCATCACTTTCTTGGTCAGCTGCCCCTGGCGCAGCACGTAGATGCCACTGCCCATCTGGCTCACCTTGCGTCCGTCGAGTGTGTACACCTCTTGCTTCTCTACGTTGTTGGCAACGGTAGTCGCTATGCCCGTAACGCTGGTGCCGAACGACAGCGTAAAGCGGCTATCGTCGATGCCTGCCTGTGCACTGAAGGTATAAGCGTCTTGCCGCAGGTTGGTCTGCATGCCTGTTGCGTGGTCGGTCAGCATCACATTGCCCAGGTCGTTGCGCAGGGCCGAGAAGGTGTAGCTGCCATCGGTGGCAAAGCGAATGCCCAGTTGCAGCGTGCCGTCGGCCAGCGGGCGCTCGTTGATGGCGTAGCGTGTGCCATCGGCATCCAGCGAGTAGAGCTGTGCCACCTCGGTGTTGCTCTCCAGCATCTTGCTGGCATCGCAGTTCAGCTCATAGCCAGTAGAGGCCGCATCGTTCACCACCAAGCGTGTCTTGTCGGTCAGCTCGCCATTGCTGAGCTGAATATCCAGCAGGCGGCGGCCATAGTCGGCCATCGAGCGTGCACCGTTCTGGCCGGTGGTTATCTCGCTGGTCAGCTGTCGCCCGTCGATGGGGAAGCCCACGCTTTCCACTGCATCGGGCTTCTGCACGAAAAAGGCCTGGTTGGGGCGCAGTACAAAGTCATCGTCGGTGGGCGAGTAGGCTTCGTACTTTCTGCTATAGATGTTGTAGACCGAGATAGGAGCCGTATAGTTCATCTTGCGAATGTTGTAGTAAGTCTGCCAGGGGTTGCCCACGAAGTTCCAGCTCTTGTTGGCCGCGTTGTCGCAAGCATAGGCAGTGAGGGGTATAGTGATTTCCTCGTTGCGGAACACATTGTTGCGCGTGGCATTGGCTTCGGCCTTGAAGGTAGTCCAGGTCTCTTGGCTGGTCTGATAGATGAAGCCTGTATAGGCACTGATCACCTCGTCGTCGTCGCAGTCCACCCAGTTGCCGCTGGCCGAGTTCTCGCTGGCACGCGTAGCACCATTGTATTTGCGAATGGCAAACTTCACACCGTCCTGGGTAGTGATGTTGCTCACCTTCACATCGAAGGGCAGGCTGAGGAAATGCCAGCGCTTCGCATAGGAATAGAAACGCAGCGTGAAATCGCCGGTGGCAGTAACATTAGGACAACCGCTGAGAATTCTGGACCGGGCCCCTTTACCGCTGATGCTGCCGGCCTCATTATATTCGTTGTTGCAAATTGTGAAGTTACCAAATGTTTGCGCGGCAGTGCCATTGATTGTAAGCGAGCCTGTCGTGGTGAAGTACATATTGGGCGTACCTCCAATGCGGCTGCTGGCGTTCAGGTTCATGTCTGCTCGCACACGCCAGTCGGTAATGGTGCTGGGGTCGAACCCTACCACGTTCTTGTAGAGCAGCCACTTGGCATCCAGCTTGTAATCGTACACCAGGTAGTCGGGTACGTGCAACGTGATGTTGCTGGCAGTAGAGCTGTTATAGAAGTTACTGCTTTCCAATACCACGGTAGGCGATTTGAAAGTGATGTCCGTTAGATTAGAGCAACCATTTACAACACCTGTACTATTAGAAAAGGATGCCGCAGTATAGAAGCTTGTAGGAAAGGTGATGGTCTTAATCTTGGTATTGTTGAAGGCACTCCTTTCAATAGTGCAATTTTCTGGAATCACGATGTTTTGGTTCTGTAGGCACGTATTAGATACGTTACTACTCTGGGAAAAAGCGCTCGAGCCAATGCTGGTTAACGTGGAAGGCAAAGAAGAGTTGAAAATCTTACAACCACTGAATGCACTGTTACCAATAATGCTGATGCCCTCAGGAATAGAGAACGACAAGTTACTGCAAGAACTGAAACAGCTGTTAGGAATTTCGGTCGCTCCTGCTGGCCAGCCGTGCACAAGTGTTGTTAGGTTTGAACAACCACTGAATGCAGAACTTCCAACGGTAGTAACTCCAGTCGGAATGTCTACACTCACGAGATTCTTCTGACCGTAGAACGCAGAACCGCCAATGGTCTTGAGATTAGCTGGCAGCACCACCGTTTCCAGGCTTTTGCAATTAGTACTGCTTGTGAACTGACTTTCAGGCATTGCTGTGCTATTGGCCCCCGACAAATCAAGGTTCTTCAACGAAGAGAAAGACTTGAGGATAGTCCAGTCATCTTCGCCCAATTCGCCCGTGAGGGGACCGGTAACGGTAAGGTCGGTCACCATCGTTACGCTACCATCGGAAATGCCTTGTTGAGCCAGGTTGGCAAGCACTTCGTGGCCTAATGAGTTTGGCTGCGACAGACTTACGGTGACACTTACTTCTCCTTCAGCCCAAGCCATTTGCCATGAGCTGATGCTTACCGCCATGAGGGTAAGCAGCATTCTGAGTTTTTTCATAAATAAAATTGTTTTGTTGGTGAATAAAAAAGTAATTAGAATCTTGGCGTTTGTTGGTTAAAAAAACAAGAGAGACGCAGACTATCAGGGGGTCTGCCTATCAACCAACGGGTACCGCCAAGTAACCTTCACCAGGATAAGCATAGATAGTCTACGCCCCATCAGGGATGCGACTTCTATCGTGCTTATTCTTCCTGGTTGAAATTGGCGGTTTCGTTGGTTGAAGAACAACGCGCTTAGAAGCAACGCTTTATGAAATGGTTCTCAATGTGATGTGCCTATGTCATATTGTTTACGTTTTTTTTAAGGGTGAATACTATGTTAGCTGTCATATCGGCGGCAAATTTACGTCTTTTTTCCCGAATTACCAAAAAAAGGTGGGAAAACTATTGCTTTGTAATGATAAACCAAAGAAATTATCGACATGTGCGGTTGAAAATCGCCATGCTTCATACCAAGTGCAAGAATCCCCCCCTCTTCTACAGGAATGGCCTGAGCAGATGGGCAAACCAGCCGCGGAACTTTTGCCAGGGCGTGCGCCAGCGGTCCCATTCCTCCTCGGTGAGCAGGATGCTCTGCTGCTTGTCGCGGTCGAACATGGCATCGAGCTGCTGGGTGGTGGGACGGTCGAGTATGACGGCGTTCTCCTCGTAGTCGAAGCGCATGCTGCGCGAGTCGAGGTTGGCACTGCCCACGGTGCAGAAGGAGCCGTCGACCATCATGATCTTGGAGTGATGGAAGCCCGGCTGGTAGATCCAGACATTGGCGCCGCGCTTCATGAACTTGTGAACGTTGTAGTAGACGCAGTCGGGCGTGAGGGGCACGTCGCTCTTGGCCGACACCATGATGTCTACCTTGACGCCGCGCTTCAGCGCCCGGCTGATAGCCTTGCGGGTAGAGGGGTTGAGCGTGAAGTAGGGGTTGACGATGCGGATGGAGTCGCGGGCGCAGTCGATGGCCGTGCGGTAGAGCACGCGCATGGCATCGGGGGTGGTGTGGGGCTCGCGGTTGGCTATGCCCACCAGCTTGTGGCCTGCCGTGGGGGTGGTGTCGGGCTTCAGGTCGCTGAAGGCTTCGGGCGCGTAGGCGCGGAAATATTCGGGGCGCCAGATGTCCTCGCCCGTGACCTGATGCCAGATGCGGGCGAAGATGAGCTGCAGCTGGTTGACGGCCCCGCCCTCGATGCGGCAGTGCATGTCGCGCCACTCGCCCACCTGCTCGGTTCCTTTTATGTAGTAGTCGGCCACGTTCATGCCGCCCGTATAGGCTATGGAGCCGTCGATGACCACAATCTTGCGGTGGTCGCGGGGCCAGATGTGGTTGACCCAGGGGAAGCGGATGGGGTCGAACTCGCGTATGTCGATGCTGTCGGCCTGCAGCGATGCGATGTGGTGCTTGAGCAGGGGCTGGTTGTTGGAGTCGTTGCCGAAGCCGTCGTAGAGGGCGCGCACCTCGACGCCCTCTCGCCGCTTCTGGCGCAGCAGGTCGAAGAGCAGCGAGGCTATCGAGTCGTTGCGGAAGTTGAAGTACTCCAGGTGGACGGAGTGGCGGGCCTGCTGGATGGCGCGGAACATATCGTCGAACTTCTGCTGTCCCGACATGAGCAGTGTGACCTTGTTGTTGTGGGAGAACTGTATGCCGTAGTCCTCCAGCTGCTGCCTGATGAGCGAGTCGGACTGCGCGGCTGCACTGCCAAGTGACAGGTGGCAAATGACCAATGCTGCCGCTACTGCTTTCATTCTTACCATTACTTTCTGTATTTCTGTCGGTACTCTGAGGGCGAGATGCCAAACTTCTCCTTGAACACGCTGATGAAGTGCTCGCCCGTGGCGAAGCCCACGTTGGTGGCCAGCTCGCTCATGTTGATGTTGGTGCGCTTGAGCAGGATGCAGGCGTTCTTCAGCCGCATGTCGCGAACCACCTCGGCGGGTGTCTTGCCGGTGATGTCGCGTATCTTCTGGAAGAAGGGGCGCATGCCCATGCCCATGGTGTGGGCCATCTCCTCGAGGTTGATCTGCCCGCGGCTCATGTTCTGCTGCACGTATTGCTCGATGCTGCTGATGAGCTGGCGGTCCATGGCGTCGGTCATGGAGTACTCGCCGAACCCGTCGGCATCGGCGGCGGCGTCCTGCCCGGGCTGGCCTTCCTGGCCTCTTTGCCCCGACCGGGCTTCCTGGCCTCTGATGATGGGCACCTCTACGGCCTGCATCTCCTCGTCGGGCTCGTCGGCAGCCTCGTCGGGCCGGAAGTCGCCGTAGTCCATGGTCTCGGTGGCGGTGGTCATACTGGAGTTCCTGCCTTCCAGCAAGCGGGTCTCGGCTCCCTCTATGAGGTTGCTCGTCATCTCGTAGGCTCCCAGTCCCATCAGCTTGTTGAAGCGCATGGCTGCCTCTTGCAGGTTGAAGGGCTTGGCCAGGTAGTCGTCGGCCGACATGGTGATGTTCTGGTCTTGCATGTCCTTGGCGCTGAGCTTGCCTTCGGTCATGAGCACGAACTTGGTCTTGCCCAGCGTGCGGTTGGTCTTGATGCGGTTGCACAGGTCGCTGCCGGTCATGGGGTGCATGTCCTGCTTGCAGACGATGAGGTCTGGCAGGGTTACTTCGGCATCGGCGGCGGCGGCCACGATGTCGTTGTAGGCGTGGAAGTCGTAGACGTAGCGCAGGCGCTGGTCAATGAAATTGATGAAGTCGTCGTTGTCGTCGATGAACACGACGCGGAACTTCGAGGTGGGCGATTCGCGATACTTGGAGCGAATCTCTGAGGTGAGCTCGTCGCTGACGGTGTCGGGCAGGTTCATCTCGCCCCGGCTGTTCAGCTCGAAGTGCTTGTTCACGTTCTGCCTGGCCTTCTCCTCTGGGTGCTCGAGGGCCATCTGCATATCGCTGACGCGGGTGATGATCTGCAGCATCTGCGAGTGGAGCGAGTTCAGCTGCTCGCGCTCTTCGAGGGTGGTCTCGCGCTCGGCCAGGTTCATGATGATGGAGGTCATGCGGGCCATGGGCTGTCGCAGCTCGTCGCTGGCGGCCTTGATCTCCTCGCGCTGCACGCTGAGCTCGGTGAGCAGCGCCTTCTTCTTCTTCCAGATGTTTCTGATCTGGTCGATGCCTACCTTCCAGAGATAGAGGCCGATGATGGCGCTGACGGCATAGAACAGCAGCATCCACCACTGGCGGTACCAGGGCAGGGAGATGATGATCTCGATGACGCGCTCCTGCTTGCTGACGGCACCCTCGGCACTGATGGCCTTCACGTGGAGGGTGTACTTGCCGCTGCTCAGCCATCCGGGCTTCAGGTTGGTGAAGGTGACGCCGTGCTTCAGGGCGTCGCCGTTGCGCCAGTCGTCGTCGAGCCCCTCCATGAAGTACTTGAACTGCAGGCGCTCGCTCTGGTTGTAGTTGCCTGCGGCAAACTTGATGGTGAAGGTGTTCTGGTCGTTGTTCAGCGTGATGCGGCTGCTCTCGTTGAGCGTCTGGGGCAGGATGACGTTGCCCTCGTATTCGTGGCCAATGAGGATTTCCTCTTCGCCCACCAGCAGCTGGGTCAGCATCACACGGGGCAGCGACTCGGCCTCGTCGGCTGTTCTGGGGCGCACCCAGTTGGTGCCGTACAGCCCGCCCATAATCACGTTGCCGTCGGCCATGGTCATGATGGCGCCCAGGTTGAGCTCGTTGCTCAGCAGACCGTCGTTCTGGAAGTAGTTGTAGAGTCCGTAGTCGTAGTTGTAGACGCCGTCTTCGTGGCTGCGCTCGGTCACGATGCGGGTGGCGCCGTTGCTGGTGGTCACCCAGATGTTGCCGCTCTTGTCCTCGGCTATACCACAGATGTTGTTGTTACACAGGCCCTGCTTCTCGGTCAGGTGGTCCAGTGCGTCGGTCTCGGGGTTCAGTATGTTCAGGCCCTCGCGCGTACCTATCCAGAATAGTCCGTTGTGGTCTTCGAACACCTGGGTGATGTAGTTGTTGGTGAACTTCTTGATGTTGGTGGTGTTGCCCGTCAGATGCTTCGTCTCGGAGGTGGAGATCTGCATAATGGTAAGTCCTTCAGACGTACCGATGAGCATCTTGTGGTCCTTGCAATAGTAGAGTGAAGTGATGTTGTTCACTTTCATCTTGCCGTTCTCGCGGGTGTAGTTCGAGAAGGTGCCCATCCGGTTGTTGTACACCTGCAGGCCGCCATCGGTGGCTATCCACAGGTTGCCCGTCTTGTCGGTGGCCAGGGCGTTGATGTGGTCGTCTATGATGGTCTTCTTGTCGCTGTCGGTGGCGGTGTAGATGGTGGCCACGCCATCCTTGATGCGGGTCAGTCCGTTCTGCTTCGAGCCTACCCACAGGCTGCCATCCGGCGTGCGGCACATGGAGGTGACCTTCATGCTGGCCAGCTGCCCGCTGTAGCCTATGATGCCATCGTCGCTGGTGCCGTAGGTCATCCGGCCGCTCTCGTCCTGGGCCATGGCGGTGATGTCGCCATTGACCTCGGCAGCAAACTTGTAGATGTTCTGTCCCCAGTAGGCCACGCCCGACTTGGCCGTTCCCACCCATAGCAGGTCGGTATCGTCCACATAGACGCTCTGTATGCTCTTGGCGTTCTGCACCCTGCTGGCGGTGTTCATCGTCGACAGCTGTGCCTCCTCCATGGCCAGGCTGTTCACGTTCAGCCGCATGAGCCCGTGGCGGTTGGTCGCCACCCAGATGTTGCCGCTGCGGTCGCCAGCCATTCCGTTTACGCCGAAGTCAACGCCCACGCCGGTCAGCCCCAGCTCGTTGCCAATGGCCGTGTTCCACTCATGGGCCTTCTTGTTGAAGCGGAACAGCGTGCCCTGTCCGTAGAGCCAGATGTTGTCTATCTGGTCGGCAAAGACGCGCAGGGTGGGGGTGTGGCGCAGGCCCCGCTGGGCAATGTCGCTGTTCTGCCACTCGATGTGCTGCTGGTGCATCACGTCGCAGCACACCAGCCGGCCATTGTCGTAGACGATGATGGCGCCGTCCTTGCACTCGCCTATCGAGCAGATATTGCCCTGCGGTATGCCGTTGTTGTCGTTGGAGTAGCTGAACTCGTAGAGCAGCTGCTGCTGCATGTTGAAGCACACCACGCCCCGCTTGGGAATATAGCCCCACATGTTGTGGTGGCGGTCGAAGTAGATCACCTTGGGCACCTCGGAAATGCCCTGCCTGGAGAAGGCCTGGCGCATGTCGCGCTCGAAGGTCTCGCTCTGCGGGTGGTAGATGCAGTAGCCAGCGGGCGTCTCTATCCAGAGGGTGCCGTCGAGGGCCTCCTGAATGCTGTAGATGTAGCTGTCGGGTAGCGACGAGCCGTCCTGCGAGTCGCACTGGAAGTGCTTGAAGACGTAGCCGTCGTAGCGGTAGAGCCCGGCAGGCGTGCCAAACCAGATGAAGCCTCGCGTATCCTTGTGTATGCAGTTCACCTGGCTCGATGTCAGGCCATCGCGTGCATCGAGCGTCTTGAACAGGTAGACGGCGGCTGCCTTCAGCGGCAGCAACAGCATGAGTAGCAGTAGTGCTTTCTTGAGTATTTTCATAATTGTTGACTTGTTTCTTGTTTTTTTTAGATCATGCACGAGTAGCTGTCGACCACGCCCAGCAGGCGGTGGTCGCCATCGACCACCAGCACGGAGTGAATCTTGTGCAGGTGCATGATGCGCTGAATCTCGGTTATTTTCGTGTCGGGGCCTACTGTCTTGGGCTTTCGCGTCATAATGTCGCTCACCGTACGGTCGAAGAACTCGGCCTGCCATTTCTCCATGGCGCGGCGAATGTCGCCATCGGTGATGATGCCCAGTATGCGCCCGTCTTGCTCGGCCACGCCCAGGCCCAGCTTGCCCTTGCTCACCAGGATGATGGCCTGGCCCAGGTGCATGTCGGGCGGCAGGATGGGCAGGTCGTCGCGGCGCATCACGTCCTGTGCCGTGGTGAGCAGCCGCTTGCCCAGCTCGCCGCCGGGGTGGAAGTGGGCAAAGTCCTGCGGCTGGAAGTGGCGCAGCTCCATCAGCGCCACGGCCAGTGCGTCGCCCATGGCCAGCTGCGTCATCGTAGAGCTGGTGGGGGCCAGGTTCAGCGGGCAGGCCTCTTTCTCAACATGCACGTTGAGCACGCAGGTAGAGTATTTGGCCAGCAGCGACTGGGTGTTGCCCGTCATGCCTATGATGGGAATCTGGTTGTGCAGCACCATCGGTATGAAGCGAAGCAGCTCGTCGGTCTGGCCAGAGTTTGAGATGGCCAGCACCACGTCCTCGTGGGTCATCACGCCCAGGTCGCCGTGGAACACATCGAGCGGGTTGATGAAGAAAGAAGGAGTGCCCGTAGACGACAGGGTAGCTGCAATCTTGGCCCCGATATGGCCGCTCTTGCCCACTCCTGTGACGATGATTTTTCCTTTGCACTCGAACATCAGGCTGACGGCCTTGTCGAAGTTCTCGTCAAGCAGCGAGGCCAGGTTCTGCACGGCCTGGGCCTCCTCGGTGATGCACCTGATGGCATATTCGCGTATGTTGCTCATTTCAGTAAGTTCGATATTAAGTCCTCAAGCTTGTCAAGCTCCAGCATATTGGCGGCATCGCTCAGCCCCTCATCGGGCGTTGGATGCACTTCGAAGAAATAGCCGGTGGCACCGAACGCCTTGGCGGCCATCGCCATCATAGGAACGAAGCGGCGGTCGCCTCCGGTCTTGCCTCCCTGGGCATCGGGCCGCTGCACGCTGTGGGTGCAGTCCATGATGACCGTGGGCACGATCTCTTTCATATCGCAGATGTTGCGGAAGTCAACCACCAGATTGCCGTAGCCCATCATATTGCCGCGCTCGGTCAGCCAGACGTCGCTGGCACCGGCATCGCGGGCTTTCTCTACAGGATAGCGCATGTCGCGCCCTGCCAGGAACTGTGCTTTCTTGATGTTTACCGTGCGGCCGGTCCTGGCGGCAGCCACCAGCAGGTCGGTCTGCCTGCAGAGAAAGGCGGGTATCTGCAATACGTCGGCCACCTGTGCGGCAGGTGCGGCCTGCCAGACCTCGTGTATGTCGGTCAGTATGCGCAGGCCGTGCTTGGCTTTCACGTCGGCCAGCATCTGCAGGCCCTTGTCTATGCCGGGGCCTCTGAAGGAGCGAATCGAGGTGCGGTTGGCCTTGTCGAACGATGCCTTGAATATGATGTCGGTTCCCAGCTTGCTGTTAATTTCCACCAGTCGCCCGGCCACGGTGTCGAGCAACTGGGCCGATTCTATCACGCACGGGCCCGCAATCAGTATCAACTTTGTGTTCATTATTTTATCTTACGGTTCTTTTTAACGTGCAAAATTAATCATTTTGTCTGAAACAAGCAAAAATATAAGAGAAAATCTTGTTCCGAATCGGGCTTACTAATTGAGCCAAATCAATAAAAGGCGGCTGTGTGCGCACAAAATCGGCATTTGTTGCTGATGGTGTCGATAGAAACTTTTACCTTTGCAGCCGTTTTCAGATAATGCCCTGCGCTCATCGACGATGAAAAACGGGGTTAAAGTTTAACAAAATTAAAAGGTAAAAAGAAAAATGAAAAAGTTTTTGATGACTATTGCAGCTGCCTTCGTTGCAGTGAGCATGAGTGCCCAGGTGTATGTGGGCGGTAGCGTTTCGGTGAACGCCTTCAGCAGCCAGAAGTTTGCTGCAACCCACGCTGATCAGAGCGAGACCACGTTCAAAATCCTCCCTGAGATTGGCTACAACCTGAATGAGGAGTGGGCTATCGGTACCGTGATTGGCTACGAGAACAACAAGTGGGATCGCATTGAGGGTAGCGAGAGTGCTTTCACTTTCAATCCCTATGCCCGCTATACCTTCCTGAAGTCTGGCAAGGTGAGCCTGTTCGTCGACGGTGGTGTTGACTTCACCACTGCTTCGAAGGCCGACTGGACAAGGCTGGGTATCGGTCTGAAGCCCGGTCTGGCTGTGAGCCTGAGTGATAACATCAGCTTCGTGTCGCACGTGGGCTTCGTTGGCTACAAAGTGACTAACCCCGATGGCGACGACAACAACACCAGCAAGGTGGGTGTCGACCTGAGCGGTGAGAACCTGACCTTCGGTCTGTACTTCAACTTCTAAAATGTAAAGTATCACTATCTTGTAAGAACCCATCTCCTGCTTCGGCGGGGGATGGGCTTTTTTTTGTGTACGCCACACGAAGTTTTAAAAACTGCCATTTCATTCGTCATTTATCACTCGGCACTGGAAATCAGACGGTTACGGAGTGATAAATGGGTGATAAATGACAGCAAAGAGCGTCGGAGCCAAGAGTGCGGACGCTCCGCACACTTTGTTCCAGGCGTCTGAAAACTCTGTTCCGTGCATCCGAAAACTCTGTTCCGTATAAGCGTATAAAGCGTTCCAATTATGCGAACACTCAAAAAATCTTCTGCTAAAATTCTTATTTCTGAATTTTTTAGTGTACCTTTGCACCGAATTAGACGAACAATAACGTTTTATGGTACATAATATTTTCAAGGGACTGGGTATTGCACTCATTACTCCCTTCAAGCAGAATGGCGAGGTAGACTACGAAGCACTGATGCGACTGGTAGACTATCAACTGGATAACGGCGCCGACTTCTTCTGTATTCTGGCAACTACGGGCGAAACACCTACGCTCACCGCAGAAGAGAAACTGAAAATCAAGAATCTGATTGTAGAGAAAGTGCAGGGGCGCGTGCCCATCCTGATGGGATGCGGTGGCTACAATACGGCTGCCGTGGTGCGCGAGCTGCAAGAGGGCGACTTCGGAGGAATAGATGGCGTGCTCAGCGTGTGTCCTGTCTATAATAAGCCTTCGCAAGAAGGTCTTTATCAGCACTTTAAGGCCATTGCGGCAGCTACCAAGCTGCCCGTCGTGCTTTATAACGTACCAGGCAGAACAGGCGTGAATATGCAAGCCGCCACCACCGTGCGACTGGCTCGCGACTGCCAGAACATCGTGGCCATCAAGGAGGCCAGCGGCAACCTGGAGCAGGTAGACGAGATTATCAAGAACAAGCCGCGCGACTTCGACGTGATTTCGGGCGACGATTCGCTCACCTTCCCTATGGTGTCGTGTGGTGCTGTGGGTGTTATCTCGGTCATAGGCAATGCGCTGCCCAAAGAGTTCTCGAAGATGATCAGGCTGCAGATGCGTGGCGAGTATGACCCTGCCCGTAAGATTCACCATCGCTTCACCGACCTCTTCTCGCTGCTCTTCGTCGATGGCAACCCTGCAGGCGTGAAGGCCATGCTCCACGAGATGGGCTTCATCGAGAACGTGCTGCGCCTGCCCCTTGTTCCCACGCGCATTTCCACGCTTCAGCGCATGAGCGAGATTATGCGGGAACTGAAAATATAACCATCATCGTAGCCATATTAGCACAATGAAAAGCCCCAGATTACCGATTGGCATCTGGGGCTTTCCATATTCATAAAGGTACCTTGTTTAATAGCTGCGGGCAATGATGACACGGGCCTTCGAGGGCTTGCCGCTTACCATATCGACGCCTGGCGTCTGCTCGTAGGCGAAGGGCACGCAGCGAATGGTGGCCTGAGTCTCTTCCTTGATCTGTGCCTCGGTCTCGGCCGTGCCGTCCCAGTGGCAGAGGAAGAAGCCGCCGTCCTTGATGCGCTCCTTGAACTCCTCGTAGTTGTCGCACTCGTAGACGTGCTCGTCGCGATACTTGCGAGCCTTCTCGAAGATGTTCTTCTGGATGTCGCCGAGCAGCTGTTCCACATACTCCACGATGCCTTCCAGCGGGCGCGTCTCTTTCTCCAGTGTGTCGCGGCGCATCACCTCGATGGTGCCGTTCTCCAGGTCGCGGGCTCCCAGTACCAGTCGCACGGGCACACCCTTCAGCTCGTAGTCGGCAAACTTGAAGCCGGGGCGCTTGTTGTCGGCATCGTCGAACTTCACGCTGATGCCCTTCTCCCGCAGCTGCTCAATGATGGGCTGCACCTCCTTGTTCACGATCTCCATCTGTTCGGGCTTGGTGGCAATGGGGATGATGACCACCTGGATGGGAGCCAGCTTCGGGGGCAGCACCAGGCCGTTGTCGTCAGAGTGGGTCATAATGAGGGCACCGATCAGGCGCGTAGAGACACCCCACGATGCGGCCCAGACGTATTCGGGCTTGTTCTCCTTATTCAAGTAGGTGACGTCGAATGCCTTGGAAAAGTTCTGACCCAGGAAGTGGCTGGTTCCGCTCTGCAGGGCCTTGCCGTCCTGCATCATGGCCTCGATGGTATAGGTGTCGAGTGCACCGGCGAAGCGCTCGGTCTCGCTCTTCACACCCTGCAGCACTGGCACGGCCATAAACTCTTCCACGAACTTGGCGTAGACCTTCACCATCTTCTGGGCATCCTGCTCGGCCTCCTCGCGGGTGGCGTGGGCCGTATGTCCCTCCTGCCACAGGAACTCGCTGGTGCGCAGGAACGGACGGGTGCGCATCTCCCAGCGCATCACGTTGCACCACTGGTTGCACTTCAGGGGCAGGTCGCGCCACGAATGGATCCAGTTCTTCTAGGTGTTCCTGTTAAGGGTCTCCGAGGTAGGACGGATGATCAGCTCTTCCTCCAGCTTGGCAGCAGGATCCACCACCACGCCGCCGTCGGCAGCCTTCAGACGGTAGTGGGTCACCACGGCAGCCTCCTTGGCAAAGCCTTCTACGTGCTCAGCCTCTCTCGAGAGGAACGACTTCGGTATCAGCAGGGGGAAGTAGGCGTTCTGAACGCCTTCAGCCTTGAACATCTTGTCAAGCTGCTGCTGCATTTTCTCCCAGATGGCATAGCCGTAGGGCTTGATGACCATGCAACCACGCACAGCCGACTGTTCTGCCAGGTCGGCCTTCACTACCAGGTCGTTGTACCACTGCGAGTAGTTTTCGGCCCGTTTTGTTAAATCTTTTAATTCTTTTGCCATGTTATTATGCTATTATTTCGAAATTTTGTGCAAAGGTACGAAATAATTCGTAATTCCTAATTCATATTTCATAATTATTTTCTATCTTTGCAGCGTGAAATTAAAACGTTTAACAATTAAATAGCATTTTTGAATTATGAAGAAACTGAAAGTAATGATTCTGACGCTTTGCGCAGCAGTCGTGATGGTGGGTTGCAACAACCTGGGTAAGGGAACAGCCATTGGTGCCGGTGGTGGTGCCATTCTGGGTGCCATTGTGGGTAAGATAGCCGGCAACACCGCTGTGGGTGCAGCCATCGGTACGGCAGTGGGTGCTGGTACGGGTGCCCTCATCGGCAAGCACATGGACAAGGTGAAGGCTCAGGCTGAGGCCGTGCAGAACGCACAGGTGGAGAGCGTGACCGATGCCAACGGCCTGCAGGCCGTGAAGCTGACCTTCGGCGAGCAGGGCATCAAGTTCAATACCGGCAGCTCCGTGCTGAGCACCTCGGCACAGACCTCGCTGCAGCAGCTGGCCAACCTGCTGAAGACCAACACCGACTGCGACGTGGCCATTCAGGGCTACACCGACAATGCCGGCTGGAAGAACTCTACCGCCGAGCAGAGCGCACAGAAGAACCTGAACCTGTCGCAGCAGCGCGCCCAGGCCGTGACCAACTACCTGCAGTCGCTGGGCGTGGGCAGCAACCAGATTCGCAGCACCACTGGCTATGGTGAGGCTAACCCCGTGGCCGACAACTCTACTGCTGCCGGTAAGGCTCAGAACCGTCGCGTGGAAGTTTATATGTATGCAAGCCAGGCTATGATCAATGCAGCCGAGGCAGGCACGCTCCAGTAATCTATGCTGGTATTGCGACTATTAAAGAAAACATTGAAATGGATCGTGGTGGCATTCTTTGCTTCCACGATTCTTTCTGTGATAGCACTTCGATACGTTCCCGTCTACTTCACGCCGCTCATGTTCCTGCGCTGCGCCCAGCAGGTGCGCGAGGGCAGGGAGCTGAAGCTGAGCCATCACTGGGTGGCGCTGAGCTATATCTCGCCCTCCATGCCCGTGGCTGTGATGGCCAGCGAGGATCAGCGCTTTATGCAGCACCATGGCTTCGACTTCGATGCCATACAGAAGGCGGCCAAGCGCAACAAGGAGCATCCCGAGAAGCAGAAGCTGGGAGCCTCGACCATCTCGCAGCAGACGGCCAAGAACGTTTTTCTATGGCCGGGGCGCACCTGGGTGCGCAAGGGGCTTGAAGCCTACTTTACCGTGCTTATAGAGTTGCTGTGGTCGAAGAAGCGCATCATGGAGGTCTACCTGAACTCCATCGAGATGGGCGAGGGCATCTATGGCGTGGAGGCCGTGGCACAGGAGCACTTCGGCAAGCCTGCGCAGATGTTGTCGCGCGAGGAATGCGCCCTGATAGCCGTCACGCTGCCCAATCCGCGACGCTTCAGTTCGGCTAATCCCAGTGCCTATGTGAAGAAGCGGCAGCAGCGCATATTGAGAGAGATGCGCCATGTGAAGAAATTCGAAGTTGAATAATATGAGAGTTTTTTATGAGATACAACACAGGATATAATCGTGAAGGGCTGTACGACCACTACGACGTGAGCCAGGAGCAGCCGCTGCTGGAGTTTCTGCTGGAGCACGTGCAGCAAAGCCGCACCAAGGTGAAGGCCACCCTGCAAGGCCAGGGCATCAAGGTCAATGGCAAGACCGTGAGCCAGTTCGACTTCCTGTTGAAGCCGGGCATGAAGGTGGCCGTGAGCAAGACCAAGCGCAATCAGCAGGGCTTCAAGAGCCGCTACGTGAAGATTGTCTACGAAGACCGCTGGCTCATCGTGGTCGAGAAGAACGTGGGAATCCTCTCGATGGCGGCCGGACACTCGTCGCTCAACGTGAAGAGCGTGCTCGACGACTACTTCAAGAAGTCGCGACAGAAGTGTACGGCCCACGTGGTGCACCGTCTGGACCGCGACACCAGCGGTCTGATGGTCTATGCCAAGGACATCGAGACCGAGCAGATACTGGAGCACAACTGGCACCAGATCGTCTACGACCGTCGCTACGTGGCCGTGGTGAGCGGCGAGATGGAGCACGACGAGGGCACGGTGGAAAACTGGCTGAAGGACAACAAGGCCTACATTACCTATTCGTCGCCCACTGACAATGGCGGTAAGCTGGCCATCACCCACTATCATGTGCTCGACCGCACCACTGACCATTCGCTTGTTGAGTTCCGCTTAGAGACGGGGCGCAAGAACCAGATTCGCGTGCACTCCGCCGACCTGGGGCATCCCGTTTGTGGCGACCCCAAGTATGGCGATGGCAACGACCCGCTGCACCGCCTGTGTCTGCACGCCTGGCTGCTCTGCTTCACCCATCCCGTCACGGGCGAGCCTATGGAGTTCGAGACACCTATCCCCACCACGTTCCGCAGTCTTTTCAAACATTGAGCACTTATGGAGAATATGGGTTATTACGTGGCACTGCTGCTGGCCATCATCGTGGCCTTCTATATTATTAAAAAGGTGGCCAGCTGCCTCGTGCGTTCTATTGTGATGATTGTCTTGCTGGTCATCCTTGCCATTTGCTATTTCTACCTACACTGAGAAGAGAGTGATTTTCAGCATCTGCGTGGTGCCGGGGCCAATGCAGAAGCGGGCATCGGGACGCTGGGAGACCAGCCAGACGATGTTGCCTGCAGCATTGGTCACGACCAGCTGTCTGCGCCGGGCAAAGAGCGACAGCTTCCTGTCGGTCAGGAAGTCGCTCACCAGCTTCGAGCCTTTCATACCATAGGGCACGAAGCGGTCGCCTTCCTGCACAGGGCGTATGGTCAGTGGGAAGTCTACCTTCTGGGCATCGAGACAGGCGCAGGCAGCCGAACGCTCTATAACCACCTCGCTGGTTGTGGTAAAGCGGAAACGCTGCTCCTTGTCGTAGACATAAGTGCCTGGCTCTGGAACGCGGAGCGTGGGCGGCAACGGTTGGCGTGGCTCCACGACAAGGTGCCCACGGTCTATGAGTACTTCGTGAGTAGGCGAATGCCATACGCGCCCCGTAGTTGGTCGGTCGAGCATCTCTTTGATCTGCCTGATGGTGGCAGGCGTGAAGTCGTAGCCCCGCAACCATTCAAAAAGTAAAGTGTCGGCAGAAACCGTATTTCTTAATTCTTTGATTTCTATGCTGTCGTTGTGAACTAAGGAAGTGAGCATAGAAATGGCGTACTCGTTGTATATCTTCTCGGCCTCGGCCAGTTGCTCTGCCGCCAGCTGAATGTTCTCGGCTGCCGCAGGAGCTATGTGGCGCAGCAGGGGGAGCACGTTCAGCCTGATTTTGTTACGCATCACATCGTCTACCAAGTTGGTGCTGTCTGTAACGTAGGGCTGGCCTTTGGCTCTCAGGTAGTCCTCAATCTGTTGCCTGCTGAGGCAGAGCAGCGGACGTACGATGTGCCCATTCTTAGGCCGGATGCCTACGAGACCATGAATGCCTGTGCCGCGCAGCAAGTTCATGAGCACCGTCTCAACGCTATCGTCGCGGTGGTGGGCCACGCAGACGGCTTCTGCCCCAAGGTCTTGGCGTAGCTGCTCGAAATAGCGGTAGCGCAACTGGCGTGCTGCCATCTCGATGCTCAACTTGTGCAACTCGGAATAGCTGCGCGTGTCGAAGTGTACACGATGCAGGGTGATGCCCATCTGCTGACATAGGGTGGCCACAAAATTCTCATCGCGGTTGCTCTCTTCGCCCCGCAGCTGGAAGTTGCAATGCACGGCTTCAACCGTATAGCCCAATTCCCGGAGCATCAGCAGCAAGCAGACACTGTCAGCGCCTCCGCTCAGTGCTGCGATATAGCGATGTTGGGAGCTGAGCAGCTGATGCTTCTCTATGAACCGGGCTACACTATTCAACATAGAGTACCAGTCCCTTCAGGTACTCGCCCTCAGGGTGATAGATGTTAATGGGGTGATCGGCAGGCTGGTGCAGCTGGTGCAGCACGCGCACCTTGCGTCCTGCCTGGGCGGCAGCCGTGAACACGGCGTTGCGGAAATGGTCTTTCGACACCACCTGCGAGCAGGAGAAGGTGAAGAGTATGCCACCAGGCAGAATCTTTTCGAACGCCTTCTCATTGAGCCGCGTGTAGCCCTTCAGGGCGTTGTGCAGTGCCCCGCGATGCTTGGCAAAGGCAGGAGGGTCAAGTATGATGAGGTCGTAGTCTTGTTGAGCGTTTGCTTTGTTCAGGAACTGGAAGGCATCTTCGCAGAAAGCTTCGTGACGAGGGTCGGCGGGAAAGTTCAGATCGACGTTGGCCCGCGTCAGCTCGATGGCCTTGGCCGAGCTGTCGACCGAGTGCACCAGCTGTGCGCCGCCCCTTAGGGCATAGAACGAGAAGCCACCCGTATAGCAGAACATGTTCAGCACGCGGCGCCCACGGGCATAGTGCTCCAGTAGCGAGCGGTTCTCACGCTGGTCTACGAAGAAGCCCGTCTTCTGCCCCCTTAGCCAGTCCACGCGGAAGCGCAGCCCATTCTCCATGGCCGTGTTGTCGTCGCTGCCGCCCACGATGAAGCCGTTCTCGGGCTCCATGAAGGGTAGGGTGGTCTCGCTCTTATAATAGAAGTGCTGTATGCGTCCTTGCATCACCTGCTGCAGTGCTTGGGCAATGTCTTTGCGCGCCAGGTGCATGCCAATGCTGTGTGCCTGCATCACGGCGGTGCGGTCGTAAATGTCGATGATGAGTCCCGGCAGATGATCGCCCTCGCCGTGCACCAGTCGGTAGGCATTGGTCTGCGGGTTGTCGGTCAGCCCCAGTGCCTTTCTCACATCGAGAGCCGACTGCAGTCGCGCAAGCCAGAATGCTGGGTCTATCTCCACGTCGCTAAAGCTGAGCACCCTCACGGCGATGGAGCCCTGCTGATAGTGGCCCACGGCAATGAACTGACCGCCCGCCGTGAGCACACGCACGGACTCGCCCTCGGCCACGTCGTTGTCTGTATGATGAATGGCTCCAGAGAAAATCCAGGGATGGAAGCGCAGCAGGCTTTCCTCCTTGCCTCGTTTCAGGTAAACTTGTTTCATGCTTCTTTTTCTGTGATTCTTAGTTCGTAGTCGTTGGTCTGCTCCAGCCTGAGCAGTTCCTGATAGATCTTGATGCATGCCCAGGCATCGGTAGCGGCATACAGCTTTTGCTTGTCGTCAAGCACGTCGCGCTCCCAGTTGCTCAGTTGCTGCTTCTTGCTGATCTTGCAGCCCAGCAGGTTGGCGAAGAGCTTCTGCAGGCTCATATCCTCTATGCCCACAGCCTTCACCCGGTCTTGCAGCTCTACGAAGCTGCCCGTCTTAAAGTCGGCCAGACGGTGCAGACCGTTCAGGTCGTCGTGCCACGACAGGCCAATCTTGGTCACCGTGGTGTCCTCCAGCAGTCGTTTGATGGCGGGTGTCATGCCCGTATAGTTCAGCCGGAAGAGGAAGCAAGTATCTTCGGTAGCCACCTGGAGCAGGGCAACCTTGTACTGGAAGCCGCGTTTAAACGAGGGCCGCGTCTCCGTGTCGAACCCCAGCAGGGGTTGCGACAGCAGATAGTCTACAGCCTTCTGTGTCTCGCCCGCCGACAGGATGGTGATGATTCTGCCCTCGAACGAAGCTACTGGCAGTGAGGCTATGAGGCTCTTGTCGAACTTGTCGTATAGTATCTTTGTCATTGTGGTCGCTTCTTACGGTGTGCAAAATTACGAAATATTGCCGACATACGGAAGCATTTTTGGAGAAATCACGCAATTTGTCCCATAAATAAAGGCTATTATGACAACCTTGACTGGCTCCGTAAGACCTACGGGGCGTATAATGTTGTTTCAGCAGTGTTGCACATGGACGAGGAAACGACAGTCCCGATGGTCACCGGTAACCATAATTGCTTTTGTTACAATTAAAAGCACGAGGACGTACTCCTTCTCCGCATCAGTCCTATCCACTCATGTTCTTTGTTCTTTACCCTTCTTGCAGAATCTCATCTACAATATACCTGTCGCTCATCGCCTGCAGCCCCCGCGTCGGGTCGGCGAAGAAAGTGTAGGTGCGCGAGTTGTAGAAGCGGTCGAGGGCTTCCTCCTCGCTGATGTTCAGCTCTTGTGCGAGCATCAGGACGATGCGGCTCTGCTTGCGCCAGCGGACGGAATCTCTCATAGAACTTCGGGGGTTAGAGCCACGGCCTCGACAAAGCGGAGGCAGCGGTCGATGACGGACTGGTTGATGATGCATAGCTGGTGGTTCACGGGCTTGTAGCGCAGCTGACCGAGGGCTTGCTCGGCAGAGATGATGCCCATGGTGTAGTCCTCCACGGTGTCGATGACATTGTCGTTGGCCACGCAGCCCTCCACGATGTCGTACTGCTTCCAGAGGTCTTCGCCGGCGCGGCAGGCCACCACGAAGTC
>JAFVEE010000043.1 GCA_017478085.1 Prevotella sp. | reverse complement strand
TGCCTGTTGGATTCATACCTCGAATGGCACCCAAAGTAGGAACCGCCGTATGCCGGACGGCACGTACGGTGGTGTGAGAGGTCGGTAAACACGAAAGTAGGAGATAAACACCTGCGATTAGTGTTTACCTCCTACTCGATTTCATTTGTTTGCTTACTCTATGATAAAGTGTGCGCGTGATTAGTTCAGGGCGTCGGCCAGCTCGGCACCAGCCTTGAACTTGGCCACCTTCTTGGCAGCAATCTGGATCTTCTCCTTGGTGGCGGGGTTGATGCCCTCGCGAGCGGGACGCTCGCTGATGGCGAATGTGCCAAAGCCTACGAGAGAGATCTTGTCACCTGCGATGAGGGCGTCCTTGATAGCAGCTACGGTAGCGTCAAGAGCCTTCTTTGCGTCAACCTTCGAGATGCCAGCACCAGCGGCAATCTTCTCAACTAATTCTGTCTTGTTCATAATTTTTTTTGTTTAAATTGAATAAATGATACGTAATACGTTGAAAATCTGACGCAAATATAATGCAAAGTATTCAGAAAACAAACAAAAATCACGAAAAAATGCATTTTTTACTGAAAAATAATGGGTTTTGCCCTCTTTTTATGCTGTAAGACGGATATTTTTCGTAATTTTGCGCCCGAAAGTTGTAAATTTGTAATTTGTAAAACAGTAAAGAGAAAAGATGTTTCAGAGCATTCCCAAGATAACGAAAAACCTGCTCATCATCAACGTTCTGGTGTTTATTGCCCTGTTGGTGACTACTCCGGATTATAGGCATCCAGAATACTCGGTTCTGGGCATGTATGGCAGTCTGCATTATTTTCAGGACCCGAGCTTTCACCTCTATCAGTTCATTACCTACCAGTTCCTGCATGGTGGTTGGTCACACCTGTTTTTTAATATGTTCGCCCTGTGGATGTTCGGTTGCGTCATAGAGCGGATATGGGGGGCGAAAAAATACCTCATCTACTATCTGTTGTGCGGCATCGGTGCCGGTCTGAGCCAGGAGGTGGTACAGCTGCTAACGGATAGCTACAACCCCACCATCGGTGCCAGTGGCGCGGTGTATGGCATCCTGCTGGCCTTCGGCATGACCTTCCCCGAGGAGCGCATCTTCATCTTTCCCCTGCCGGTGCCCATCAAGGCCAAGTGGTTCGTGTGCATCTATGCGGGCATCGAGCTGTTCTCGGCCATCAGCTCGGCGGGCGACGACGTGGCCCACATGGCCCATCTGGGCGGCATGCTGTTCGGCTTCCTGCTCATACGCTACTGGCAGAAGCACCCGGGCAGCGACTTCGACCTGGGCAGCGGTCAGCAGTACTTTGCCCGCATGAAGCGCAACTTCGAGCAGCACCAGCGGCAGCGCCGGCCCGAACCGCGCTCTGGCTCGAAGGAGGCCGATATGGAGTACAACGCCCGCAAGCGGCAGAACCAGGAGGAGGTAGACCGTATTCTGGACAAGATTCGCAAGAGTGGCTACGACAGCCTGAGCAAGGACGAGAAACAACGGCTCTTTGATGCCAGCCGGGAGCGATGATCAAGCAACTGAAGAACTTCACCCTGAACCTGATAGCCGGGGCCAACGTGGCCGTGGTGGTGCTGATGCTGCTGGTGGGCTATAGCGACCACCTGCACCCGGGCAGCCATCCGTGGATGTCGTGTGCGGGTATGGTGTTCCCCTTTGCGGTGCTGGCCAACCTGCTGTTCGTGCCCTTCTGGGTGTTCTTCAGCGCGAAGCGTCTGCTCATCCCTATTATTGGTTTCGCGCTCGCGTACGTACCAATACATATCTACCTGCCGCTGCACTTCGGTCAGGAAGAGGCGCCTCCGGGGGCGCTGCGCATCGTTTCCTACAATGTGGCGGGCTATGGCGGCAACTTCAAATATGAGCATGCGCTCGACACGATTATGGGCTACTTCAAGCGGGTGCAGCCCGACATTGTGTGCACCCAGGAGGATATGACCTCGAAGTGGCACAACACGCAGAAGCGCTATGCCGAGGTGTTTGCCTACAACGACACGGTGCACGTGAGCAAGCCCGGCAGTCACCTGACCAACAGCGTGGGCCTGCATACCCGCTTCCCCATCCTGCGGCGGGAGCGCATTGACTACGAATCGAAGACCAACGGCTCGGTGGCCTGGTTCCTGCTGATAGAGGGCGACACGGTGATTGTGCTGAACAACCACCTGGAGAACACCCACCTGTCGAACAAAGACCGCGAGAGCTACCAGAAGATGCTGAAGGGGGGCGTGAGCCGCGACACGGTGAAGCGCGAGACCACGCTGCTCATCGACAAGCTGGGCGAGGCCATGGTCTACCGCTCGCGCCATGCCGACATCATCCACCAGTATGTCGAGGACCATCGTCGCTATCCCATCATCGTGTGTGGCGACTTCAATGACACCCCCATCTCCTACACCCGCCATGCCATAGCCCAGGGTCTGACCGACTGTTTTGTGGCCTCTGGGTGCGGTCTGGGCCTGTCGTTCAACCGCAAGGGTTTCAACTTCAGGATAGACCACCTGATGTGCTCTGAACACTTCACCCCCTATCAATGCGAAATTGACGCCAAAATTGACGTCAGTGACCACTATCCGCTGCTTTGTTGGCTGAAAATGAGGGAAAAACCTTAAAAAATCCTCAATATTCGCCTGGAAATTTCTCAAAGTGTAAAAAAATGCCTATATTTGCAGGCTAAATTGCGTAAAATCAATTAAATAACAATAAAAAACAATGCAAAACAAAGGAATTGTAAAGGCAATTGCAGTCATGCTAACGCTTGTCTGCTGCTTCTATCTCTCCTTCGGTTTCGTGACCAGCCACTACCAGAGTAAGGCTGCCGCCATGGGCGAAGAGGAGGGGCAGGAGTATCTCGATTCTATCAAGAACGAGAAAGTTTACCTGGGCATCTACTCGTACAAGCAGTGCCAGGAAATGGAAATTGGTCTGGGTCTGGACCTCAAGGGCGGTATGAACGTGATCCTCGAGGTGTCGGTGCCCGACGTTATCGACGTGTTGGCCGACCACAAGCAGGATGCCGCCTACAAGAAGTCGATGGAAGAGGCTAAGAAAGACGAGGAGACCAGTCAGGACGACTTCATCTCGCTGTTCATCAACCGCTGGAAGCAGAATGGCGCAGGCCGCCCCCTGGCCTCGATCTTCGCTACCCAGCAGATGAAGGGCAAGGTGAGCACACAGTCGACCGACTCGGAGGTTGAGAACGCCCTGCGCGTCGAGGTGCAGAGCGCCGTCGACAACGCCGAGAACGTGGTTCGCCAGCGTATCGATAAGTTCGGTGTGGTTCAGCCCAACATTCAGCGCCTGGAGGGCCAGTCGCGCATCATGGTCGAGATGCCTGGTGTGAAGGAGCCCGAGCGTGTGCGTAAGCTGCTGCAGGGCTCGGCCAACCTGGAGTTCTGGGAGACCTACAACTCGCAGGAGATTGTGCCCCTGCTGGCCCAGCTGAACACCCGCTATGCTGCCGTGATGAGCGGCGAGCAGACTGCCGACAGCACCGCTGCTACTGCCGAGGTTGCCGATACGACCGCAGTGAGCAGCGATTCCACCGCTGCTGCAACCCCCGACCTGGCCGCCAAGCTGGCCAAGAAGGACAGTAAGAAGGACACCAAGGCCCGCGACGAGGCTCTGAAGCAGAACCCCCTGTTTGCCATCTTCCAGCCCGTGCAGGGCCAGGGCCTGGCCATCGTGGGCTATGCTACTGCCCGCGATACCGCCGACATCGACAAGGTGATCTACAGCGATGTGGCCAAGCAGATCCTGCCCGCCGAGCTGAAGTTGCGCTGGGGTGCCAAGGCCGAGGACTTCGGCGAGGGTACCCGTGGCGAGATTTTCGCCCTCTATGCCCTGAAGATCACCACGCCCAACGGCCGTGCTCCGCTGGAGGGTGACGTGATTACCAACGGTAAGGACGACTTCGACCAGATGGGCCACCCCTGCGTTTCGATGCAGATGAACAGCGACGGTGCCCGCCAGTGGTCGCAGATCACCAAGATGAACATCAACCGCGCCGTGGCCATCGTGCTCGACGACGCTGTGTATAGCGCTCCGCGCATTCTCACCCAGATCGATGGCGGTAACTCGCAGATCACGGGTAACTTCACCATCGAGGACACCAAGGACCTGGCCAACACGCTGAACTCTGGTAAGATGCCGGCTCCTACCCGCATCGTGCAGGAAGAGGTGGTAGGTCCCTCGCTCGGTGCCCAGTCCATCCAGCAGGGTATCATCTCGTTCATCGTGGCCTTCGTGCTGCTGATGATCTACATGATTATGCTGTACGGCATCATCCCGGGTCTCATCAGCGATGCCGCCCTGCTCGTCAACCTGTTCTTCACGCTCGGTATTCTGACCTCGTTCCAGGCCGCACTGACCATGCCTGGTATCGCCGGTATCGTGCTGACGCTGGGTACGGCTGTCGATGCCAACGTGCTGATCTACGAGCGCACCAAGGAAGAGTTGCGCCGTGGCCTCGGTGTGAAGGAGGCTGTGCAGAAGGGTTATTCGAACGCCTTCTCGGCCATCTTCGACTCTAACTTCACTTCGCTCATCACCGGTATCATCCTGCTCTACTTCGGTACAGGTCCTGTGAAGGGCTTCGCCACCACCTGGATCATTGGTATCGTGGTGTCGTTCTTCACCGCCGTGTTCCTTACCCGTATTGTCTATGAGAACCGTCTGAACAAGGACAAGTGGCTCAACCTGACCTTCGTCACCGCCTACTCGAAGAACCTGATGCAGAACACGAAGTACAACTTCATGGGTGCGTACAAGAAGTCGTTCACCATCTGGGGCATTGCCGCCGTGGCTTTCATCATTTGCTTCTTCGTGCGTGGTCTGAGCCAGAGCATCGACTTCACTGGTGGTCGTAACTACGTGGTCACGCTGGCCAAGGAAACGCCTGTTGAGCAGGTGCGCCAGGCACTGGCAGGAGCCTTCACCAACAGCATCGGCGACAAGGCCGGTCAGGAGGCCAACACCAGCGTCATCGCCCTGGGTACCGACGGCAAGACCGTGCGTATCTCGACCAACTGGGACATCGAGTCGAACAATCCTGAGGTCGACGACCAGGCCGAGACCATCCTGTATGAGTCGCTGACCAAGGCCGGACTGGTGACCCAGGCAGACATCCAGGACTTCAAGAACCCCGACGTGCGCGAGGGTGGTTCCATCATCTCGTCGGCTAAGGTAGGTCCTTCGGTGGCTAAGACCATCACCTACGGTGCTATCATCTCGGTCATCATCGCCCTGATTGCCATCTTCATCTACATCTTCGTGCGCTTCCGCAACCTGGCCTTCTCTATCGGTGCCATCGTTGCCCTGGCTCTCGACGCCCTGATCGTGATTGGCATGTACTCGGCTCTGTGGGGCATCGTTCCCATGTCGCTCGAGATCGACCAGGTGTTCATCGGCGCTATCCTGACTGTGATAGGTTACTCTATCAACGATAAGGTGGTGGTGTTCGACCGTATCCGCGAGAACATCGGCCTCTATGGCAAGCGCGACCGTCAGACCATCTTCAACGATTCTCTGAACCAGACGCTGGCCCGTACCATCAACACCTCGGTGACGACGTTCCTCGTGCTGGCTATCATCTTCCTCTTCGGTGGCGATAGCATCCGCTCGTTCTCGTTCGCTATGATCCTGGGTGTGGTCTTCGGTACCCTCTCGTCCATCTTCATCGCTGCTCCTACGGCATTCCTCGCACTGGGTGGCCACCAGACCATCCGCGAAGCTGAGGAGGTGCCTGCACAGGCATAATAAGACAACGGATTTCGCTTGCTAAGCGGAAATCTTGGTACAACGGATTTCACGAATTTAACGGATAATCGTCCGTTTGATTCGTGAAATTCGTTTTTTTTCTGCCGTTTCTCAAGAATAATTTGTATATTTGCAGGCGAGTAACGCAACTAAATGATTCGTTGTATGGCAGAGAAACGGAAATATGGCATCGGGCTACAGTGGTTCCCCGACTTCAGAAAGAACCAGACTGTGTATGTAGACAAGACGGAATACGTGTGGAAACTGGCCCACCACGGCGGCAAGAACTATTTCCTGAGCCGCCCTCGCCGCTTCGGCAAGAGCCTGCTGGTGAGCACGCTGCACGCCTACTTCGAAGGCCGCCGCGAACTGTTCGAGGGGCTTGCCATAGAGCAGCTGGAGACGGAGTGGACGCAGTATCCCGTCATCCACCTGGACCTCTCGAACGGCAAGTACTACGAGCTGGCCCGCGTGCACCCCATCGTCAACGGTCTGCTGGAGGAGCACGAGCGGACGTGGGGGCTGGACAGGGGCGACGACCCTCACGCCTATGGCGAGCGGCTGAAGCGCATTATTCAGGCAGCCTACCAGCAGACGGGTCAGAAGGTGGTGGTGCTCATCGACGAGTACGATGCGCCGATGCTCGACACCGTCCACAAGCCCGACCTGCAGGACCAGATACGCGAGCGTATTCGCGACCTCTTCTCGCCGCTCAAGGGCCAGGCGCCCTACCTGCGCTTCGTGTTCCTCACGGGCATATCGAAGTTCTCGCAGCTGTCGGTGTTCAGCGAGCTGAACAATCTGACCGACCTGACCTTCAACACGGAATATGAGGGCATCTGCGGCATCACCGAGGAGGAGCTTTTTACCGTGCTTAAGCCCGACCTGGAGTGGCTCACCAAGGCGATGAGCCGGTGGCGGCAGCCCGGCTGGGGCTACGATGACTGCGTGCGCGAGGTGAAGCGTATGTACGACGGCTACCACTTCACCGTCAATATGGCCGACATCTACAACCCGTGGAGCCTGTTCTACGCTTTCGACTCGGGAATGATAGACCACTACTGGTTCTCCACGGGCACGCCCTCTTCGCTCATCAACCTGTTCAAGGTGAAGCGATTCAGTATGCCCGACCTGGAGGGTATCGAGGCCAACATGAAGCAGTTCAATGCTCCCACCGAGCGCATCAGCGACCCCGTGCCCGTGCTGTTCCAGAGCGGCTACCTCACCATCAAAGGCTACAATGC
>JAFVEE010000042.1 GCA_017478085.1 Prevotella sp. | reverse complement strand
GCGAACCATAAATATATTATATACAAATGTAGAAATAATAATTCACAACTTTAATATTAACAAAAAAACAAGCAATTATGAAAAGGAAAGTTATCTACTCTTTAGCAGCACTTTCGGCCCTGCCAGGTGCAGTGAATGCAGTGACCGTAAATGCAGGCGTCGACTACGAAGTAGCAGCATCGGGTACCTCCGTTACCAACGATGACACCGTTGTCTACTCCCAAGATGGCGAAAAAGCTACCATAACTGCAGCCTCTGGCCTTATGAAGGGTACCTACAAGGTGACCTACCAAGTTAAAGCTCCGTATGCCGTAAAGGTCACTATAGGTGAAACAACCTATGAGGTAGCTGCCAATACTCAAGAAGCGAAGAGCTTCGAAGTAACACTGACCAAGGCAGGAAAGATTCAGTTCACCGTCGAGGCAAACGCTGAGATTCCCGAAGAGTTGGAAAGTAAGTTGTTCACCGTTGGTATCACCGATGTAAGTCTGCAATTCGACTTCGACTTAGTTTACCAAGAACTGATTTCCAAGTACAACAATCTCAAGCAGGAAGTGGAAGGCTACACCAACGTCAAGGACAACTACGATGAGGAGTTGAGCGCTTTGAAGAGTGAAGCTATTGCTTATGCCGATGCCCTCCAAGAGGGTGGCAACAGGGCCAGCCAGAATTATTCCACCTACGTATCGGAGAGGCTCTATGAGGAAGGATTCACCACTTGCCTGGGCAAATATCAGACGAAGATAGATAACCTGCTCACCACTATTCGCCAAGAAGAGAACGCAGCGCGCAGATCTACCGCAATGACTGGATACGATGATCTGTGGAACCAACTGAAGAAAGTGGGTGACGAGGACGGAGCCGTAACGGAAAACGGATCGCTGGTCAATGCAGTTTCCGAGGTCGATGAGAATGCATACGGTAGGTCCGACCTGGAGAGCCAACTGGAAAGCCTCCGCACCCGAGTGACCGGACTCAAGGAGCAGGTTGATTCCAAGGATGAAGCTTTCAAAGAAAACAGAGAGGTGCAGGACTACTCTCAAATCAACTTCACCAACATCTCCACAACCGATTTGAGCAATAAAATTACCAAGGTCAGCAACAACTATGCAGCCTATTTTGCCGACTTGCAGGCATACACTACCGCTGCTGCCGAAGCCCAGATTCAGATTGATGCTGTGGAAGATCTGGTGGCTGGCACTGATGTAAGTGCTGCCGACAAGACCGCACTCAAAGGTAAAGCACAGGAAATTACCAGTAAGCTGGGAACATATAACACCGAGCTGACCACGAACAATGAAAGTTATGAGTATGTCGAAGAGAACGCAGAACTACACACAGTAGAACTGAGCGCAATCACGGCTCTCGTGGAACAGTTGAAGACTGCCATCGAGGCTGCCGAAGAAGCTTTCTCGGCTGCTGAGGGTGAGGCCCAGACCATCATCGATGCCGCTAACGACGAGGTGGCCAGTGCTAAGGCGGCTCTGGCAAGCTCGCTGGTAAACGACAGCGAACTGGGAGACTACACGAAGCTGAAGCAAAAGGCCGATGCTGAAATCCAAGCTATCGAGATTGATGATTATCAGAATGCCATCAATGCCATCAACCAAGCCAGAGAGACTGGCACCCTGACCCAGAACAAGGAGCAACTGACCGAGGACCTTAACGACCAGGTTGAAGCAATCGTAGCCATTAAGAACAGCTATATCGAAAAGTGCGACCAGAACAAGGCCGCATACACTGCTGCCAAGAAACTGATTGTCGCTAATAACCAATCGGCAGAAGCCTACTTACAGTCGGCCATCGGAACAAAGTCAAACATCAACGAAAATGGCTACACAGAAACTATCAACTCGATAAACCAACAGATTAGCACTTTGACCGACAGGATTGAAAGCGATAACGAAAATTTCGTCAATGCAGAATCATTGGAAGCTGCCACCGTAGTAGGCGATTACGCTTTAGAACTTGCCGCCATCAAGACTGCCATCGACAATCTGGCGAGCACCATAGCAAGTGACAACCGGGCTGCCCAAGATGCCCAAGCTAAGGCAGAAGCCGACGAGGCAGCCAAGACTGCCGTGGAAAGCAAGGTGGAAGATCTGAGAGCTGCCGTGGAGGAAGCTGTAGAGGTTGTCGAAGGTTATAAGATTGATGCTCTCGAATACGAAGCAGGCAGCTATTTCAGCACCGATGAGATTACCGCTCAAATCGAAGCTTTGACCACCGCCGTAAACGATGCCGAACATGCAAGCGACTACACCAATAGCCAGGAATACACAGCTGCCGTGACAAAAATTGAGACCGCCATCGACACGTACAAGAGCAATGCTGAGACTGCATACAGCAAGGTACAGGCAGCTTATGATCAGTACACAACGCTGGAGGATAAGTTCGACCACATAACAATTCCAGAAAACGTCAAGGAGGACTTCCAGTCGGATGTTGCCGCTATTGGGGAAAGTGTGAATGGCGTGCTCACCACTATTAATGAAGTAAAGAGATATAATGGCACCGAGCATCTGCAGGCAGCTGAGAGTCTGGATGTAACCGAAACCGTCAGCAGCATTTTAGAAGATATTGACGACCTTGTGAGTTCAGCCCAAATTACCAGTGAGCAAAGGACTGCAAAGGAAAATCGCGAAAAGGCACAACGGGAAGTCTTGGGTAAGCTGAACTTAGCCAAGGAAAAGATGAGTCAAGCCGCCACCGCCAAGGGTGATGACGCTGAACAGGGCAATGACACTAACGGTTCGCTGGAAGCCTACAATCGTTGGAACGCTTTGCTGACCGAGCTGGAAGCCACATTCAATAGTGCCTCAACCTTCTCTGATAAGAAGGCAACAGCCATCTATGAGGAAATTATTAGTAAGGAAGGCGAAGATAATGACCTGACCGAGCTGATTGATACCTTAGGCGACGGAGAGAAGAGTGGCCTGATAGTCGATCTGGCCAAGCAGAAAGCCAATGTGGCTGCCAACAATGAGTATAAAGGCATTGCTTACGCTGCAATTGGTCTGAACGATAATGGCGAAGAAGATGCTACCATAGGCAACAGCCTGGTGAAGGCCATTAGCGATGCCACTACGGCAGCAAAGGCCAAGGTTGCAGACCTCCCCGCAGCCGACAAGGCAGCTGGCGAGGCCCTGATAGACCAGGCCATCGGAGCTATCGAAGAGCAAAAGGATGCACTGAAGCAGGCTGCTATCACAGCTTACCAGAACGAGACGCTGAAGAGTGCCTGGGAGGCTGGAAATACCCAGACCGATGCCTTAAAGGATACGAACGCCAGTCTCATTTCTGCTGTCAGTGGAATAGAGGCGAAGGCTGAAACATGGGCAAAGGATGTGGTAGCCTACAATAGTCTCGCTGAAAAGAAGGCCACGGCCCTCAACGCCATCGAGACCTCTATCAATGGTATGGACGTGCTGGCAGGCGCCGCAGCAGGCGTCTTCACGGCAGAGCTGAATAGGCTCAAGGACTGGGTTGACGTTGATTTACCTGCCGTCAAGGGCGAGATCATCACTGACAATGAACCTTTATACTACACTGAAGACTGTGTAGCTGATTTAGAGGCTAACTTTAACACCGCCCAAATAAAGAAAATAGAGGATCAGGCCCAGGCCAACAAGGCAGCCAACAATGAACTCTACGCCAAGTGGTCGCAGCTGAGTAGTGATCTTGATGAAGCCATCGAAACTTACGGAGCCAAGGAGGATGTGCAGGGCAAGGAAAATCTGCTTACAAAACTGAATGAGGAGAGAGACTCCCTTGATAAGGCCAAAGACACAATTGACGACCACTTCAAGGCTGGCGAATATAAGGACTATACTCCTGGCACAGCGGCTGGTAAGTATAAGGTCGATGCAGATGCCCTCAGCAATATAGAGGAGGCTATCAATCAAATTAAGCGTGGATTTGACGCAGAGTACGACACTGCCATTTCTACTGCCAATGGGTCGGCCGTTAGTGCACTGCAGGAAAAGGTTGGAAATCTGCTGACTGCTGTGCAGGCTGCCAACGCCACAGCTACGGCCTACGAGAAACTGGCCGAGAAGTATTCAGACATCACAGACAAGATTCAGACGCTGCGGGATGCACTACCCAGCACCGAGGATATTCTCACGCTCAATAGCGATGTGAGCACTCACGGAGCCGCCGCTACGGAAGCAGGTAAGCTCTATCAAGAGCGTTATGATGTTTACGATGCCGATGCCCAGAGCATAGAGACGAAGCAGACCGCAGTGACCAATGCCGAGCAGACGTTCCTCAGTGAGTCTAACGCCATCGTTACCGCCGCATGGGATGAGATCCGCGCCACAACCACCGATGATGTTCACACTGATAACGTTGCAACAATCGATAGATTCGACGATAACGCAGAAGCAAGCGAAAAGATGACGGCAGCCGGAACGCTACTGAGCAACGGTGATGGCAAGAAGCAGGCCATAGAAGCGGCTGTAGATGCTTACAACGCTGCTGAGACGCGCGCCGACAAACAGGAGAAGATCAATGCCGTAGTAGCAGCCGCCGGTGAACTTGACACGGCTGTCAGTGCCTACAACGATGCCACAACGGGTTATGCCGCGCTGGTGAAGGATGCCCAGAACATCGCCGCCAAGGCAGATATTACTGCCAAGGTGAACAAGTTTGGCGAGACCGTTTCTGCCGATGAGGCGAAGGTGAACGGAACCTACACGACTGATGTTGAGCTCACCGAGGAGCGTAAGGATGCCCTCAAAGACGCCTTCGCTACGCAGAAAGCCAAGTTCACGGCAGTGCAGACCGAAGTGGCTGATACTGAAAATGCCTATGAGGATTATAATAACCTGAAGGCTAAACTGGATGCTTTGAACGACTCGGGAAACGAAAACTATTACACGCTCCAGGCTTTGGACTATCTGGTAGATCAGTGGAAGGAGGCCGATGCCCTGAACGAGAACATCAGAACAGCGATTGCTACGTATGTAGACGTAACCGATGGCAAACTGGACAAGGGCTCCACGAAGCAGCTGAACGCGGTCTACACCGATGCAGTCACAGAGATCAGTGGCTCGCTGGTAGAAAACGATCTCACTGTCACCCAGGCCCTGGGTGCACTTGAAGGTGTGATTATTGCCTTCACCAATGCAGCACAATATGAAAGCGTTGACGATGTTGACGCCGCCGCTGAAGCCATCAATAGCAATACCGCCATCGAGGCTGCCCGTAGGGCTGAGAAGGATGCTCTGGCACCTATGGTGACCAAGCTGCGTGAGCAGTTTAACTTCTGGTCGCAGAACGCATCGGTTACCATAGATAAAATTACAGAAAAGCAGACAGAAGTCAACAATATTGAAGACGCATGCAATTCTGACAATACCGCTTTCTCCGTGTTGAAGGGCTACGAGAAGCGGATTGAAGAGTTGCTCAGCGAAATGGATGTCGATGGCGAAGGTGCTGCACTGCTGGCTCAGTTCCAGACGGAGGCCAATGCACTGGGCATTGACGATACTACTATCGCTTTCTTCGCTTACGAGTTTGGCACTGACACCCACGCTACCACGGTGAAGCAGGTGCAGACCGACAACCGTGCAGCCTACGACAATCTGAATGGTGCAATCAGCGATCTGAAGGCTGCCCTCGGCACTACCTACACAGAGAGCAACATCCTGTTTAAGAAGAGCGAGGTGGAGGGCCTGTTCAGCAGCATCGATACCCAGAAGTCAGCACTCAACTCGACGCTCAACAGCACCGACAATGAGCTCGGGATGTCGCCCATCGCTGCCATGAACGACTACTACGCTCGCAAGATGGCCAATGCTTCTGCTGCCAGCACGCTCGACCCGAAGGTGCAGGAAGTGCAGAACGCATACACAACTGCCCAGAGCGAGGCCAGCATCGACCTCTCAGGTGTCAATATGACGGCTATCAACAGCTATGATGCAGACAAAGCTAATCTCGACCTGGTAGAGAAGAGCAGCGACAAGTATGTGGCTAAGAACTACAACACCGACGCCCTGCTGACGCAGATTGCTGCTGCTGTGCAGTTGGCACGCAAGGCCCAGATTACCGCCCTTATTACAGAGCTGAAACTCAACAGCATAGTAGCCCAGGTGAGCGATGCCCTCGACGCTGCTGGCGTGACGGGCGATGCCAGGACCACGCCCACCAGCCTGGGCAACGATTATGCAGCCGAGTTCACCACGCTGAAGGCAACCATCGATGCCGATACCGAGCTGGCAGCTGGTGAGTACAACACGCAACTAAATGAAATTGCAGATGAAGTGTCGTCCTTGATTAGCGACATTCAGGCAGGTAACTACACCATTGTTGTAGGCGACATCACTGGCACTGGTAAAGTCCAGTCTGGCGACTTCGACCTGCTGAGAGACATCATCCTTGGCATTAAGACTCCCGCCGACGAAAAGCAGGAAGCTGCATGCGACATCAATGGCGATGGCGAGATCTCCATCGGCGACCTGGTTCAGCTGAACAACATCCTGCTCGGCCTGAATCCCAATGGCACCGCCAGGAATGCCCGCGCTCTGTTCGCAGGCGGCGAGAATGTGACCACCGAGCTGACGCAGACCAGTGCCACCACAAGGCGCATCGCCGTGTGCCTGAAGAACACGACCGACTACGTGGCCTTCCAGATGGACGTGGTGCTGCCCGAGGGCATGACACTGGTGGGCGAGAGCCTGACCGACCGCGCCAGCACGCAGCGTCTGGCCTCGGCCAACCTGGCCGACGGCACACACCGCATCATCAGCGTGCCCCTGCTGAACAAGACGTTCAAGGGCAATGAGGGTGCCGTGCTCTATCTGGACGTGGAGACCGACCAGAGCTACAGCGGTGGCGACATCGAGCTGCAGAACGTCATCTTCTCTGACGTGATGGGCAACGACAACCAGTTCAAGGTAGATGCCGGCACGGTGACCGCCATTAAGGACGCTCTGAACGCAGCTGGCGAATACGTAATGGACAAGGTGTACGACCTGGGCGGCAAGCTGAAGAACGGCTTGAAGAAGGGTATCAACATCATCCGCAAGGCCGACGGTTCAACCCAGAAGGTCGTGAAGTAACGATTCAAAAGCTTATCAGGCATCAAGGTGTGCGTGGCTTGCCACGACTATAGGGGCACAGGCACGCACACCTCTTTATGCTATAAAAACAGAGAAAACAGAAAATATTCATTAACTTATGAAGGATATGAAATTCTTTACAAAGACGCTCGTCCTCATGGCCATCGTCTTGATGCAGGCCGCTACCGCACTGGCCGGGGCTACGCTCAGCATCAAAGACCTCAAGGTGGTGAAGAACAATACCTACACTATCGAGGTAATGCTCGACAGCGATGAACCCATCGGTGGCATCGATGGCACCATTACACTGCCATCTGGCGTGACCTATGTCAGCAATTCCATCAAAAAGGGAAGCACACTGCCCAGTGGCTATTCTATCCGTTATGTTGAGTCTACCCGCAGGTTCACACTCAACAACTCTACTTCGTCAGAGAAGATTGCCACAGGCTCCCGCCTTCTCTTCTCGTTCGACGTGGCCGTTGGCGACTTGTCATCGAATGTGGAAATCACGATTTCCGACCTCTTCCTGGCGAACAGCAGCTATGGCAACGCTGCCACGTCGACCGAAGTCAGCGCCACCCTTACGCCTACCGAGGTGCTCTGTGAGGTAAATGCTTCGCCTGCCAGCATAGAGATTGACGAGTCGGGCGAAGAGACCATCGTCGTGTCGCTCAACTGCTCTGAACTTATGGTGGGTGCGCAAATGACCATCACCCTGCCCGCTGGTCTGGAACTGGTCGATGGTTCTGCCGCCAGCGGGGCCTTGCTGACCGATCACGCCATCAGCATAAGCCAAAAGGGAAGTGCTTACACAGCCGTTATCGTTTCGCAAGTGAATAGCGCGTTTTCTGACAAGAGCGGCGAGCTGTTCTCCTTCAAGGTTCAACCCACAAGCCTGGTGGCCGCCGGTGCGCAGATTGTCATCAACACCATTCGCTTCAGCAATGCTGCCGGGCAAGTGACGAAGGCCGACAATGTGGCGATTGACGTCAGCGTAAACGAAGAAGACTGCGTGCTGACAGCATCGCCCGAGACCGCAGAAGTGACTGGCGAGGAAGAACTGACCGTGTCGCTGCTGCTGGAGAGCCCGGCCAACAAGGTCGCTGCTGAAATGAAGATAGCACTGCCGGAGGGACTTGAGCTGGTTGAGAACTCTGTCGCCAATGGCAGCCTGCTCGCCGATCACGAAGTCAGAACCAACTATGTTGAGGCCCAGAATGTCTATAACGTGGTTATCATCTCGGGTAGTAATACTGCCTTCACTGCCCAGAGTGGTGAACTGATCTCCTTCAAGGTGAAAGCCACGGACGCCATAGCCGATGGGGCTGTCATCACCGTGAGCGACATTCGCTTGAGCAATAAGGCTGGTCAGGTTAAGAAGATCGATGCCATAGAGATTCCCGTGACCTACGATGCCGGCGTGACGCTTGGCGACGTGAATGGTGACGGCGTGATCAATACTGTTGATGCTACCTACGTGCTGAAGTATCTGGTGGGCAGCGCCCCAGCTGACTTCATTGAAGCAGCTGCCGATGTCGACGGCAATGGCACGATAAACACCAGCGACGCTACCGCCATACTGAGGTCGATGGTACAATAAAAAACGGAAGTTAGCAATAATTTTAGACAAAAGAAACAGAATGAGAAAGTTTATTTTAGCTTTGCTTGCCCTGGTAGGGCTGGTAGGGGCCACACAGGCACAAACCATCACGGTAGCCGACGTGACAGCTGTTCCCGGACAAACAGTCACGGCAACGCTGAAGGCTACCTGCCCCGCCGACACCTATACGGGCATGCAGTTCCAGATGCAGTTTCCCGCTGCTACTGGTTTCAGTGTAGAAAGCGTGTCGTGGGACAAAGGATATATTGAGAAAGGTCCTATGAACGATGGCCTGGTAAAGTTTGCCGGTGCCCAGACGAATGCATTTTCGGTTGCCGATATCGTAGTTAGCTTCACCGTGGCCAGCACGGTGGCAACGGGCAGCTACGACATTACCATCACCAACATTTTGTTCGAAGGCAGCGGGCAGATTTCCAACGCTGATGACGTGACCTTCAAACTGAACGTGATGGCACAGATGGACGGTGTGGAGGTAACGGCCACCGATGTCGAGGCTGTGCCTGGCGAAACGGTGCAGAACACGCTGACTTTTGCCTGCCCGAGTGACTACTTTACGGGCCTGCGCTTCAGCCTGCAGTTCCCCGCAACGGGCTTCAGCGTGGAGAGCGTCTCTGGATGGAACGGCTATATAGAAAAAGGCGAAATGGTCGATGGCATCGTGAAGTTTGCTGCTGCTGGCAGCTCTGCTTTCTCGAACGCAGAAATCACACTCAGCATCAAGGTAGACGAGAGTGTGGCTGTGGGCGATTATGAGGTTACGGTGAACAACATTATGTACGAGGGCTCATCGTTAAGCGTTACGGCAGAGCCTGTGACCTTCAAGGTGATGGTAGTAGAGAGCCACGAAATCGTGCTTGATGCCGATGTGGATGGTGACTTCAACGACTTCATTACTGAAAACGCAGGGAAGACCCTCAACGTGAAAGTGGTGCGCACACTGCCTGCCGACGAGTGGAGCACCATTGTGCTGCCGTTCGATTTGGAAGGAGTTGACAGACTTAAAGCTGCTTTTGGAGAAGGAGTTAAAGTTGCATGGTTCACTCAGGCCGTTGACGTAAAAGACGAAAATGGGAATGTGACAGGAATACAAGTCGACTTCGAAAATGACAACATTGTCTATGCCAACACACCAATGATTATAAAAGTAACGTCTGCATACAATGGCGAAATTAATGCTGGCGAAGTAGAGATTGTGGCTCCAACGTATGACGGAGGAGACGAAGGAAATTCTGGTCCAGAGAACGTTACTGCTCAAGAGAACTACTTTGGCACAAGCCCGATTCTACCTGTCTTGTTCGGTCAAGGAGATGACCAAATTACGACAACAACGAAGAAAGGCAAGGTTTCAATAAGCAAAGCTAATGTTTTCATTGGAACATATAAATCAATCTCTGGCATTGGTGACAACAATGAGTATTATGTAAAGAACAACCTGTTCTGGCATGCAAACAATGCAAAAGCCAAACCTACTCGTGCCTACTTCAGATTCGATATGTGCGAGTACAATGGCAGCAGCACGCCCTCGTCTACTGGTGTGCGCATGGTGCTGCACGAGGACGAGGAAGTAACGGGCATCAAGACCGTCGACAGGACGGGTACGCTGGGTGGTGAGGCCATCTATAGCCTGCAGGGTGTTCGCGTGAAGGATGCTGGCAAAGGCCTGTATATTAAGAACGGTAAGAAATATTTCGTAAAATAATTGAGTTATGGAAAAGAAAAAGTATGTAGCACCCCAGATAACGGAAGTGTTCCTGACCGAAAAGGTTACAATCCTGGCAGGTTCTGGTGTAGAAGGTAACGGAATGGGCTACGGCGGCGAAGGTGCCGATGGCGACGAGATAGGCTCGCGCCGGCGTCGTGGTGGCTTCATCGACGATGATTATTAAGATTATCGATGGTTCAATAGTATATAAATAATTAATTGTTTCAGGATCGGCCTGGCTCTATCACATAGGGCCAGGTTTTTTCTTTTCGTCGTAATTTCGGCTCCTCTACTTCGCAATAGTGGCTCTGTTGTGGGATTTTTCGTTCTTATGTGCAACTATTTGCCGAAATCTTTGGTAATATCAGGAATATATCGTAATTTTGCCGTCGGAATGGTGGCATATTGCCATCAAATATGAAACTGAAGAGTATGGCACAGTCGGCAGTAACGGTAAGATTAGACTCGGAGATGAAGTCACAGTTCGATGAACTCTGCGAGCAGTTTGGCATGAGTGCAAACACGGCTTTCAATATCTTTGTGAAGGCAGTCATCAGGAGTCGCAGCATTCCATTTACCATCAGGGGCACGAGGACGGCTCAGCCAAGTGCACTAGACCTGTTTATGCAGCAACGCAGAGCAGCGGAGACAAGTCAGGAGCCAGAGATGACGCTGGACGAAATCAATGCGGAGATTCGTGCTGCTCGTGAGGAACGACGTAAAAAGCAGCAGGCAGTATGATATACGCTGTAATTGACACCAACGTACTGGTGTCGGCTTTGATAACGAAGAATCCGGAGGCTGCTACTGCAAAGGTGGTGAGACTATTGCTGGAGCAGGACTTCATTCCCCTGTATGACGCAGACATCATTGCAGAGTATGAAGATGTACTGCACCGTTCGAAGTTCCCGATTCTAAAGGAAACGGCTGATGCGCTGATAGCCTTTATTATTGAAAATGGCATAGAATCATCAAGAGTAAATTTTGCAGAGTCGATGCCTGATGAAGACGATCGCGTGTTCTATGAGGTATCGTTGAGTCAGGAGGATTCTTTTCTTGTGACAGGAAACTTGAAGCATTATCCCATGTCGCCCCGCGTAATCACTCCGGCACGGTTTCTGGAAATCCTTTAAACTGCAGGACGCTTCACAGCGGCCTGCAGCAGTACCCAGGGTAAAGAAAAAACTACTTTTGATTTATATATTAGCTAAGATTATTATCGGATGATGCGGCCCTTGGCCTTCGGCTGCTTTTTCTTTATGACATGGGGGCGCAGGTCGTCGATGTCGATGGGCTTGGTGAGCATACCCGTGCCGTTCATCCAGCGGCGCGACTCGGCACTGGCCTCGTAGAGCTGTACGCGCTTCACCGACGGGGGCAGCGGCGGGTAGACCTGCACGAAGCGGATGGTCTCACCCGACTGGCCGTAAATCCAGAAGCACTGATCCATGGGGAAATGCTCTAAGTGTTGCAGCAAGTAGCGGTCGCCCGTGTCGGCATCGATGATGGCCGAGCCGGTGGTGAAGCGCCAGAAGAACCAGTCCTGGCTTGTGGGCACCCGCCAGTCGTAGGTCAGGTAGGTGGCGTCCTGGCAGCGGTAGAGCGTATAGGTGCCGTGGGTGACGCTGCCGTCTTCACACGCCAATAAGTGCATACGCAGGTTTTCCGGCGCCGTCTGTATGTGCGAGAAGGCGGCAAACGAGCGGTCGTCGTGCAGGTCGTAGTTGGGCCAGGCGGGGCGCTCCAGCACGGGTTGCTTGTTTTCGGGGCGCTCGTCGTAGTCATTTACGAGAATGCTCTTTGTGGTATGGCAGCTGGTCAGCATGGCTGAGGCTGCAAACATGAGAATCATTATCTTCTTCATAGTGGTGGCAGTTTTATTGGGTAATAACGCGACCCTTGCGGGGAAGTGCAGTGACATCGAAAGTCTCGTGGCCATCATCCTCATCGTTGATATTGGCAAAATGGGCTCCTCTTACACGTTTTCCGAGTGGTGGAAATACGAGGCAAGTCTGAAAAATCTTAACGGTGTCCTTGCCGACAATCTCATCCTTGACGTGCTTGAAATAAGAATAGTCGGTAGAACGGCACACATACTTGTCACCAGTATGATTGTCGACAATAGCCACATTCTTATACATGTGGATGTTCTGTTGTTTGAGAATTTCCGTATCCGACTTCATGCTGAATCCGATGTAAAGGAAGATGCGCGTTTCCTGTTTGCTTCGTTCGATGGCTATGGGCGTGAAATGGTAGTGAAGCATGTTCTTGTTGCTACGCTTCGTCAGCACGCTGTCGGTTGAGAGCATCTTGGGGTCAATCTCCTTCTTGTCATAGTTGCGCAGCTTTGAGTTGACGGGCTGCAAATAGCGGATGTAATACCCTGTGCGGTCTTTGCGCGTCTCGGCATTGAGGGTGATGTTGTAGGCGTAAGGGTCGGCAGCGTTCTGTGCGAACAGATGCTCGTCGGTCTGCTGACTCTGGCGGTTAAGAATGGTGGCGCGGGCTATGCGCACGGTGTCGCTGCTGAGCGAGGGCTGGAAGTGACCGATGTAGGTGCCCTCGGCAAGCTTGCGTGCCCCCACAGCCAGCATAGTGCTGTCGAGCAGTTCGGTGGCAGACTTGGCGGCAGAACCGCCAAGCTCACGGGCTCCCGATTCGGCCAGGTCGGCCTTCACGAGGTTCGAGTCGGGCAGCTCGGCGGAGCCGATCCCCTCCCCTTGAAGGGAGGGGAGCTGCTGCGCCACCATCTTGATGGCATCAGCAACGGCGGGGGCGGCTTCCTCCACGTGCTCTTCAATTTCTTTCATCGCCTGCGGACGGGCGAAGGCAACGAGTGCCAGCGCACAGAGCGGCAGCAGATAGGCGGCTTTCAGGGCCACCCATCGTCGGGATGGTTTCTTACACATCATAATGAATCTTCGTTTAATGGGACTTTGGTTGAAAGCATTTACCACAGGCTGCAGTCCCGTAGAGGTCGCTTTGCGTATTAATAACAGCTGATATTCGTTTTCATCGACACCGCTCAGCAGCACGCAGCGGTCGGCCTGGTATTCGTGAACGTCGCGCAGGTCCTGCCGCAGCATCCAGACGAAGGGCACGAACCAGAGCATGCGGCAGGTCAGTTCGCAGAGCAGCATGTCCCAGGAGTGGCCCAGGCGTATGTGAGACAGCTCGTGCACGATGATGGGCCGGGCTTCGATGTCGGCAGGACTGAGCAGCATCCAGTGCATCCAGCTGCACGGAGTCTTCACGCCGGGGTGCACCATCACTTTCACTCCTTTGGGCAGACCGTCCAGCGCTACCTGTCGGCCCTGCCTGATGAGCCGCAGCAGCGAGGCCAGCGACCAGAGATAGCGCAGCCAGGCGATGAGGGTGCCAGCGAGGTAGAGCAGGATGAAAGCCTCACCCCAGCCCCCTCTTGCGGGAGCGAGGGTAGTGGTTGGGGCTTCTGCCGGTGTCAGCGATTCAAGGTAGATGATTGCCTCATTCCCGCGAGAGGGACTGGGGGCGAGGCTCTTCTCGACCTGCTCCCTGACCGTGGTCACCACGTTGCCTTTGTCGGTCTCTACCTGTACCAGCGGCAGTGCCATGCTGGCCACGAGCACAAACAGCAGGACGATGCGGTTGAAGCCGTGCAGCGTCTCGCGCTTCATAAACAGTCCGTAGAGCGAGTAGAGCAGCGTGAGCACCACCGCCCACCTTATTATATATATAATGAATGCAGCCATAAGCACTTATTTCCTTTTCAGTTCGTTCAGAAAGTCCAATAGTTCCTGTTCGCTCACCTTCTCGTCTTGCACCAGCGACGACACCAGCTCTATGTACGAGTGCTTGAAGTACCGGTCGACGAAGCCGCCCAGCTTAGAGCGGCCATACTCCTCCTGCTTCACCAAGGGGAAGTAGATGTAGCCCCGGCCCTGCGGGCGATGGCCCACGAAGCCTTTGCGCTCGAGCGACTGCACCATCGTGGCAATGGTGTTCACGTGTGGCCGCGGCTCGTCGTAGCAGGCCACGAGGTCTTTCGGAGCACACTCGCCCAGTTGCCAGATCAGCTCCATCACCTCTTCTTCTTTTCCTGTCAGTTTCTGCATAGTTCCAACTAAATTTTTCGTTTGATGCTGCAAAGATAAGGCATTCTTCCTCATACTGCCAAATAATGCAGTGGTCTTTTAAATTATTTTTTTAGTTGAAACGTTTCGTTAAGAACTATGGGGCGTTTTTTGCGTTAATGTTCTGAAATTGTTCGTTAGTTACGCTGATTATTCGTACCTTTGCCACCCGAAAAAAAGCATACCTACGAAATGAAGAAGACAATAGCAATGATAGCCGTGGCAGGGCTCATGGCACTGAGCCTGCCCTCGATGGCGCAAGGCGACACGGCTGCGGTGGCCCCTGCCGCCACCGAGACCGTGACCACCGCCGACACGCTGGCCGACGCGATGCCCGAAGACCTGATAGGAGCCGACGATATGGCCGCCTTAGAGATGATGGCCACCGAGGGTGGGGGAGGCCTGCACACGAAGCTGAAGCAGAAGTTCATTGAGGGCTCGGCGGGCTTTATGTCGCTTGTGGCCCTCTGTCTGGTGCTGGGCCTGGCTCTGTGCATAGAGCGCATCATCTACCTGTCGCTCTCAGAGATCAACGCCAAGAAGCTGCTGGTGGACATCGAGAAGCGGGTGCTGCAGGGCGACGTGGAGGGGGCGAAGACCCTGTGCCGCGACACCCGTGGCCCCGTGGCCTCCATCTGCTACCAGGGGCTGATGCACATCAGCGAGCCGATGGACGCCGTGGAGCGCAGCATCGTGAGCTATGGCGGCGTGCAGCAGGCCAAGCTCGAAAAGGGCTGCTCGTGGATCAAGCTGTTCATCGCCATCGCCCCGTCGCTGGGCTTCCTGGGCACCGTGATTGGCATGGTGATGGCCTTCGACCAGATACAGCAGGCGGGCGACATTGGCCCCACCATCGTGGCTGAGGGCATGAAGGTGGCGCTCATCACCACCATCTTCGGCATTGTGGTGGCCCTCATCCTGCAAGTGTTCTACAACTATATTCTGTCGAAGATTGAGCACCTGACGTCGCAGATGGAGGAGTCGGCCATCTCGCTGCTCGACCTGATTGTGAAGGTGAAAGGCTAAGGGCTATGAGTTTCTACGAGTCATCCTGGTTCATCGATGTGCTGCTCTACTCCATCTACGCACTGCTGGCCGTGGCCGTGGCCGTGGTGGCGTGGTCGCTGGCACGCACCGCTCCGCAGCGCATTGGCAGGCTGCGGGCGCTGTCGGTCTATGAGTGGCTGCCGGGTGCCGTGGCCCTCGGCGTGTTTGTGGTCACGATGCTGCTGTGCTGGGCGGCTGCCAGCACGGCCCCGCTCACCATCAATGGCCGTCCCTATACCGATGCGTTCTGGCTGGGCACGGCCGATGTGCTCATCAACTCGTCGCTTGTACTTATCCTCGTGGCCGCCCTCTGCGTGGGCTTCGGCGCCTCGGGGTTAGGCCGAAAAATCAAATAGCAAGGCAATGTTCCGGCGTCCAGAGAAACAGGTTCCGGGGTTGAACACGACCTCTACGGCAGACATATCGTTTATGCTGCTCATCTTCTTCCTTGTCACCTCGTCGATGGACAGCGACAAGGGCCTGCCCCGCCAGCTGCCGCCCCCGCAGGAGCAGCAGGCAGAGCAGGAACTGCTGGTGAAGGAGCGCAACGTGCTGCAGATAGAGATCGACGCCCACGACCAGCTGACCTGCGAGGGCGAGCCCACCACCACCGAGGCGCTGACCGACCGCATTGTGGAGTTCGTGGCCAACAGGCAGAACGACCCCTCGCTGCCCGAGAAGAGCCGCCGCGAGGTGCATCTGCTGGGACTCACCGAGGTGAGCGACCACCACGTGCTGGCCATACAAGTGAGCCGCCAGACCACCTACGATGCTTATTTCCAGATGCAGAACGCCATCGTCAGGGCCTACGCCCGGCTGCGCGACGATCTGGCCCGCCGGCGTTTTGGCCACGGCCTGCGCCAGTGCTCGGCCGAGGAGCAGGCATCGCTCGCTATGGTCTATCCGCAGCGCATCAGTGAGACGGCACCGGGGGAGTGAGAGGGGAGAGGTAAGAGGTGAGAGGTAAGAGGTAAGAGGTGAGAGGTAAGAGGTGAGAGGTAAGAGGTAAGAGGTGAGAGGTAAGAGGTGAGAGGTGAGAGGTAAGAGGTGAGAGGTAAGAGGTGAGAGGTAAGAGGTGAGAGGTAAGAGGTGAGAGGTAAGAGGTAAGAGTTAAGAGATAAGATCTATGACGATGAGACCCATGTTTCGCAAGCGCAGGCAGGAGGTGCCGGGACTGAATACGGCGGCCCTGCCCGACCTGATCTTCACCGTGCTTTTCTTCTTTATGATCGTCACTCACATGCGCGATGTGGAGCTGAAGGTGCGCTACCAGCTGCCCCAGGGCACCGAGGTGCAGAAGCTGGCCCACAAGTCGGCGGTGGTGCACATCTATATCGGGAAGACGGGGAATGATGGCGAGTATAGTCTGCAGCTGAACAACCAGCTGGCCACCATCGACGATATTCGCGACTTCCTGGCCGAAGAGCGTGGCCGCATGTCGGAGGAAGACCAGGCCCGCATGACCGTCTCGATCAAGGCCGACCGCGACGTGCCGATGGGCGTGATAGCCGATGTGAAGCAGGCTTTGCAGCAGTCGTTCGCGCTGAAAATCAACTACTCAGCCACCGAGAAGTAACAATTTTGCAGTTTTTCGGCACTTTTTCTGACAGATTGTTGCGATTGTCGAAAAATGTTACTACCTTTGCACATCAGTTAATAAAACGTAAATGACTATGGCAAATCCAAAACTTGATCAATTGGACAAGCGCATCCTGAAGCTTATTGCCGACGATGCACGCATACCGTTCCTCGAAGTGGCAAGGGCCTGCAACGTGAGTGGCGCCGCCATTCACCAGCGCATACAGAAGCTCACGTCGATGGGCATACTGAAAGGCTCGCAGTTCATCATCGACCCCGAGAAGGTGGGCTACGAGACCTGCGCCTTCATAGGCCTGAACCTGAAGAACCCCGAGTCGTTCGACGAGGTGGTGGAGCGGCTGAAGGAAATACCCGAAGTGGTGGAGTGCCACTACACCACGGGCGACTACGACCTTTTCATCAAGATCTATGCCGCCAACAACCACCACCTGCTCACCATCATCCACGACAAGCTGCAGCCCCTGGGGCTGGCCCGCAGCGAGAGCATCATCTCCTTCCACTCGGCCATCGACCGCCAGCTGCCCGTCACCGACCTGGCACTGGGCAGCGACGAGGAGCAGGAATAGCTCCAAACATCCTGGACCGATATTCAGAACAGCTTTTACGGATGTTCCGCACCATCAGTGCTGATGTTCGGAACTATCAGTGCGGACGCTCGGAACAAGTAGTTCGGACGCTCGGAACAAGTAGTTCGGACGCTTGGAACAAGTAGTTTCAAATTTCGATGCGAAAATTGAAACTACTTTTCGCCTTGATGCCCTTACCTCAGAAAGCAGCATTTTTAGGCAGCATTTTCGTGGTTTGCTGTCATTTATCACTCATTTATCACCGCGTAACTCACTGAGAATCAGCTTCGAGTGATAAATGACGAATGAAATGCCGTTTTTTAATATTTCGTGTGAAGAGGTTTGGATGGTAGAAGGTCAGACTATTGCCCTTTCAGACTGGTTTGGGCACACTGCACGCGAAACCTCCTTAGGTAGAGAGGTGAGCGATGAAAAAAAATTGCCGCGGTCTGCCGCCGTCTCAGGAAAAATGCGTAACTTTGCAGTCTCGATAACTGAAAACAAGCATAACGATTCAGGTGGCTGACAATGTTTTTTGAGAAGAATTAGATGATTAGATGACAGAATATAGCTATAACATACATGACTGGCTAACCCCTAAGATAGAGGAAGAGGCTGTCGTGCTCGACTTGTTTGCGGGGTGTGGCGGCTTGTCCCTTGGCTTCGAGGCAGCAGGCTTCCGTACTATCGGCTACGAAATGGTTGAAGCCGCCGTAGAAACCTATAACAGGAATTTGAATGGTATATGTTATAACAAATTCTTAGAGGTAGGTTTCAACTATCCAGAGTCCGACAAGATTGATATTGTCATTGGCGGACCTCCCTGCCAGCCTTTCAGTCGTTTTGGCAATCAGAAAGGCATCGAGGATGCGCGCGATGGTTTCCCTGTATTCATCGATGCTGTGAAACGTTTGAACCCCAAAGTATTCTTGTTTGAAAACGTAGCCAATATTTTAGGTCGTCACAAGTGGTATCTGGAACTTGTCGTAGCCGAACTTCGTAAATTGGGCTATTTCGTGGAATACAAAATTGTGAATGCTGTTGATTACGGAGTTCCACAAAACCGTGAGCGACTTATCTGCGTGGGGCATCGCTCTACATTCAGGTTTCCCAGGAAAGAACAGAAGAAGGTTACAGTAGCCGAAGCTATAGGCGACTTGATGACTAAGTCTGACGAGAAGAGTAAATTCCTGACTCCAGAGCAAGAACGCTACATTGCAGTATATGAAGAGAAGTCGCATTGTATCACCCCTCGTGATCTGCATCCTGACAAGCCTGCCCGTACTATTACCTGCCGCAATCTGGCAGGAGCGACGAGCGATATGCAGCGCGTGAAGCTACCTGACGGGCGGCGTCGCAGGATTGAGGTTCGCGAGGCAGCACGCCTGCAGAGTTTCCCAGACTGGTTTGAGTTCTGTGGCACAGAGACGCGGCAGTTTTATCAGATAGGAAATGCCGTTCCTCCACTATTGGCATACAAACTGGCATTAGCGTTGAAAGAGACTTACCATTCGTCGCCAAAGATGGAAACGGAAATCAGAGAAATCAATATCTTCCAGGAAAAAACTTTATTTGATACCGTATGCGTATAAAATTTACAGAAGGCAAAAGTGAGCAAGTCCAGAAGTTGTATTCTGATATGCTTGACATATTAAAGGCCGTGGGCATCCCCGTAGACACACTGCCATCCGATCGCAGACGAGAGAAAATGGCTGGTGCATGCTTGGCTACAGGACAAATCATAAAGTCGTTCAAAGATGCCAAGTCTGTGATGAATGGGAGCTTTCTGAAAACCAAAGACATCATTAAGTTTGAGAATGATTACTATGGCGAGGATATTTCTTTAGGTTCATACGATGACATACGCCGCAAGGATTTGAAGCCTCTGCTTGATGAGGGACTTGTGATTAATTCTTCCGAGTTAGACCAGGCTGCAACAAATGATCCCAATCGTGGCTACACGCTGAGTGCGCCATTTGCAACCCTTCTGAGAGCATATAATACCAGCAAATGGGAAACTCAGCTATTCAAATTCACTGAAATCCATCTCAAAGCAAAAGAAGAACTTGGAAGGAAGCGAGCTATGGAGCGTATTCCCGTCACTTTGCCGTCAGGAGTGACGTTAGAATTGTCAACAGGCGAGCATAATCTGCTACAGAAAAAAATTGTCGAGGATTTCCTGTCTTTGTATGGTATGGGTGCAGAAGTCCTTTATATCGGTGATAGTATAGACAAGTTTCTTCATCGGGATACCGAGGCTTTGCAGCAGCTCCATATTACTTTGGAGCATGGCACGCTGCCTGACATAGTAGCCTACAGCCGCGAGAGAAATCTGCTGTTTCTGATTGAGGCCTACCACTCTTCTAACCCTATGGACAATGAGCGTGTTAGTTCGCTAAAGCAACTTGTAGCCGATTGCGAGGCAAGCGTTGTGTATGTAACTGCATTTCTCAGTAAGACAGAGGGCTTGAAGCACTTGAAGGAGATTGCTTGGAATACGGAAGTGTGGTTTGCCAACGAACCCAATCATATGATTCACCTCAATGGGCATAAGTTCTTAGAGGCTTACAAATGAATGTTGATAACTTACGACGCAATGAACAAACGAAAGATTTTACTGACAGCGCTGCTGATGCTGAGCGGAGCGGTAGCGATGGCTGCCGATGTGGTGTGGTACGACGGGCAGCAGCCCGTGAGCTATCAGGTAGAGGGCCAGTCGGCCCCCGTGGTGGGCGTGGCTCTCGACATGTTTGCCAGCGATATGCAGCAAGTGACGGGGCAGCGGGCCGTGGCCACTCAGAATGCTACCATACGCATCTGCCAGCTCGACAGGAACAAGAGTGCGGCGGCCCGGTTGCGCAAGATGGGCGTGCCCGTAGACCAGGTGCTGGGCCAGATGGATGCCTTCTTCGTGGGCACCGTGGGCCAGCAGATTGTGGTGGTGGGTGCCAATGGCCGCGGCACGGCTTACGGCATCCTGGAGCTGAGCCGACGGGCGGGCGTGTCGCCCTGGGTGTGGTGGGGCGACGTGAGGCCCAACACCAGCAGCCGCCTTGCGCTGAGCGACGGCTTCCAGACACTGCAGGCACCCAGCGTGCAGTATCGCGGCATCTTCATCAACGACGAGGACTGGTCGCTGCGCAACTGGTCGGTAAAGACGTTCGAGAAGTTGGGCGCCGGTTCAGGTCTGCCCAAGGAAAACGTCAGCATAGGCCCCAAGACCTATAAGGAGATCTTCAAGCTGCTGCTGCGCCTGCGGGCCAACACCGTGTGGCCTGCCATGCACGAGGGCGGCACGGGCTTCTTCACCGTGAAGGGCAACAAGGAGGTGGCCGACTCGTGCGGCATCCTGATAGGCACCAGCCACTGCGAGCCCCTGCTCAGGAACAACGTGGCCGAGTGGGACAAGAAGCAGCGGGGCGACTACAACTACATTACCAACCGCGCCGAGGTGCAGAAGTACTGGACGGAGCGGCTGCGCGAGGTGAAGGGCAGCGAGGAGCTGTTCACCATCGGCATGCGCGGCATTCACGACGGCTCGATGGAGGGCGTGAAGACCCCCGAGGAGAAGCTCAGCGGACTGCAGCAGGTCATCGACGACCAGCGCGAGCTGCTGCGCAAGTATTATAATAAAGAGGTGGATACGGTGCCGCAGGTGTTCATCCCCTACAAGGAGGTGCTCGAGATTATGGAGAGCGGCCTGCGCGTGCCCGACGACGTGACGCTGATGTGGTGCGACGACAACTACGGCTACCTGACCCGCCTGCCCGATGCCGCGCAGCAGCAGCGACGGGGTGGCGGCGGCGTGTACTACCACCTGAGCTACTGGGGCCGTCCGCACGACCATCTGTGGCTCACCACCACGCAGCCCGGCCTCGTCTACAGCGAGATGCGGGCCGCCTACGACCATAACTGCCGCCGCCTGTGGATCGTGAATGTGCACGACCCCAAGGTGGCTGCCTACCAGCTGGAGCTGTTCCTCGACATGGCGTGGAATATCGACGGGATCAAGCCGTCGACGCTCGGGCAACACCTGGAACGCTGGCTCATCACCCAGTTTGGCGGCGAGGTAGGCCGTGCCATTGCCCCCGCCATGCGCGAGCTCTACAGGCTGAACGGCATTCGCCGCCCCGAGTTTATGGGCTGGACGCAGGTGGAGCTCGACAAGAAGAAATACCCCGGCGGCAAGTCGGTGCCCTCAGTCACCGAGTTCTCGCGCAAGGAGGCTTACCAGCGTATGGCCGACTTTGCCAAGATTGAGGCCGTGGTCGATGTGTATGGCCAGCTGGTGCGCGACCACCGCAAGGATGCCTACTTCGCCCACGTGCTCTACCCCGTGCACGCCGCTGCCGCTATGACGCGCAAGATGCTGAGCGAACCCGTGCAGAGCCGACAGGCCTACGACGAGATACAGCAGCTGACCGAGCGCTACAACGCCCTGCAGCTCGGCAAGTGGCGCGGACTGATGTCGGCCTCGCCCCGCAACCTGCCCGTCTTTGCCCAGGGCGTGCGCACCGAGCTGCCGCAGCACCCCTCGGCAGGCGCCTACGTGGCACGAAATGCCTGCGACTATACTTCCACGCAGCCCGCAGAGGGGGCCTACACCGTCGATATGCTGGGCCATTCGATGAACGCCGTGGTGCTGCCGAAGGGCCACACGCTGACCTACGACTTCACCAGTCCCGCCGAGGGCGATGCCCTGCTGCGTGTGGCTATGATCCCCACGCAGCCCAGCGACCGGGGCGACCTGCGCTACCAGGTGCAGATAGACGACGAGCCCGCCACCACCGTCTCGCTGAAGGAGCCCTACCGCTCAGAGCGGTGGAAGCAGAACGTGCTGCGCGGCCAGGCCCTGCGCTCCCTGCCCGTGCACCTCACCGCCGGAGCACACCGGCTGCGCATCACCGCGCTCGACGACCACATCGTTGCCGACCAGTGGATGATAGACTTCTGCCAAGACCGCCAGTTCTACGAAATTCCCGTGAAATGAAAAAGATACTATTCCTTTTTGCCTTCCTGCTCACCATAGTGGGCGTGAAGGCGCAACCGGTTCCTCCTGAGCACAGCGTGGCCCGGCAGTCGCTGTGGCAGTCGTTTGTCACGCCGCCCGACAGCATCCGCGTGGGGTGCTACTACTACTGGGTGAACGAGCTGGTAGATACCAAGGGGGTCGTGGCCGACCTGCAGTGGATGAAGGACAACGGCATCACGCTGGCCTTCCTGGCTACCGACATACGCAACCGCACCCGCTGGGAGAAGCCCTGGGAGGGCGAGATGTTCGGCAAGAACAAGTTTCAGAGCCGCCTGTGGTGGAAGAACCTGCGCACGGCGCTGAAGACGGCAGGCGAGCTGGGCATAGAGATGGGCCTGTTCAACTGTCCCGGCTGGAGCCAGTCGGGAGGCCCGTGGGTGAAGCCCGAGGAGGCCATGCGCAACTGGACACCCCAGGGCATCGAGGTCTGCAAGACCAAGCAGGGCACCGACGTGGCCTGTGGCCCCTGCTCAGACGAGGCCGAGGGCCTGGAGGTTGACAAGCTGTCGAAGGTCCACGTAAAGAAGCACTTCGAGTCGTTCATCGGCGAGATACTGCGCCGCATACCGCCGCAAGACCGGCCTACGCTGACCACCGTGGTGGTAGACAGCTGGGAGCGCGGCAAGCAGAACTACACCGACTCTATCTTCCAGAAGTTCCAGCAGCGCTTCGGCCGGCCGCTCGACTATGAGGACGAGGCCTGCCGCAAAGACCTGGAACGGCTGATCAGCGACCTGGTGGCCACGGAGTATATGGGCGGGCTGACGGAGAAGGCCCACGAGTACGGCCTGCGCACCTGGTGCGAGCCCTACGCCCACAGCCCCTTCCCGGGCAACAGCATCAGCTACGGCAGCCAGGCCGACGAGGTGGCCGCCGAGTTCTGGGTGAACGACCGCAAGTACAGGCAGAAGGAGGTCGATGCCGCCCTGGGTGCTGCCCGCAAGAGCGGCAAGAACAGGGTGTGGGCCGAGAGCTTCACCGATGGCTCGTGGGACAAGGTGGCACAGGACGACTGGAGCTTCGAGAAGCTGAAGCCCATAGCCGACCGCTACTTCCACGCTGGCATCAACGCCACCATCCTGCACGTGATGGTCTCGCAGCCCGGCGACCCGAGTGAGCCAGCCGTCAGACCCTGGTTCGGCACCTTCTTTGACCGCCGCAGCCAGCACGCTGCCGACCTGAAGCCGCTCGTCAGCTACCTGCGCCGCTGCAACTTCATGCTGCAGTTGGGCAAGCCCTATCAGAATGCCACCGACCAGCGCATCCTGGATGATGGCACCATCATCCGCTTCACCGACGATTCTCAGTTCCAGATTACCTTCCCCGACGGTCGCCGGGAAACGTGGGATCCCCTTACCCTCAAGTCAGAGGCACCGACGGCGCGTAAGTTCACGCTGAACCTGACCCCCGACGGCAAGGCCAGCCTGACGTGCTATCTGCCCCAGCAGCCTTCGGGCCGTGCCGTGGTGGGCTGTCCCGGTGGCGGCTATCGCAACCTGTCGATGCAGAACGAGGGGCACGACTGGGCCCAGTTCTTCAACGAGCAGGGCATAGCCTACTTCGTGCTGACCTACCGTATGCCGGGCGGCAACCGCGACATTCCCCTGGGCGATGCCCGCAAGGCTATGCGCACCGTGCGCGACTCGGCTCAGGCCTGGGCCGTCAATCCCCTTGATGTGGGCATCATGGGCTTCTCGGCCGGCGGCCATCTGGCCTCGACCATCTCGACCCATACCGAGCTGGCCGAACGGCCCGACTTCTCAATCCTGTTCTACCCCGTGATCTCGATGAACGAGCGCGAGAGCCACAAAGGCTCGTGCGTGAACTTCCTGGGCGAGGAAGGGCAGAAAGATGCCAGGCTGGTGAAGGAGTACTCGAACCAGAACGCCGTGCGCCGCCACCTGACGCCGCCCGCCATTCTGCTCACTACAAATGATGACCGCACCGTGCCGCCTGCCACCAACGCCATTGCCTACTACTCGGCCATGCGCCGCATGGGCAACGACTGTGCCCTCTACGTCTATCCCACGGGCGGCCACGGCTTCGGCATGAACCCCAAGTTCAAGTATCACGACCAGATGCTCGGCGACCTGCGCGTCTGGCTGAAGGAGCTGAAAGCCCCCCGTCAGGATGCCGTGCGAGTGGCTTGCATAGGCAACAGCATCACCGACGGCCACGGCATCGACATGGCTCCGCAGCGTGGCTATCCAGCCCTGCTGCAGCAATTCCTGGGCAGTGGCTACGTGGTGAAGAACCTCGGCGTAGGGGCGCGCACCCTGCTGAACAAGGGCGACCACCCCTATATGCAGGAACAGGCCTGGCGCGATGCGCTGGCCTTCCGTCCCGACGTGGCCATCATCAAGCTGGGCACCAACGACTCGAAGACCGAGAACTGGCAGCACGGCCAGGAGTTTGAGCACGACATGCAGCAGATGATAGACTCGCTGCGCGCCAGCAATGCCGCCATGAAGATATGGCTCTGCACGCCCATCCCCGCCTTCAAGCAGACGTGGACTATCAACGACGCGGTCATCACAAACGAGATTATACCTATTATTAATAAGGTGGCACAGCGCAACGATTGCCAGGTGATAGACCTGCACACCCAGTTTGCCCCCTACGCCGACATGATGCAGGGCGACGGCATTCACCCCAACGAACAGGGGGTGAGGAAGATTGCCGAACTGGTGCGTGATGTACTTCAGCAATAAATGATGAACTGTCTGTCTGCTATCAGCTGTCAACTGAAAAAATCCTCAGTTTTGGGTATTGTGCCGTTGGCATATTTGTCGTACCTTTGCACCCAGAGAACTTTTAGCCATTGACGTTTATATTGATAGAAACAGACGAGAATTCATAAAGTATTTGTTTAGTTTAGGACCGGGGTGATTGCCGTGAGGCAGTCACCCTTTCTTTGTCAGCTATTCTTCGTACAGGTAGAACATACGCTCCATCATCTGCCACTTGCCTGCCGAGGTGCTGCCTGGGGGACAGTCCTGAAACAGGGCCACGTAGTCTTCCCATTCCTGCTGGCGGGGCAGGGTGGCCAGTCGGGCCATAGCCGTGGGCCAGTCAAAGTCTAAAGGGGTGTCGACGATCATGAAGAGGCGGTTGCCCAGTATGTAGATCTCCATTTCGAGAATGCCCACCTGGCGTATGCCCTCGCGTATCTCGGGCCACGACTGGTAGCGGCTGTGGGCCTCAACGTAGCGCTCGATGAGCTGCGGGTCGTTCTTCAGGTCGAGCGTCTGGCAGTAGCGTTTCACCGGCTTCCCGAAGTTTTTCTGTGTGTAGCCTTTTTCCATTGTCGTAGATATTTAGAAATGTACCAGAATGCGGAACACCTTGCCGGGCGAGGCGGCCCACTGCTGCATGGCTTCGGGAGCCTCTTCGGGGCTTACCTCGCGGCTGATGAGCCGGTCTACGGGACAGGTGCCGCGCTCTAAATAGTGAATCACTGCGCGGAAGTCGCTGGGCTGGGCGTTGCGCGAACCGCGAATGTCGAGCTCCTTCTGTACGAAGTACTTCGTCTGGAACGAAACCTCGGTCTTGGCATAGCCTATGCAGATGACGCGGCCCGTGAACGCCACCTCGTCGACCGCCATCTGGTAGGTCTGGCTGCTGCCCACGGCCTCGATGACCACGTCGGGGCCGAAGCCGCTGGTCATCTCGCGCACCCGTGCATGCACATCCTCGGTGCGGGTGTTGATGGTGTAGCTGGCACCCATCTGGCGGGCCAAGGCCAGCTTGTCGTCGTCTATGTCGGCGGCCACGACGGTGGCACCGCGCTGGGCCGAGCGCACCACGGCCCCCATACCCACCATGCCACAGCCGATGACCTGCACTACGTCGATGTCGGTCACCTGGGCACGGCTCACGGCGTGGAAGCCCACGCTCATCGGCTCTATCAGCGCACAGGTGCGCGGCGTGAGCAGACCAGCGGGGATGACCTTCTCCCATGGCAGACAGATGCGCTCGCGCATGGCACCCCACCGCTGCACGCCCAGCGTCTCGTTGTGCTCGCAGGCGTTCACGCGGCCATTGCGGCAGGCGGCGCACTTGCCGCAGTTGGTATAGGGGTTGCAGGTTACCACCATGCCCGGCTTCAGTCCCTCGGGCACGTCGGGGCCCACCTTCTCTATCACGGCCCCAACCTCGTGGCCGGGCACCACCGGCATCCTGACCATCGGGTTCTTGCCTAAGTAGGTGCTCAGGTCCGAGCCGCAGAAGCCCACATACTCGAGGCGCAGCTGCACCTCGTCGCTCTTCATCTCCATTTCGGGAATATCGACGATTCCCATCTGCCTTTCGGCGCTGATTTGTATTGCTTTCATATACCTGTTTGTTTATTTTGATTGTTAAAATTTGCTGTTACTCGGCAGGCTTCACGTACTTGCTGGGCGCCACGCCGAAGTGGGCCTTGAAGCACTTGTTGAAGTAGGAGGGGTCTTGTATGCCCACCTTGTAGCTCACCTCGGCAACCGTCAGTTCGCCGTCGGCCAGCAGGTCGGCGGCTTTTTTCATGCGCTCCTGCATCAGCAGCTTGTTGGGCGACAGGCCCGTTAGCTCCCTCACCTTGCCGTAGAACTTGGTGCGGCCCATCTGCATCAGCTCGGCCAGCTGGTCTACGGTGAAGCTCTCGTCGGCCAGGTGCTGTGCCACCAGCATCGACAGCCGGTCGCGAAACACCTTGTCGGCCTGGGTGGCAATGAGCGGCAGCCTTTCGTCTTTCCGGGGTTCGGGGGCTGGCTCGCTGGCAGGGCTGCTTTCGGGTCTCGTGCCATCAGCTTTGCCCCGCCACGCCAGGAGCTGCATCATCCTGCCCACCAGCAGGCGCGGGTTGCAGGGCTTCACCATAAAGTCGTCGGCCCCGGCGCGGTAGGCCTTCAGCTGGTAGTCTTCGCCGTCGAGGGCGGTGAGCAGAATGACGGGTATGCTGGCCGTGAGGGCGTTCGCCCTCAGCTGGCGGGTGATGGCGTAGCCGTCCATATCGGGCAGCATCACGTCGCTCACCACCAGTGCGGGCCGCTGCTGGCAGATGCCCTCGTAGGCCCGTCGGCCGTTCATATAGGTCTGGGTGCGGAAGTAGGTGCCCAGCTCGGTGCGCAGCTGTTCCATCATGTCGGGATCGTCCTCAACGATGGCGATGGTGACGTCGTTGAGGGCCTTGGGGGGCATCGGGTGGATGAGGGGGGCGGTCTCTTCGGGTTGCTGGGGAGCAGCTGCTGCTGGTGCTGCGGCTGCTGCCGACGGCTCGTCTTCCCCCGGCGCATCGGGCAGGGTGAAGACGAACAGCGAGCCGCCGCTGCCCTTCAGCGTGGGGGCCTTGCCTTCGAGCGTGGGTATGAGCTGGTAGGTCAGCGTGCCGTGGTGGGCCTGCGCCATCTGGTGGGCCGTGTAGAGGCCTATGCCCATGCCGCCCTGGCTGGCCAGCCCCTTCATAAAGGGCTGGAAGAGGGCAGCCTGCTGCTTCCGGCTGATGCCGGGGCCCGAGTCTTCAACCTCGATGGCTATCTGCCCGCCGTCGTGCTTCACCCTGACCTGCACGGAGCCGCCGTCGGGGGTGTACTTGATGGCGTTCGACACCAGGTTGTAGACCACCGTCTCGACCACCTGCCGGTCGAACGTCATCGGGTAGCTCCTGGCAAAGGGTATGAAGGTGGTCTGTATGCTCTTCTGCTGGGCTATGGGCCAGAAGTCCTGGCACGTAGCCTTCACGAAGCCTATGATGTCGCCCTGGGCGGGGTGCAGCGAAAGGTTGCCGGTGCTCACCTTGCGGAACTCCATCAGCTGGTTCACCAGCTTCAGCAGGCGCTTGGTGCCGCGCTGTGCCGTCTGCAGGGCGTGCTGGTCGCCGGTGTCGGTGGCCAGCTTGTCGAGTGCCCCCTTGATGATGGCCAGCGGCGTGCGGAACTCGTGGGTGATGCTGGTGAAGAACTGCAGCCGGAACTCGTTCACCTGCTGGCCTACCTTCATCTGCTGGTGCAGCCGGAACCGTTCGCGCCAGTTGCGGTAGACGTACCAGCCGAACAGGGCCGCCACGCTGAGGTAGGCGAGCCAGGCCCACCACGTGGCGTACCAGGGGTGGGGAACGTCGATGCCGAGCGTGGTCTCCTGCTGCCACTCGTTGTCGCTGCCTAAGGAGCGCAGGTGGAACACGTAGTGGCCCGGTGCCAGCTGCTGGTAGTCGGCCTGGTGGTCTACGGTCATAGGCCGCCAGTCCTCCTCCAGCCCCTCTAAGTAGTACTGGTAGAGCGATGCCTGCACGTTGCTGTAGTTGAAGTTCGAGAAGAACACCGACACCGATCGCCCGTCCTGGCGCAGGTCGGTGATGCGGGCACGCAGGGCGGCGGCCGTGGGCTGGTCGGGCTCGGGCACCATGGTGATGAGGCCGTAGTTGGTGCCGAAGAGCAGGGTGCCGTCGGGGGTGGTGAGCACGCAGTTCTCGGTGGCCACGTTGCCTTGCAGCACGGGCGACGGCTGGTAGTTGTTCACGATGTTGTTGCGGGTGTTGATGCGCGAGATGCCCTCCTCGGTGCCAGCCCAGATGTAGCCGTAGGCATCTTCGGCCAGGCTGTACACGTTGTTGTTGGCCAGGCCGTGGCGGGTGGTCACGGGGGTCATCAGCAGCTGGTCGCCCTGCTCGTCGAAGCGGCACTTCACCGCCCCCAGTCCGGCAGCGCCCACCCAGAGCGACGAGTCGGCAGGCGAGTAGTGCAGGGTGAAGATCTCGTTGGCGGGGAAGCGGCCATTGGCGGCGTTGTAGTGCTTGAACGAGGCCTCGCTGATGTGTGGCTGGCGGGTGTCCAGCCGGTAGATGCCGTTGTTGCTGGCTATCCAGAGCACGCCCTGCGGGTCCAGCTCTATGTCGTGCAGTCGGCTCTCGTTCATCTCGGCGTTCAGGTACTGGCTGAAGCTGAGTGGCTGGCCCTGCTGGGCCGCGTGCCTGGGCTGCGTCATCAGCAGGCCGCCGTCGCGTGTGGCTATCCAGATGCGGCCCTCGCGGTCCTGCAGTATGTCGGTAATCTTGTTCTCGGGCAGGTGGTAGGTGGCATCGTCCTTGCTGTAGAGCTGCCAGCCTGCCAGCAGGCCCTCGCCGTTGGTGCCTATCCACAGGCGGTGGTCGCCGTCGACGAAGAGCGACGTCACGTTGGCCTGGCGGGTGTCGGTCTTGCGCATGGTGCCCTCGCCCCGGTCGTATTCATAGATGCCGCCTTCGCGCGTACCTATAATAATAGTGCCGTCGCGGCGCTGGCCCACGGCGCTCACGGCGTTGGCCCAGTCGCCCTGGTGCGTGGGCTCGGGCAGCACATAGTTGGCCGTGGTGCCCGTCATGACGCTCAGGCAGTAGGCCCCCGTGGCCTCAGAGCCCACCCAGATGCCGCCCTGGCGGTCGGCCATAATGCAGGTCAGGTAGTTCGAGCGTATAATGGGGTTGGGGTCTTCGGCGGTGAAGTGGCGCCGCTGGCCCGTCGCGGGGTTCCACACGAAGAGGCCGTTGCCGTAGGTGGCTATGAAGAGCCGCCCCTCGGCATCGGTGGCCACGTGGAACTTGCGGCCCACCATGCTGGCGAAGCGGGCGTTGGGAATGAGGTCCATCGCCGTGCAGGGTCCCTCGTCGGGGAAGACGAGCAGCCGCCCCTGCTGGTTGGCCACGAAGTGATAGCCCGGCAGCTGGCCCTGGTTCAGGCCTCCGGCTATGGCCGCCGCTCCCTGCTCCCTGCTCCACGCGCCGCTCTTCGTGTCCATAGCCAGCGTGCCGGTAGGGGTGAAGAGCATCCACCGCCCCTGCCACACGAAGCTGATGTTCACCTTGCCCACCTTGCCCACCGAGGCCGGAAGCTGCGAGCGCAGCACCTCGCGGCCCTCGCCGTCGAGCACCGTGGCCACGCCCGTGGTGCTGAGGAAAAAGGTGCGGCCTGCGGCGGTGGCGGCATCGACGATGGCCTGCCCCTTCAGGTGGTGGTGCATCAGCTCGTCGGTGCCCAGCCGGGCCACGCCCCGGTCGGTCGCCGCCCAGATGTTCTGCGCCTCGTCTTCCAGCAGCATCAGCACCTCGTCAGAGGGCAGCTGGCCGTCGGCCGCCTTATAGTCGGTCAGCAGGAACCGGCCGTCCTTGCGCTGGGTTCTCCTCAGGCCGAAGCCGTAGCCGAAGAAGAACATGCCGCGGTGCCTCGAGAGGAAGAACTTGTTCAGCTGGCGCAGCTCGTCGCCACGCGCCGTCCAGTCAACGAAGCGGCCCTCGGCCAGGTCGTAGCACACGTTCATAAACGTGGCCGTGCGCATCCAGAGCAGCCCCTGCCCGCCGTCGTAGACGATGCGGCCTATGCGGGCCTCCAGCCGTCGGCGGTCGTCGCTCGATAGCGAGGTGTAGTTCACGGTGCTGTAGCCGTCGAAGCGGCTCAGCCCGTTGTTGGTGGCCATCCACACATAGCCGTCGCCGTCTTGCACCAGCTCGTTGATGGTGTTGCCCGAAAGGCCGTCCTGCACCGATATGCGGCGGCTGTTCAGGTTGAACTCGCTGGCCAGCGCCGTGCCTGCTGTAAGTATCGAAAATAGTAGAAATAATGTTAGTCTTCGCATAAAAAAGTCCTTTTCGCGTGCAAAGATACAAATTTTTTCGTATCTTTGCAGCGTGATGAAAAGAATATTTGCTTTACTACTGACTTGTGTCCTGTGGGTTGGCGCGTGGGCCAACGGAGTGTATAACGTGCGCGACTATGGTGCCAAGGGCGACGGAAAGACGCTCGACTCGCCCGCCATCAATGCGGCCATCGAGGCGGCGGCGCAGGCAGGCGGCGGCCAGGTGCTGCTGCCTGCGGGCACCTACCTGAGCGGCAGCATACGCCTGAAGTCCTGCATCGACCTGCATCTCTCGGCAGGCTGCACCCTGCTGGCGGCTCCCGCCTCGATGAAGGCCTACGACGAGAGCGAGTCGTTCGGCGGCTTCCCCGAGTATCAGGACGGTGGCCACACCTACTTCCACAACTCGCTCATCTGGGCCGATGGCGAGCGGAACATCTCGATCACCGGCCACGGCATGATAGACGGCAAGGGGCTGACCCACCGCGACACCGAGAGCGCGGGCAACCTGAAGGGCGGCTCCATAGGCACCGGCGACAAGGCCATCGCCCTGAAGCTGTGCCGCCAGGTCACCATACGCGACATCACCGTCTACCGGGGCGGCCACTTCGGCATCATTATGACGGGCTGCGACCTCTCGACCATCGACAACGTGACCATCGACACCAACCGCGACGGCTTCGACATAGACTGCTGCAAGTATATGACCATCACCAACTGCCGCATCAACACGCCGCGCGACGACGCCCTGGTGCTGAAGTCCAGCTACGCCCTGAAGAAGCCCGTGCTCTGCGAGCATATAGCCGTGAGCAACTGCAACATCACGGGCTACAAGTGCGGCACGCTCATTGACGGCACCTACGTGCCCGAGCCCGTGAACTGGGTGTGCGGCCGCTTCAAGCTGGGCACCGAGAGCAACGGCGGCTACCGCAACATCTCGCTCACCAACTGCACCTTTATGTACAGCAGCGGCCTGGCCTTCGAGGAGGTAGACCAGGGCCTGATGGAGAACATCGTGGTCAGCAACATCACGATGAGCCACGTTCACCACTATCCCATCTACATCACCACCGGCTGCCGCAACCGTGGGCCAAAGGAGGTGACGCGCGCCTCGAGCGCCCGCGACATCCAGATCTCGAACGTCATTGCCGACGACTGCGACTCGCTGTGCTCCATCATCGTCACCGGTATGAAGGGCGAGCCCATCCGGGGCGTGTGGCTCTCCAACATACGCCTCTACTACAAGGGCGGCGGCGCGCGCCATCTGGTGAACAAGGACTACCGCGAGCAGGGCACCAACTATCCCGAGCCCAAGTTTGCCGGATGGACGCCTGCCTACGGTCTGTATGCCCGCCACGTGGAGGGGCTCCACGTGAGCGACGTGACCTTCCGCTACGAGCGTCCCGACCACCGTCCTGCCGTCGTGCTCGACGATGTGCACGGTGCCACCCTGCGCGCCATCGACGCGCCCACCGAGAGTGGGGTAGAGCAGGTGGTCGCCTTCCGTTCCGAGAATATCCGGCAGTAGTCCCCCTTTTCCCATTAAGAATACCGTCCTTCTGCAACGGCCCCCTCGTTGCAGTTCAATGGAGCCTCCGTTGCTTTCCAATGGAGGCTCCATTGTCATCAAACGAAGCCTCCGTTCCATAGAAGTAATAGGGCTTATTTAGGGCTACAGTTGATGGGAATTTCTTACCTGTATAATATATCTTTGCTGACTGATTTATCCTCAAAAAGGTTGAGTTGCTTAATACTGAGCTTGGTGGCGCTATTACTTTCCATGCCGATTTTATCAATATACAATTTTGAAAACAAATCATCAATCTCTATTTGAATGTTAGAAACATCATCACCTCTTTCAATTGACGAAATGATTTCCTTAACTAACAACTCTATTTTCTTTCTAGTCCCATTATTCGGTTTTACGAAGGGGATTTTCTTGATATAATTTGCCGAATTATTAGTTGATGGATTAATGGCATTAATCAGGTTTGTGCAAATAGCAGAATTGATAAAGCCTAAAAGGTACAATGTCCACGCTGCGTCTTTTGGAAAAACTCCTACAATTGATTGATCAAACAATCTTCCATCAATAAGTGCTCCTGTCAATTTTGTTGATCGTATCATAGGAATGCCAATGCCATTTCTAAAATAAAATGTTGAATTTTGAAATCTGCATTTCTTGCTGACTCGGTATTCGCTAATGGCTTGAATTGACCAATCCATAAACCAATTGTTGGGTTTAATGTACTCTACATTTCCTCCTTTAACAATTGGAACCAAGCATTGTTGAGATTTTATTCCATAAGTCTTTTCCTCCTCTGTTAAAGAAGTCGTTCTTATTTGTTCCTCTCTTGCACAAGTGTATTTTTTTGCGTTTTTTATTGAGTCGTCGATAGGATGAAGGTATTTTTTGTCGTTACCAGAATAGAAGCCAGTAACACAACTTGCGATGTCACCTATCTTCTGTATTGAGGTGTCGTTTATCAATTCTGTTAATCGATCTGTAGAATTAAACATAAAGGCAGAACTAACTCCTTCATAAACAGTTTTTTGAGAAATGCGTTTTGTTGTGCCAGCATGACTGTTTTCTAAGTCATAGACCGATTTGAAATCTGTTCTTATCGTTATGCAATTATGCATATTCTTATCGATGTCAGACGATTTTACCAACGTAATTATACACAAATTAGCATAGCCAAAATTGACCCCAGGAAAAAAAGATGAAGGGAACAAAGCCAATTCGCGAATTTGAGTGTTAGTTAGAAGAAATTTTCTTATTGCCAGATGTCTATGTAATGACAAGAATGTGTCAGGAATAATAAAACTCAACTCCCCATTTTCATTAAGACAGCGTGTACATGCATAAAGGAAAAGGGTATAACTCTCTTTTGTGTACAAATTTGCATATAACCTATTAAGGGCGGATTTCTTGTGTTCGTCGTTGCGGGCGCCATAAGGCGGATTGCCAATGATTCTGTCAAAACGATGTCTGCACGACACAACGTCATTATCAAGTAAAGTGTCTGTCTCTTTAACGTACACATTACTATCTTCCTTGTATTTGTTACGTAGGTTGCCTGCTGCAACTGGATTTAATTCATAGATAAAGATATTTGAAGATGGTGACTTTTCCAATATCTTGTCAACAAACACCCCATCACCGCCACATGGTTCTAAAACAGAATCTTGTGGACAGAAATGAAGCATGCCTATCATGTAATTAAGGATAGGATCAGACTTCGTATAATATGCTTGATATGTTAACGCTTCATTCATTCGATTTTACCAGATTAGATAATTCTGCAAGTTGTTATTGGTTACCGATTCTCGCATCTCTGGTGAGAAGTCTTTCATCCAGTCGATGTTGCTCTCTATCCAAAAATGGATGTCAAAACCCGTAAAGTGGTGTATCTTGTTATAAGTATTAACACCGCATGAAGTATCCCAAACTCCCGAGTTTTGTAGAGTTGTCAGATAGTGATTGTTTTCTGTGGAGCGAACAAATATCATGCATTGATAATCTTCCACTTCAATGTTCCTGTATATACTTCCCACAAGAAGAAGCCTATTCGTGTTTCCTTTCTCGTTAGAGCCAAAACCACTCTTGAAGTCAACAATATATTTCTTTTTGCCATCCGTGAAGTGAAGGTCACACTCCAATTGAATTTCACCAGAGGTGACAAGATTCCAGACCTTGTCATAATATTTTTTCAATTGTTTCTTTTCGTCACTCTTTATTTTCAAACCGTCAATATACGTATTGATTTCTGTTGTCAAATTTTGTTTAACCTCTGAAAACAATGGCGGCACAAAGAGCCTGATATTTGTCAGCGGATAGTTGAAACAGAGTTTACAAAAGGGTTCCCAAAGTTCTCCAACCCTACGTGAGAAAGCCATATACTCATATTCCCATACAGAATTCCTTGATTCAAGCATAACGACATCGTTGGTATATGTTATCATGAGAACACATTCCAGAATTTCACGATTTGTCCACCTCTCGTTTCGAGCTGTTTCTATAAGGATGGATAGAAGATTATCCTTGCTTTTTATTATCTCTTTATTGAACGCAGATGCTTTTTTCTTAAAGTCGGAAGCAGAAAACTGCAATGCCAATTCACTCAATATCTCATTCGAACGGTTCCTAAAATATTCCAGTAACCTGTCCTTCTGAAATCTTAGTTCTTTTGTTATTTCCATTTCTTCTATGATATTGAACCTACAATAAAAACCTTAATTGGATTTGCCAAATCCTGACCACAAAGATATAAATAATTTTGCAGACTATCGTTAGAACGGAGCGAGAATCTGCAATATTTATGTTTTATTGTGAGAAAAATGAAAGTTTGGCGCGGCAAGTGACAAAATGAGAAGGTTGCGAGCTTCGTGGCAAACTTGATTTGTGTATGTTTTTGTGCTAATTCCTTTGTAGAATCGGAAAATATCGCTATCTTTGCCGAAGAAAAGTGATGGAATAAGGAAATGGAACGTACAAAGTTTACATTCGACAATGTGGTGAGGGGCCTGCTCACGGTGATCATCATCGTGGGCGTGGTGATGCTGCTCAACAGGCTGAGCGGCGTGCTGCTGCCCTTCTTCGTGGCCTGGCTGATGGCCTATCTGCTGTTTCCGCTGGTCAAGTTCTTCCAGTACCGTTGCCGCCTGCGCTTCCGCATCGTGGGCATCCTGTGTGCCATGCTCACGGTGGTGCTGGTGCTGACGGGCTTCTTCATGCTCGTGATACCGCCCATGATCGACGAGAGCCTGGCGCTGAAAGACGCGCTCATAGCCTACGTGGAGGGCAACCAGACGCTGAGCCACGTGCCTGGGCAGATACAGGAGTGGATACGCGAGCACACCGATGCCGAGCGGCTGAAGGTGCTCGTGACGCAGGACGGCTTCATCGACGGGGTGAAGGAGGCCATGCCCCGCGTGTGGGATGTGGTGTCGCAGTCGTTCAGCGTGCTCAGCAGTCTGCTCTCGCTCACGATGATTGTGCTCTACACCATCTTCATCCTGCTCGACTACGAGGACATTACCACCGGCTGGCCCAGTCTGCTGCCCGAACGCTATCGCGCCCTGGCCCAGCAGGTGGTGGGCGACGTGGAGGACAGCATGAACCGCTACTTCCGCGGACAGGGCACCATCGCCTTCATCGTGGGCGTGCTCTTCTCCATCGGGTTCCTCATCATCGACTTCCCCATGGCCATTGGCTTGGGCATGTTCATCGGCCTGCTCAATATGGTGCCCTACCTGCAGACGCTGGGCTTCATTCCCTGCATCATCCTGGCACTGGGCAAGAGCGTGGAGACGGGCCAGAACTTCTGGCTCATCATGCTCATGGTGCTGGTGGTCTTCGCCGTGGTGCAGGGCATACAAGACGGCTTCCTCACGCCGAAGATCATGGGCAAGGTGACGGGCCTGAACGCTGCCATCATCCTGCTGTCGCTCAGCATCTGGGGTTCGCTCTTGGGCATGCTGGGCATGATCATCGCCCTGCCGCTCACCACGCTGCTGCTCAGCTACTACCAGCGCTACGTGATTAAACGCGAGAAACTGACGGCAGCGGCAGAAGGTAATAACTGACCCGCTCCGGGGTATTAGACAAGAACGAAAATGGGACTATTGGTAAAAATGATCAGTGATGCTGCCGACGATGACTTCAGACTGGCACAAGACCTGGTGGCAATGGCTACGGCAGATGGAAGCGTATCGGACATAGAATGCTTGATGATAGCAGAAATATGCCGCGAGCAGGGCATTGCGCCCGAGGTGTGGGAAGCCTACCTGTTCAGGGACTATCCTATGGAGTCTGACGCCCTGCCTGCTGAAAGCATCGACAAGTATGAATACCTGAAAAAGCTCATCCGCGTGATGGGAGTGGACGGCCATTGCGCCGAGATGGAGATATTCCTCCTGGAGGTGATAGCCGGGAAGCTTGGGGTGAAGCACCTGGAACTGGTGTCGCTCGTGCTCTCTACCGCCACCAGGCGGCATTTTCATGGAGACACGGGCAGTCGCATACTGTCGAGCTTTATGAAAAATGTCATAGACCCGAAGTCGAAGACCCTACAGCAAAACCAGGACAATATGCTGAAGGTGTTGCACCTCATTGCCGATGACCTGAGGAAGGACGACCCTTCCAGCGTGCCCGCTCCCTTTGCCCAGACTTTATTCCAAGCTGCCAATATGTTCTTGGAAAACAGTCTGTTGCAAAAGGAGTACGAGACGATGGGAATAGGCCTGAGCCGCACGCTCAACGAGGAGTGTAGGCGGCTGATAGGCAATGGTTTGCGTAAATCGCTTCAATGAAATTGTTTAAAACAGTACGGTGCCACCGTTGGGCTGCAGCTCGATGGTGGCACGTCCTTTCTTGTCGACTTTAAGGGGCGTCTGGGCCACGATGGCCTTCTGCGTCTTCTTGTCGGTGCGGTCAACGAGCTGGTTGCTCAGACCGGCAAAGTGCGAGAGGTCGAGCGTGAGCTTCAGCGGCTCCTTCGTGCCGTTGAGGGCGGCCACATACCAGCGGTCGGCCTGGCGGCGGGCCAGCACCACATAGCGGCCGGGGTAGCCGTCGATGTAGCGGGTCTCGTCCCAGGTGGTGGGCAGGTTCTGCAGGAAGGTCAGCTCCACGTCGGGCCGCTCCTGCAGGTTGTTGGGCTGCATGGCCACGCACTGCAAGGCGGCCTGATTGGTGAAGGCGGTGGCCAGCTCGAACACATCGGTGGTCTTGCGCGAGTGGCGGCTCTTGTTGTCGCGGCTCAGGTACTTGTTCATAATCACGCCGCCCCAGTCCATGGTGCCCACGGCATTGCGGCAGAAGGGGTGCATGGTAAGCTGGAAGGGCTCCTGGCCGGCGTGGTACTCAGAGAAGAACACGTTCTCGCTGGCCAGCACGGCCTCTGACGAGACGTAGTTGGGGTACATGCGCTCCCAGCCACGCGGGATGGTGCAGCCGTGGAACACCACTTGCAGACCATAGCGGTTGGCATCGTAGAGGATGTCCTCGTAGAGCTTCATCGTCTCCTGCTTGTCGCCGGCGAAGAAGTCTACCTTGATGCCCTTCACGCCAATCTGCTTCAGCCAGGCCATCTCGCGGTCGCGGGCAATGTTGGTGTCCATGCAGTTGCGCGGTGTCTGCGGCGCATCGTTCCAGTGGCCGTTGCTGTTGTACCAGAGCAGCAGGCTGACACCCTTCTGCTGGGCATACTTCGACAGCTCGGCCATGCGGTCGCGGCCAATGTTCTTGTCCCACCAGTTGTCTACGAGGCAGTACTCATAGCCCATGGCGGCTGCCAGGTCGATGAACTGCACCTGATCGGCATAGTTGATGCTCTCGTCTTGCCAGATGAGCCAGCTCCAGGTGTAGCGGCCCCCCTTGTAGGCTTGCGAGGGCTCGTAGAGCGGGCGCACCACGTCGTAGGGGATGGTGGTCTCAACGATGGGTGCCAGCGACTGGCCCACGGTGATGGTGCGCCAGGGTGTCTGCCCGGGCAGGGCTATCGAGGCGAAGGGCGAGCCGAAGCCGTTGTTCTCGCCCGGCTGGGGATAGGCGATGGTGTAGCCTGCCGAAGGCTGGTAATCGCTCAGGTGCGAGCCGCAGTAGTGGCTGTCGACACCAGTCTCGGAGATGAGCACCCAGCTGCCGGGGGCTTTGAACAGGCAGGGGAAGGTATAGCCCTGGCCGAACTGCGAGCGGTCGGTCATCGGGGCGTCGGGCTTGTACTCCTCCTCATAGCTGGGCTTGGTGCGCTCCCAACCCTTCATAGGGTCGATCTGGGGGCAGAGGAAGGTGGTGGTGCCATCGGGCAGACGGAAGGCGGTGCTCTCGCTCAGAATGGTGGCCGTCTTGGGATTGTCCTTGGCCTGACGGGGAATGACGTAGCGGAAGGCCACGTCGTTGTCCTTGACGAAGAACTCCACCGACATCTTCTGCCGCTGCTGGTTCTCGAAGTCGATGCTGAGCGTGGAAGCCTGGTAGCTGATGTGCGACTGCTTCACCTGCCGCATCACATAGCTGTCCTCGGCCTTGCCTTCCTTCGTATTGGTGATGGACAGGCCCTGAGTGAAGTCGCCGAAGTCGGCCTTGAAGCCCAGTGCCGAGGGCTGGAGCACCTGCTGGCCGTCGAGGCTGACGGCATAGGTGGCGCGACCGCCCTGGTCGCTCACGGTTACTGACAACTTGCCACCCGGTGAGGTGACGGTAGCCTCGCCTGCCTGCACTGATAGCGGGGCGAGGAGGAGTAGGGGAATGAGACTGTGAAATTTCATATTGTCTGATTATTTTACATAGTCGGTGCGGTCGGGGCCCAGGTAGAAGCCGGGCTCGGGCGGCTGGTTGTAGCCCACGTTCTGGTAGGCCACCGAGAGGCGGTAGGGAATGTCCTGCATGAGGCAGTTGATGCGGTAGTCGGTGGGGATGGTCGAGACGTAGATGCGCAGCTCGGTGCTCTCGCGGTCGCGGGCAATCACCTCCTCGCGCCAGTCGCCCAGGATGTCGGCCTGCAGGCAGGGGTTCGACTTGGTGCCGTTGTTGAAGACGCTCTGCTCGTCAGAGAACTTCTGCACCACGTCGATGCTCTTCTCCGTCCAGTTGTACTTCGACACCGTCTCGTGGTCGAGCAGCTCGCGCAGCAGGTCACCGTCCCACCAGATGCCGTAGTTCACGGGCAGGTATTTCCCGTTGATAACCAGTGTGTTATCGTGCTGAGGGTCATCTGCATCTTTAGCCGTCGATACCACCTCGCCCTTGATGTTGCGAATGCCGTGGCTGTCGGTGCTCCACATCTCTACGCCCGGGTTCGTGGGGTCAATGTCGGCGGCCATGGCGCGGCCCACGTCGGTGTTGCTCTTGATCTGGAAGATGACGCGGCCCGTCCTGGCATCGCGGAAGTCGCTGCCGTCGCGCTTGTTCTCGTGGCAGTCCCACACCTGCAGCCCATCGCTCTGGGGGTCGAAGGCCATGAGATGGATGGCATCGCCGTGGCCGAAGCCCGTGTTGTAGAGCCCGCGCCCGTCGTTGTCGATGGCCATCGAGCCGTAGGTTATCTCGTCGAGGCCGTCGCCGTCGACATCGGCTATGCGCAGGTTGTGGTTGCCCTGTCCGGCGTAGGTGCCCCATTCGGGCTGGTTGGTGTCGAACGTCCAGCGGTTCTTCAGTTCCTTGCCGTCGAAGTCCCAGGCGGCCACCACCGTGCGGGTGTAGTAGCCCCGGCAGAAGACAGCCGAAGCGGTTTTCACGCTCTCTCCATTTCTCACGGTTTTATTTCCGAAGTAGCCCACGCCCGCCAGATAGCGCTCAGAGCGGTTGGCGTTGCGGTCGCCCCAGGCCCCAATGTCGCCCCGTTCGGGAATGTAGGGCTTGGTGTCGATGGCACGGCCCGTCAGTCCGTCGAACACGGTGATATACTCAGGCCCCTCCAGTATGCGGCCAGCCAGCGGGTCGCCCTGGCCAAACTGCTGGTGCATACGGCGCATCATGTCGCGGTCGGGGCGCTTGCCCTCCCGTCGCAGGCTGTCCATCTGGTGGCGCATCTTCCGGGCCTCTCTCTCCTGTCTTTGCAGCTCAGGGTTCTGGCCGTCGACCAGCTTGGCCAGGGCCTCCTTGGCGCCGTGGCGGTAGTCGGCAATGCTATCGCCAATCACGGCGCCGGTGCCGTCCTTGGTGCCGTCGGCGGTCTTCACCATCAGTTCGGCGCGGCCATCGCCGTCGAAGTCGTAGACGATGAACTGCGTGTAGTGGGCACCGGCGCGTATGTTCCGGCCCAGGTCAATGCGCCAGAGACGCTCGCCGCTCAGGCGGTAGCAGTCCAGGAGCACGGGCCCGGAGAAGCCGCCCTGTGAGTTGTCGTGGGCGTTAGAGGGTTCCCATTTCAGGATGATTTCGTACTGGCCGTCGCCATCCACGTCGCCCACGCTGGCATCGTTGGCCGAATAGGTGTAGGCCCGCCCGTCGGGCGTGCGTCCCCCTTCGGGCTTCTCGATCTTCACCGGCAGGTAGCCCGCAGGGGCATTGGCCTTCAGCGTAAAGCTGCCCTTGGCCTGACCGCCGCGCACCTCGTAGGTGGCATCCTGCTCCTTCAGCGGCTGCTCGTCAATGAAGAACGAGCCCCCCGCAGTCAGCGGCTGCTGGTTCAGTTTCTTTCCGTTACGGTACACGTCGAACGCCTCGCCCTTCTGGTCGTCGCGCAGGATGCGCCAGCCTACGGCCACCTTGCCGTCGGCCTGTCTGACGGCCACCACGCCACGGTCTATCCGTTCCGTGGCCAGATGGGCATAATCGTAGCGTGGCTGACTGAAAGCTGAAAGTGCCCCCAGTGCCACAAATGCAGTAAGTAAGTTTCGCTTCATATTTCGGTTGGTGTTTAGTAGTTGGTTGCAAAGGTACGAAAAAAGACTGACAACGGAACGCTTAATTGTTACTTTTCTTGCGTAGTTCACAAAGATTTCGTATTTTTGCACGCGATTATCGATAATTTAGAAAAATACTGAATGAAGGAATTTGTAATCTCAGAGGCAAAAGCCGAGACGGCTGTGCTGGTGGGACTGATTACTCCCGAGCAAAACGAGGCGAAGACGAAAGAGTATCTTGACGAACTGGAGTTCCTGGCCACCACGGCCGGGGCACGCACCGTGAAGCGGTTCACCCAGCGGGTGGGCGGTCCCAGTAGCGTGACCTACGTAGGTAGCGGTAAGTTGCAGGAAATCAGGGAGTATATAAAAATGTGTGAAGATGAGGATGAACCTGTTGGTATGGTCATCTTCGACGATGAGCTCAGCGCCAAGCAGATGCGCAACATCGAGAAAGAGCTGCAGGTGAAGATACTCGACCGCACCTCGCTCATCCTCGACATCTTCGCCATGCGTGCCCAGACGGCTGAGGCCAAGGCACAGGTGGAGCTGGCGCAGCACCGCTACATGCTGCCCCGCCTGCAGCGCCTGTGGACGCACCTGGAGCGTCAGGGCGGTGGCTCTGGCGGCGGTGGCGGCAAGGGCACCGTGGGCCTGCGCGGCCCGGGCGAGACGCAGTTAGAGATGGACCGCCGCATCATTCTGCACCGCATCACCCTGCTGAAGCAGCGCCTGGCCGAGATTGACCAGCAGAAGACCACCCAGCGCAAGAACCGTGGCCGGCTGATCCGGGTGGCCCTGGTGGGCTATACGAATGTGGGTAAGTCGACGATGATGAACCTGCTGGCCAAGAGCGATGTGTTTGCCGAGAACAAACTCTTCGCCACCCTC
>JAFVEE010000041.1 GCA_017478085.1 Prevotella sp. | reverse complement strand
CTGCACTGTCCGTTGGCAGCGGGGACTCACCATCTGATCAACCGCCAGACGCTTCGGGAGATGAAGCCATCGGCCATCCTGATCAATACAGGTCGCGGCCCGCTGGTCGATGAGCAGGATGTGGCTGATGCCCTGAACGAAAGTCGCCTGAGAGCCTATTGTGTCGACGTGTTGAGTGAGGAGCCGCCACTTGCAGGCCGCTCGACCTCTGGTCGCTTGCAAAGCAAGAATCCTCTGCTACGATGTGAGAATGCTTTCATCACCCCTCACATTGCCTGGGCCACGAAGGAGGCAAGAATGCGACTGATAGAAGTAGCCGTCAACAACGTGAAAGCCTTCGTCAACGAGCGTCCCGAGAATGTAATATGCTAACACGCCTTCGGCGCTTGCCGATGGCTCCCCCCTTGCCATGTCCTAATTAAGCCTTCGTTTGATTGGTATATGGGCTTTATACTGATGGTATACAGGGCGAATACCATTGGTATAAGGCCCATATACCGATTTAACTGAGCGTGGAGTGTCAAAGAATCATACAGAAAGGTGTCAAAAGATTTGACAATCAGCCTGCCGACGGTCGAAAAGTCTTGGCGGTAAGCGTAAAGTGCCGTAACTTTGCCAGCGAAAACAAGTAGAACCCTTTTAAAAGAACGAACGACAATGAAGAAACTGTTTTTTGCTTCCCTCGCGTGCCTGATGGCACTGACCGCACAGGCACAAGTGATGACCTCGGCCACCATCGACAAGGTGTATAAGGATGCCGCGCTCAGCAACGTCGGCGAGTTTGCCTACAACGTTGAGCGACAGAAGGATGGTGCCATCAGTGCGATGTACGTCTACCGCCAGAAGTCCTCGCGCCTGATACCCGCCTACCGCTACGAGTATGCCTACGACGAGCAGGGCAACCTGACGAGCCGCGTAAGCTACTGCTGGTTGGAGGCCCTGCGCGACTGGGCATGCACGGGGCGGCTTGACTACAGCCTGCAGAGCGACAGCTATACCGTGGAGTATAGCCGCTGGAACGCCCGGACTACCCGCTTCGACCGTGCGTGCGACCGGATGACCTACTCACTGCTCACCGAAGACAGCATCAACCACGTGTGCTGCTACCATCGCGACCGTGGCACGGCGCCCTTCGAGCTGGTCAGCGAGAGCCGCGTCACCGTGCTGCCCTTCTGTCAGGACGGGCTGCTCACCCAGCAAAAGTAATCATTACATTATTATAAAAATCTCTCTCGGGCAGGCGGGCATCTGCGAAGACATTCCCGCCTGCCATTTTCTTTTTGCGCCTGTAGTAAAAATAATTCGCTTTTTTTGTATTTGATTGAGGAATTATTCGTACCTTTGCACGCTGAAAGAATGTATGAGATAGAGAAAGAGAGATGAAAAAGTGCTGTATTGCTTTTTTCTCTGCCGTCTTGTTCGTCGCTGCATGTGCGGACAAGAAGACAAACAGCGTTAGCGAAACGTCTTCGGAGCAGTCGGCTGCCGTTGCAGAAGACATCGATGATGAAGAAACCATCATAGACGAGGAACCTATGCCCCTGGCCGCCGATGAGTTGTTCGATGACTTCCTCTTTAATTTTGCCGCCAACAGGCGTTTGCAGCTTGACCGCATTGAGTTCCCCCTGACCGTCAATTCGGGCCACAAGCAAGAGCAGTTGGAGCGCAGCCAGTGGAAAATGGAGAACTTCTTTATGCGTCAGGACTACTACACCCTCATCTTCGACTCGCAGGAGCAGATGGAAATCGTAAAGGACACTTCGGTACAAGACGCCACGGTCGAGAAAATCTTCCTCGACGACGATTTCGTGCGGCAGTATGTGTTCAGCCGCAAGTCGGGGCGCTGGATGCTTTGCGAAATTCGCAACCAGACGCTGCCGCGCAATGTCAATGCTCCATTCCTTTCGTTCTACAAGCAGTTCGTGGCCGACTCGTTGTTCCAGCGTGAGAGCCTGGCCGAGCAGATTTCTTTCACTGGTCCTGATCCCGACGATGACTTCCAGCAGATAGAGGGAGTCATCACGCCCGATTTCTGGGAGGCGTTTGCCCCCGAATTTCCCACTCGCATGCTCTACAATATTGTCTATGGCCACCCGCAGCCCTCGGCCAACGAAAAAATACTGGTGTTGCGGGGCATTGCCAATGGTCTGGAAGTAGAGATTACCTTCCAGTTGGAGAACGGGCGATGGAAACTAACAAAGCTTTTGACATGATGCGTGACTATGCTGATTACAGCCTGCTGAGGCACAACACGTTTGGCATCGATGTGAGGTGCCGCCGTTTCCTTGAATATACCACCTTTGCCGAGGCACAGCAGGTGGCTGCCATCCTGCGCCAGTCGGCCGCTCGTCCTTATCTCATCATAGGTGGAGGCAGCAACCTGCTGCTGACGCACGACTACGACGGCACGGTGGTTCATGCCGGTGTGAAGGGCATCGAGCTGACCGAGGGCGCCACCGCCTCAACGGTGACTGCCGGCAGTGGCGAGCCGTGGGATAGGGTAGTGGAGCTGACCGTGGCCGCTGGCTATGGCGACCTGGTGAACCTTTCTCATATTCCCGGCGAAGTGGGGGCCTCGGTGGTACAGAATATCGGGGCCTATGGTGCCGAGGTGGCCCAGTTCGTCGACCGCATCCGCGCCGTCGAGATTGCCACCGGGCAGATGGTCGAGATTGCCGCTGCCGATTGTCGCTATGGCTATCGCGACAGTCGCTTCAAGCACGAGTGGAAGAACCGCTACCTGGTGTACGAAGTAGACTACAAGCTGAGCCGCCAGGCCACGCTCAACACGGCCTACGGCAACATACGCTCGGAACTGGAGCGGCGGGGCATAGCCCAGCCCTCGGCCCGGCAGTTGCGCCAGGTCATCATCGATATTCGCAGCCAAAAACTGCCCGATCCAGCCCAGGAGGGCAATGCCGGCAGCTTCTTCATGAACCCGGTGGTGCCGCGCGTGCAGTTCGACCAGCTTCAGGCCCAGTATCCGCAAATGCCCCATTATTACGTTGATGAGGCCCATGAGAAGATTCCCGCTGGCTGGATGATAGAGCAGTGCGGGTGGAAGGGGCGCACCGTGGGGCGTGCTGGCGTTCATGACCGTCAGGCCCTGGTACTCGTGAACCGGGGTGGAGCCACGGGGAGCGAGATCGTGGCCCTGTGCGAGGCCATCCGTAGCGATGTGCGCCAGAAGTTTGGCATAGACATTCAACCAGAAGTAAACATCATATAAATGCAAATTACGTTTTTGGGTACAGGCACGTCGTGTGGCGTGCCGGTGATAGGTTGCCAGTGCGAGGTGTGCCAGAGCAGCGACGCTAAAGACAAGCGTACGCGCTGCTCCATCCTGGTAGAGACGGAGACGACGCGGCTGCTGGTGGATTGCGGCCCCGACTTCCGTCAGCAAATCCTGCCGCAGCCCTTCCGGCGCATCGACGGCATCCTCATCACCCACGCTCATTACGACCACATGGGGGGAATGGACGACATTCGCCCCTATTGTCAGTTTGGCGAGATCAATGTCTACGCCGACCCCATAGCCCGCAAGAGCATGTTGCAGATGCTGCCCTACTGCTTCGAGGAGCACCGCTATCCGGGCGTTCCGGCGATAGGCCTGCACGAGATTCATGCCGGCCAGCGGCTGACCATTGGCGACATCGACATTCTGCCGGTTCAGGTGATGCATGGCCGCTTGCCTATTCTGGGCTACCGCTTTGGCCGCTTTGCCTATATCACCGATATGAAGACCATTGCCCCAGACCAGGAGCGGCTGCTCAGCGGGGTAGAGGTGCTGGTGGTCAACGCCCTGCGTTTCGACAAGCCCCACCACTCTCACCAGCTGGTCAGCGATGCCGTCAGCTTTGCCCGCAGGGTAGGGGCCCGCCGCACGCTGCTCACCCATGTGTGCCACGACGTGGGCTTGCACCGGCAGGTCAATGCCCATCGGCTTCCCGCAGGGGTGGAACTGGCCTACGATGGTCAGAAACTGGAGCTTTTTGGTTAAGAAATGTTACGGATTGAAAGATTTCCGGCCAAATATTTGACGGTTTAAAACAAAGTGCTTAACTTTGCACCGTGTTTTTCATAGTATTAGATTTAAGGTTAACAAAGGTTGGAGTACAGCGGTACTCCTTTTTTTGTGCCCTCCATTAAACATTTGCCTCTTTTTGTAATCTAATGAGTATGTACTGAAACAGAAACTAACAAACGTAATGGCGAACTTTCGGTTAATCATACTTCTTGCTGTCTGGCTGGTAGGCTTGCCCCTGTCTGCCCAGACAAAGGCTGTTGTGGGGCGCATTGTGGATAAGGAGAACAGGGAGGCACTGGCCAGGACCACGCTGCAGCTCTACAAGACGGGAAAGAAAGACACCACTTTCATTGGAGGTACATTCTCCGATGAGCGTGGTGCCTTTGCGTTTCAGAATGTCGCTGCCGGGGGCTACCTGCTGAAGGTCACCTTCCTGGGCTACCGGTCCAGGGTGTTCTCCATCACGAAGGTGGCCGACAGGCAGCTGGCCTTGGGCGACATTGCCCTGGAGCCCGATGCCGTGCTGCTCGACGAGGCCGTGGTGACGGCCAACGTGCCCAAGATGGTCATCAAGGACGATACCGTGGTCTACAATGCCGATGCCTTCCGCGTGCCGGAAGGCTCGGTCATCGAGGCGCTGGTCGAGGTGCTGCCCGGCGCCAAGATCGACGACGATGGCAAGATAACCATCAACGGCAAGAGCGTGAAGAAGTTCAAGCTCGACGGGCGCGACTTTATGACTGGCAACAATGATGCCGTGATGAAGAACCTGCCCTCGTATGTCATCGACCAGGTGAAGGCCTACGACGAGAAGAGCGACCTGAGCCGACTGACGGGCGTCGACGATGGCAACGACGACTTCGTGCTTGAGTTCGTGACCAAGCGCAGTGCCCGCAAGGGCTTGCAGATGAACCCCGACGTGGGCTATGGCACCGACGACCGCTACGGCCTGCGCCTTACGGCGATGAAGCCCTTCGGGGCCATGCGCTATACCTTCATGGGCAATGCCAACAACGTGAACGACCGCAACTTCTCAGGCCGTGGCGGCCGCGGCCGCGGCAACGGGCAGGGGCAGCGCGAAACGAAGACGGCGGCCCTCGACGTGAGCTACGAGAACAACAAAGACCTGAAGCTGAGTGGCCGCGTGACCTGGAACCGCAACGATGCCGACAACTGGAACCGCACGGGCTCGGAGAACTTCGTCAACACCCGTGGCGGTGCTTTCTCAAACAGCGTGAGCCAGAGCTATTCGCGCAACAATGGCTGGACGGGCAACATGAACCTGCAATGGACCATCGACTCGATGACCACGCTCTCCTTCCGTCCCAACGTGAACTTCTCTTCCAACGACAGCCGCAGCGCCTCTACCTCGGCCTCGTTCAATGCCGATCCCTTCGAATACCTTACCGACCCCCTCGCAGCTGAGAGCCTGCTGCTCATGGACAGCCTCGACCTCATTGTGAACGGGCGGCACAACAAGTCGCTGGGCTATGGCGACAGCAAGAGCATCAGTTCGCAGCTGCAGCTGTACCGCCGCTTTGGCAACCGGGGGCGCAACGTGGCCCTGAGCACCAACATCAGCTATCGCGATGGCAACAGCCGCAATGCCAACCTCTCGTCGGTGCGGCTCTACCAGACGCCCGACCGCTTCGGCCGTGACTCAACCTACCAGACCAACCGCTACACCGCCTCGCCCAGCGACAACTTCAGCTACTCGCTCGGCATCACCTATACCGAGCCGCTCGTCACCTTCACCCCCAAGCCGGTAGAGCAGGACACTACCCAGCAGCAGGGTAGGGGACCGTTTGGACGTGGCAGGCAGGGCGGGCGTGGCAACCGCTCGTTTGGTGCGCAGGGCATCTTCCTGCAGCTGAACTACCGCTTCAGCTACAATCACCAGAAGAACGACCCCTCAACCTACGACTTCCCCGACTATACCGATGATGCACTGGCCGACGTGCTCAACGACTACCGCGAGTGGGGCCGCCTCTTCGGCTATCTGGACAATCCCTACGAGGACTACCTGTCCAGCAGGCTGAGCCGCTACTCCGAGCGAACGGAGTATGGGCACAACATCGACGTGCAGCTGCGCTTCGTGCGCGATAAATATAATATGAACGCGGGCGTAAGCATTCAGCCCCAGCGCTCGCACTACGTGCAGCAATACCTGGGCCTGCCCGTCGACACCGTACGCACGGTGGCCAACGTATCGCCCACGCTCAACCTGCGCTACCGCTTCAACCAGCAGACCAACCTGCAGGTGACCTTCCGGGGGCAGACGCAGCAGCCCAGCATCACCCAGCTGCTCGACATCTACGACGATACCAACCCGCTCTCCATCACCATGGGTAACCCGGGGCTGAAGCCTTCGTTCACCACCAACTTGGGCACCAACTTCCAGAAACAGCGCACACCCACCTACGTCGAGGACAGCCTGGGCTTCCAGGTGCCCAAGAACCAGCGCCACTGGAGCTATAGCGCCAATGCCAGCTGGCAGCGCACCAGCAACTCGGTGGGCAACATCGTGACCTACAACGAGACTACGGGTGGTCGCATATCGCGTCCGGAGAACATCAATGGCAACTGGAGCGTCAATGGCGGTGCCAGCTTCAACATAGGGCTCGACACGCTGAACCGCTGGGACGTGAGCGGCGGCATCAATGGCAGCTACAACCACCGCATAGGCTACGTGAACCTGAACCGCACGGCCGAGGCCGACCGAAATGTGACCCATACCTACAACCTGTCGCCCGACGTGTCGCTCAGCTTCCGCAACAAGTGGCTCAGCGTTTCGCTCAATGGGCGCACCACCTACGCCCGCACCGAGAACCGGCTGCAGGCCTCGCGCAACCTGACCACCTGGAACTTCCGCTATGGCGGCAACACCAAGGTCACCTTCCCCTGGGGCACGAACCTCTCTACCGACTTCCACGTCTACTCCAAGCGCGGCTATAGCGACGAGACGCTCAACACCGACGAGCTCATCTGGAACGCCCAGCTGAGCCACAGCTTCCTGCGCGGCAAGAAGCTCACCGTCATGCTACAGTGGTACGACATCCTGCACGAGCAGACCAACTTCAGCCGCACCGTAAATGCCAACGGATGGACCGACCGCGAGGTGAATGCCATCACCAGCTATGCCATGCTCCACATCAGCTATCGGCTGAACTTCTTCGGCGGGGCCAATGGCGGCAATGGAGGCCGGCGGGGTGGCGATGTCGACGACGGCGAGTCGCGTGGCGAGCGTCGTGGTGGCGGCGGTGGCCGTGGTGGCGGCTTCGGCGGCAGGGGCGGTGGCTTCGGCGGCAGGGGCAGATAGGCCTGGCGGTACCATATTTTGGCAATTTCCTTGGCGCATTTCGGAATTTTTCGTACCTTTGTGCTCAAAATTTTAAATTGAAGGATTATGAACTTTTTTAAAGCCCTGTTCGGCGGTTCCGATGAGAACCCCGAGGAAGAGAAGAAAGCCAGCGTGGCAAAGCAGTTCGACATGCTGAAGTATGATGGCGTGAAGGCTATGCGCATAGGCAAGCTCGATGCTGCCGTAGGCTTCTTTCGCGAAGCCCTGAAAATACAAGACGACCTGGAGGTGCATGAGTATCTGTCGCGCACGCTCGTGGCACTCGACCGCATGGACGAGGCCATTGCCGAGCTGGAGCAGATAGCTGTAGCCCAGCCCGAAAACGTAGACGTGCTCCTGCAAATGGCCCACGTGGCCTATATGAAGGAGGACTACGACCAGATGACTGGCATCTGCGAGCGTGCGCTGAAGGTCGACGACAAGAACTCACGCGTGCATTATGTCTATGGTCAGTCGCTGGTGGGAAAGAAGGAACTCGTGAAGGCCGTTGCCCGGCTGACGCAGGCCGTGACGCTCGACGAGGCCAATGGCGACGCCCGCCTGCTGCGCGGCCAGACGCTCTACCGTCTGGGCCAGTATGCTCAGGCCGTGGGCGACGTGCAGTGGCTCTTGCAGCATGTGCAGCCACAGGAAGACGTGCTGCTGCTGGGAGCCCGCGTGATGCACGCCGGAAAGAACGACGAGGTGGCCCTGAAGCTGTACGAGGCCATCATGCAGGTGAATCCCTTCAACATCGATGCCTACCGCGAGCGTGGCAAGATTCGCTACGACCGGGGCGACAAGCAGGGGGCCGAGGAAGACATGCAGAAGGTGCTGGAACTGAACCCCGACGAGCTGTCGGGCGTGAGCGGCGACTTCAAGGCCGAGGGCATCGAGGAGCAGGTGAAGCGTGCCTACTCGATGATGAATCCCTTCGGGCTGTAGGTCTTTCCCATAGCCATTTTCTCATTCACGCCCCATTGCAAACTAACGGAGCCTTCATTGCGACTCAATGAAGGCTCCGTTAGTTTGCAATAAAGCCTCCGTTGTCTTGCAATGAAGGCTCCGTTGTAAAACAGGAGCACGTGACAGGCTACGAAGTTGGTATTTTCGCCGATAATCTGAGGTGATAATATAAAAAATAAGGTCGCAGAAGACAAATGCAAGAACGCCCTTGTTGGCAGTGATGGCAAGACAATTGGAAATGCCATAGCAGATTTGAAACTATTGATATGGCAAGGAAAGCAGGACTACGTCCATGAGTCAATTTATAACGCCAATGCCATAGACGTTGCCGATACAGGAATAGTTGGTATCCAAAATCAAATTAAAGCACAGATTAGTGCGTCATAACCCTGTCTTATGTTGATAAGAGAAAGGGCAGACAAAGTGCGGGAACCGAGGCCGAGGATATCGGCGTGGTTCCCGCTCTTATGTCAATTCTTCCCAAATGTTATCCCAATTATCTTCGCAAGACCTTTTGGGGGATTACCAAAGTCCTCAGGATTTCTCGAAGAAAAAAGCAGCGTCGCCTTAACCGCCACCTTATATAGAAAAGTGCTAAATTTTATGTGATTTTAGCAGAAAAGTGGTCGGCCTTGCAGAATATGTGTAAATACTTGTCCTCGGCGAAAAGCGGGGTAGGCGAGCGACACGTTACGCTTGCCGTTGATGATCTCGCTGAGCACGGAGGGCTTGATAGACCTTCTCATACTGCCGGGCCACTTTCAGATAGTCGTGGTGGCGTGATACGTAGGCTATGCTTTGGCGTTTCAGTTCCGGCAGACGTTCGGGATGGAGAACCAGTTGCTCTAACTCGTGAAACACGCTTTCGTAGGTAGGCTGCACATTGATGATGGGGCGCAGCTCTGTTTCCCCCAGTATGTCGTAGTTCTCAGGTTCGCCGCCGCCAATGCAGACGATGCCTTTCGACATGGCCAGCAGCGGATTCATGGACGGCGTGTAGCTGTAGAGTTGATCGAGTATGGCATCGCTGCCATTCATCATTTGCTGGTATTCCGCGAAAGGCACGCCCTCGGCCTTCAGCAGTTGCGCTCTTCCCGGGTATTTGGCGATTACGTCCTGGGCAGCCTGAAGCATGATGTCGGTGCCCTTGTACTGGCTTCGGCCCCGGCTGATGCCGATGAAGAGCTTGATAGGGGCTGAAGGAGCTGCGGAGGGTGAGGGAGCCGCAGGGACAATGGGCAGAGGGATGAAGGAGGTCTTGCGGGGGAAGTGGGGCTCGTAGCAAACGTAGTCTTCGTAGAGGCCAGCCACGATGGCATTGCAGTCGTGGGCTATCATTTTGTTCAGTTTTTCCTTGGCCGTGCCCAGCCAGTCGCGCTGTTCGCGAATGGCAGGCTCGTCGGTGCGCACTTGGTCGCCAATGTTGAAGTCGCTGTAGCGCAAAGGCTTACGATAGGTGCATTCGCTCACCCAGTAGTAGTCCATGCCCATGGCACAGAGCACCATTAGCTTGTTGTGCTTCCTGAGGTAGCGATAAATGCCAAAGAGTCGCTCGGCCCGCAGTTCCAGAAACATGGGGTTGATGAGCTGCACCACGTCGTAGCCTCTGAACCGTGGCAGCAGCCGGAGCACCTTGAGCTGCAGCCTGAGACCGCCCAGCCTGCCATTGGGGCGCGACACATCGATGTCGCGCGGGTAGTTCTTCCAGAAGTCACCGTTCGACACGACCGTCACCTCGTGGCCCAGCTGTCTCAGTCCCTTGGCCAGCGTGGCATGCACGTTGCTGTATTCTCCCAGTAGCAGTATCTTCATTTTTCTTTCTTCATCATCGGGATGGTTCGCATGAGCATCTTCAGGCCAACCTCGCTGTTGGCCAGACGGCGGAACCATTTGTACTTCTTCGTATAGTCACGCTTAGGCAGCGGGTAGAGGCCCATGCGGTGCAGATCTTCCAACCGCCGGTTCAGGTAGTGCTGGCTTTGCGTGAGCAAAATGACGTTGTAAATATAGTCCATCGTCAGCTGGTGGACCCTTCGGTGCAGGGCCACCCTTTCTTCGGCAGGCAGCGTGTCGGCTAAGGTCTGTAGTCTCTGTAGAATGTGCTTCGCGTCGTTCAGCCGCTTCAGCTGGTGGCGAATGCTGGTGCTTGTCATGATAGAGTCCTCGCGCTGCCGGTACTGGTAGGCCTGGGCATTGGTGCTGCGCACCGTGTCAGAGCGTAGCATCAGCAGGGGCGTGAACTCTTCGTCCTCATGGTAGATGCCGGGCGTGAAGCGCAACTGGCCCAGCGTGCTCTTCTTGAAGAGATAGCCGCAGGCCGTTCCCCTGATGTTGAAGCGGCGCATGTAGTCGCTGCCGCTCATGGCAGCCGAGTCTTCATAGACCGTGGGCTGGTCTGGCTGATGGGTGAAGTCGAAGATGACCATGTCGGGCTTTTCGTAGCGCACGAAGTCCAGGCAGTGCTCGTAGGGTGTGGTCAGCAGCAGGTCGTCGGCATCGACAAACTGAATGTATTGTCCTGTCGCTACGCTGATGCCCAGGTTGCGTGCAGCGCTGAGACCGCCATTCTTCTGCCTAACGTAGATGATGTCGTTGAGATAGGCCGAGAGCTGTGGCAGTGGCGATTGTTGCGAACCGTCGTCTATCACGATGATCTCCCGTTCGTAGGCCCGCAGCGACAGGGCCCGCAGACTATCGATGCATTGGCACAGCATATCGATAGGCAGGTTGTAGTAGGTCAGCACGAAGCTGACTAACGGCGCATCTGGCGTATGAGTTTGTTGATTTGGCATAGTCTTTCTATTCCGAGCAAGTTTAGGATAAGTGCCTTGGCCCTCAGCTTAGGCGAGAGACCGTGGGTAAACGGGCTGATGGTCTGTGCGGGCAGTGTGGGTTTCTGGCCGGTCAGCGTGCACACATCCAGCTGTATGTTCAGGATGTGCATGTAGTAGCGTGGGTCGCTGGCCAGTGCGGGGTCCTGCATCACTTGCAGGTGGGCATCGAGCAGCATTTGCAGAGCGTGGCCGTCGGCTTGGGCAGTGATGCCCTGGCTGTTCTGGCAGTAGTAGTACAGCCCTTGGTCGCTGGTTACCACGCGCTGAGCCTTCTTCAGCAGTAGGGGCAGTGTCCAGGCATCTTCAAAGACTTTGCCCTTGGGGAACCTGACATCGCTGAACAGACTTCGGCGGAAGATCTTGTTGCAGGCGTAGGTGTGGCCGTAGGCATATCCCTTGAGCCAGTAGTCGGCCATGTGGGTGTAGGTGTGGTTGCCGAACTGGCAGACGCGCTGCTCAGCGGCCCCGTAGTGCCAGTAGATGGGATATTCCACCACGTCGGCCTGCGCGACAAGTGGCATCAGCTGCTCGAAGGTGTTGACATCGACGAAGTCGTCAGAGTCGACGAAGGTGATCCGTTCGCCCTTGGCCACCTCGATGCCGGCATTGCGAGCATCGCTCAGCCCGCCGTTCTGTTTGTGCACCACGATGATGCGGTCGTCGCGCCGGGCCCATTCTTCGCATAGTTGCGGACAGCTGTCGGGCGAGCCATCGTCTACCAGAATGATTTCCAGTTCGCGGAAGGATTGGCTTACGATGCTTTCCACGCAGCGGTCGAGCGTGTCCTCAACGCGGTAGACGGGTATGACGACGCTCAGCTTCATGCCTTCTCCTCCTCTTCATGGTGATGGCGGTTCTTGTATCGCTGCCACACAGAGCGGAGGTCCATGCGGCGGTCTATCTGCCGGATGCTGTAGACGCAGCAGAACAGCGTGGTGGCCGACATGATGCCGTAGCTGACCCACACATTGGGAACGAAGGCGGCCAGGAAGCACACCGAGGACAGGGCCAGCATCATAGTAAGCAGCTGCACGCTGTCGGCCGAGAGGCGGAAGCCATAGCGCCAGCGCGTCAGGATGAGGCTCACCACCACGTCGATCAGTGCCGAGCATAGCGCGCCATAGCCCAGGCCGTCGAGCCCCATGAAGATGTAGAAGGTCGATATGACGGTAAACGTCTTCACGTTGCCCCATATCGACTCAACCCACAGGATGTAGTTCTTGTCGCCCTTGGCGTAGGCTATGTAGTCCATCGGGAAGCACAGGGCCTTGAAGATGCTGGCCAGCCCCATAAAGCGCACGATGGTGCTGATGGTCTGGAACTCGTTGGTGAGCAGCAGCATGATGAGCAGCGGGGCGGTCAGGATCATAAGCATGGACAGCGGTGTGACGATGAGGAGCACAATCTCCGTTTGCTGGTTCACAAATCGCCGTGCCTCGCTCATGCGTTGCTGCACCAGGCTCGACAGCCGGGGGTAGAAGTCGGTGGCCATGGCCGTGAAGATCAGGCTGATGTACTGCATGGTGATGAGGTTGGCAGCCTGGTAGAAGCCTACGTCCTGTATGGAGCCCGTGTTGCTGATGAAGGCCGTGAGGGCATAGGTGGTGATGGTGCCCAGAATGCTGCCCAGCGTCATAATCATTCCGAACTGGATAATCTCCTGCCCCTGGCCCCAGATGGCCTTGAACGATAGCCGCTGCCGTTGCTGTCTGGGGCGGCTGTCGCGGTAGGAGTTCAGCCGCATGGCAATATAGTAGATGAGCCCCGTCAGGATCATGGCGGGCACGATGCCCTGCACGCCCCATATATAATAAATAGGTATGCTGATGAGCAAGCCGCATGCCGGCGGCACGATCGAGCAGAACGCCAGTCGCTTGTAGCGGCGCAGGCCCTGCATCACGGCCATCTCGCCCGTGCCCATCACATTGATGAACACGGCCAGGCTGAGCAACAGGAAGTAGGGCAGGTAGTCGAGCGAGTCGAACGACATTTGCGACATGAGCGGCGAGAATACCAGCGTGAGCACCAGGCCCAGCAGCGAGGCCCCCAGCACCAGTGCCCGCACGATGCGCACGGTCAGGGCCAGCGTCTCGGCGTTGCCGTTCTCGTTGGCCTGCGACACATTGCGCACCGCCGATATGTTGATGCCCAGCAGCGCAAACTGTTGCAGCGTGTTGGCTGCATTGGTCAGCAGCGACATCACGCCCAGTCCGCTGGCCTGCAGAATCACGGCCACCAGCTTGCCCCGCACAATGTTGATGAGCACATTCATGACCTGGGCACCACCAAAGATGGCAGTGCTCGACATCATCCTGCGGTAGTTGCTGGTGCGCTTGGTGGGCTCCATGGGCATGTGCGTTATGTTATGGTTCGAACGTTACGACCTCGTAGGGCTTCTGACCCACCCTGGCAGCGGCGTAGGGGAAGCCGCTGTTGTGCATCCTGGGAGCCTTCAGCAGATAGGCCCTCAGGGCATCGGCTATGATGAAGAAGTCGAGGAACGTCTTTTCGTAGTATTCGTAATGGTGAGAGGTGTCGTTGCCAATGTGCGACACCGTGCCGGGAATCACCCTCACATAGTCTTCGCCCTGTGCCGCCTGGGCAAAGGTGGTGCTGTCGGAGCACACCACGACCAGGGCTCCCTGGTGCCGGCGGTGAATGTGTCGCAGCTGCGTGATGCAGGCATCGAGCAGCTGCCGTTGTCCGGCCTGCGAAAGCGGCTCGCTGTAGGTCTCTTCGTTGAAGTCGTCGAGCAGGTTGCAGAAGCGGGCCGACACCGTGACGTAGGGGCCGCCTATGATGTGATGGGCACGCTCGATGCTGGCCTGTAGCCGTTCCGAGGGGCGGAACAGCTCGTTGAACAGGGCCGAGAAGTCGAGCGAATAGCTGAACAGCGCGTTGGTGTAGAAGTGCAGCTGCTTGTTGGCATGGTCGTTCAGCTCTTCGGCGAAGCGCTGCTGCTGCCACTGCCGCTCCCACTCGGTATTGGTCTGTGTGTCGACGATCACGGCGTGGGACTGCGACGGGGCAAACGTCACTTCCTGCTCCTTGATGGTCCAGTCGTATTCGTTGGGCTGCAGATAGTCGGTCAGCGGGAAGGGGTGGGTGAAGTACAGGCGGAAGTCGCGTCCGGCCTGTTTGCAGGCAGCAAACAGGCTGACGGCACCGCGCAGGCGGTCGACCAGGCCGCCGCTGGCCACATTGCCGCAGAACATACTGATGGCACACGGGGCAAACGACTCCTTTTCCTCGGCTTCCGCATAGCTCTTCCGCATTTGCTGGAGCATCATTCCCTCAGTGCGTTTGCGCACCACCTCAAAGCGGTACTTGTCGGTCATCGTGCGCTGCATCACCTTCTCGGTGAGCCATCGTGGCTGGTATTTCAGCGCCATAAGGGCCTGTAGCAGCTTGCCGCTCTTCAGGTTCAGGAACTTCATCCGGTCCTTGCGGCTCAGCAACGAGGGGTCTATGCGGCTGAAGGCCTGTGTCAGGTCATACTGTATCTGCCCGTCGGCATCGGTCAGCTCCTCGTAGTGTCGCAGGTAGTAGGCCGTCATTGAGCGCCAGCCGTAGAAGGCCTTCAGGTTGGCCAGGCGGTACTCCTCGCTGTCCAGACCGAACTCTTCCTCCATCAGGTCCAGCAGCTGGTTGTTGGTCTTCAGTATGTGGAACAGCTTGGGCGACACCCTGTTGGTGATCGATGCCTCGTGGTTCTGGTAGAAATAGCGGGCCTGGGCAAAAGCCACCCGGTGGGCCAGTAGCAGATAGTGGCGCTCGTCGACCTCGTCGGAGTACACCCAGATGGGCTCATGCTCCTCCAGCCAGTAGATGTTGCCCCAAACCTTGCGGCGATACAGCCCGCCGTTGCAGCCTATGCTCCATTCGGGCATAGTCATGCGCACCAGGCTGCGCCCGTCGTACACATGGTCTGTGTCGAACCCTTCGACGGGCAGTGTCAGTGTGGTCTCGCCCGTGGCCATATTGACGAACACCATTTGCGGGTAGACGATGTCGGCCTGTGTTTCCTCCATCCGCTCTATCATTCGCTGCAGGTAGTCGTCTTCTATCCGGTCGTCAATGTCGAGTGGCAGAACGAGCGGCCCCTTCGACTGGAACACGGCGCGGTCGCGGGGCAGTTTGGCCGCCCCGCTGTTCTGCTGTCGCGTGTAGCTGATGCGGCGGTCGTGCTCACCCAGCTCGCGCAGCATAGTCCTCGTCTCGTCGGTCGACCCGTCGTCTACCACCACCCACTCCCAGTTCGTGTAGGTCTGACGGCACAGGCAGTCGTAGGTACCCTTGATAAACCGGGCACCGTTGTAGACGGGTGTCACCACCGAGATTAGCGTCGCATCTTTCATTAAATCTTCATAATATTTACTATATAACGGATAATTTAACTGAATATTTTGTAACTTTGTGGCATAGAACCAAAAAAACTATAACGATGATTAAAGACTTCAATTTCTATGCTCCTACCCGTGTGGTGTTCGGGCGTCAGTCAGAAGAGCAGATTGCTCAGTTGATTAAGGCAAGTGGCGGTTCGCGCGTACTGGTACATTATGGTGGCGGTTCGGCCCGCCGTTCGGGCCTGCTCGACAAGGTGTTCGCACTGCTGCGCGAGGCAGGCATCTATTTTGTAGAGTTGGGTGGGGTAGTGCCCAATCCCCTGCTGTCGCTGGTAGAGCAGGGCATCAGCCTGTGTCGCCAGGAGCAGGTCGACTTCATCCTGGCCGTGGGTGGTGGCAGCGTGATCGACTCGGCCAAGGCCATTGGCTACGGCGTGGGCTACGATGGCCCCGTGTGGGACTTCTGGGAAGGCAAGGCCGTGCCCCAGTCGTGTCTGCCCGTGGGCGTGGTGCTCACCATTCCTGCCGCTGGCAGCGAGATGTCGAGCAGCTGCGTCATCACGAAGGACGAGGGTCTGCTGAAGCGCGGCATCAACAGCGACCTGTGCCGGGCCCGCTTCTGCGTGATGAATCCTGAGCGCACCTATACCCTGCCTGCCTACCAGACGGCAGCCGGTTGCACCGATATTATGATGCACACTATGGAGCGCTACTTCTCGAAGTACGAGGATATGATGCTGACCGATGCCATCAGCGAGGCATTGCTGCGCACGGTGAAGCACTGCGCCGTCGAGGTGCTGAAAAAGCCTGAGGACTACCTGCTCAGGGCACAGATTATGTGGGCTGGCTCGCTGGCACATAACGACCTGACGGAGTGCGGAACCGAGAAAGACTTTGCCACCCACCGCCTGGAGCACGAGCTGAGCGCCCTCTTCGGTGTGACCCACGGTGCCGGACTGGCTGCCCTGTGGGGCTCGTGGGCCCGCTATGTGATGCCGAGGCACCAGAGCCGCTTTGTGCAGTTTGCCACCAACGTGATGGGTGTGGCAGACGCATCTGCCACACCCAGTGAGATTGCCCTGAAGGGCGTTGAGGCTATGGAGCAGTTCTATCGTCAGATTGGCATGCCCACGAGCATCCCTGAGCTGATAGGCCGTACCGTTACCGACGACGAGATTGCCCTGATGGTGCAGAAGTGCAGTCGTGGCGGCACGATTACCGTGGGTGCCATGGAGGTGCTACACGAGCCCGACATGACTGCCATATACCAGATGGCCAATCGTTAGATGCCTGCGCGGTCCAGCTCGGCAGCCATCTCCTGTTGCAGTTCGCGGGCCTTGTTGCCTGCCACCTCGGCAAAGTGGTCGTCGTTTGAGGCGTAGATGATGCCGCGACTGGAGTTCACCAGCAGTCCGCAATCCTCATTCATTCCATACTTGCACACTTCCTGTAGCGATCCGCCTTGTGCCCCAACACCGGGCACAAGCAGGAAGTGGCGGGGAGCCACGCGGCGAATGTCTTCGAACATGCGGCCCTGGGTGGCACCCACGACGTACATCATATTCTCATCATTGCCCCACTCCTGGCTCTTGGTCAGCACCTTTTCAAACAGGCGCTGGCCGTCTTTGTCTTCGAAGAGCTGGAAGTCGTGACTGCCCATGTTCGAGGTCAGCGCCAGCAGGATGACCCACTTGCCTTCGTATGCGAGGAAGGGCGTCACCGAGTCCTCGCCCATATAGGGGGCCACGGTCAGCGCGTCTACGTCGTACTCCTCGAAGAACGTGCGGGCATACATCTGGCTGGTGTTGCCAATGTCGCCGCGCTTGGCATCGGCTATGATCAGGTGGTGCGGGTGCTTCTCCTTCAGGTACTGCACGGTCTTCACGAAGGTCTCCATGCCCTTCAGGCCGTAAGCCTCGTAGAAGGCCAGATTGGGCTTGTAGGCCACGCAGTAGGGCGCCGTTGCGTCGATGATGGCCTTGTTAAATTCGAACACGGGGTCGTAGAGGTCCAGTACGCACTGGGGCATCTTCTTCGGGTCGGTGTCGAGACCCACGCAGAGAAACGATCGCTTCTGCTTAATTTGCTGTATGAGTTCTTGTCTTGTCATAGTAAAGCCCACCCCCAGCCCCTCCCCAAGGGAGGGGTGCTTGGTCAGTTTCAGGGCGGGGCCAAGCTTATTGTTATTGTTTAGAGACTAAGACCATCCAGACTCCCCTCCCTGGGGGAGGGGTAGGGGGTGGGCCTATAGTTCGCTCTCTTTCATTCTCTCTGCGTTCTCGGCTACGGTCAGGGCATCGATCATGGGTTGGATGTCGCCGCCCAGGAAGCCCTGCAGGTCGTGGGTGGTGAAGCCGATGCGGTGGTCGGTCACGCGGCCCTGCGGGAAGTTGTAGGTTCTGATTTTTGCACTTCGGTCGCCCGTGCTGACCAGCGTTTTACGGCGCGAGGCAATGTCGTCCATATACTTCTGGTGCTCCTTATCATAGATAAAGGTGTACAGGCGCGAGAGGGCACGCTCCTTGTTCTTCGGCTGGTCGCGCGTCTCGGTACACTCAATGAGAATCTCCTCGGTCTCGCCCGTATTGGGATTCTTCCACATATAACGCAGGCGCACGCCCGACTCCACCTTGTTCACGTTCTGGCCACCGGCACCTGACGAGCGGAAGGTGTCCCACTTGATCTCGCCCTCGTTGATGTGCACCTCGAACTTGTCGGCCTCGGGCAGCACGGCCACGGTGGCGGCACTGGTGTGCATGCGGCCCTGCGTCTCGGTGGCAGGCACGCGCTGCACGCGGTGAACGCCGCTCTCGTACTTCAGCGTGCCGTAGACGTCGGCCCCAGAGACGGCGAAGTCGATCTCCTTGTAGCCGCCCACGGCTCCCTCGCTCACGCTGGTCACCGACAGCTGCCACCCCTTCGAGTCGCAGAAGCTCTTGTACATCTTAAAGAGGTCGCCGGCAAACAGGCAGGCCTCGTCGCCGCCCGTACCGGCACGAATCTCCATCTGCACGTTCTTCGCGTCCTCGGGATCCTTGGGTATCAGGGCAATCTTGATTTCCTCTTCCAGCTTGGGCTGCAGGGCCTCGTTGGTGGCCAGCTCCTCGCGGGCTATCTCCTTCATCTCGGGGTCGTCCTCGTTGGCCAGGATGTCCTTCGCCTCCTTGATGCCGTTCAGGCAGGCTATGTAGCGCTTGCGGGCATCCATAATGTCAGAGAGGTCCTTATATTCCTTGGTCAGCTTCACGAAGCGCTGCTGGTCGCCTATCACGTTAGGGTCGGTAATCAGGGTCGATACCTCCTCGAAGCGGCTCTCCAGCCCGTCCAGTTTCTCTAATATGCTATTATTCTCCATAGTTGAATTCTCCAAATTCTGATTTGATGGTCAGCGAGCGCTTACCCTCCTCAATGTGGCCCACCACCTGTGCGTCGATGTTGAACGACTGGGAGATGGCGATGACCTGCTCGGCCACTTCGGGGCGCACGTAGATTTCCATACGGTGACCCATGTTGAACACCTGGTACATCTCCTTCCAGTCGGTCTGCGAGCACTCGTGGATGGCTTGGAAGAGCGGTGGCACGGTGAACATGTTGTCCTTCACCACGCGGCAGTTCTCGCCCACGAAGTGCAGCACCTTGGTCTGGGCACCGCCCGTGCAGTGCACCATACCGTGAATCTCGGGCCGCAGCTCGTCGAGCAGTCGCTTGATGACCGGGGCGTAGGTGCGGGTGGGGGAGAGAACGAGGGAGCCCATCGTGAGAGGTGAGGGGTGAGGGGTGAGAGGTGAGAGGTCGGCTTCTTCCGTCAGTTGATGCCGTCCGCTATACACCAGGTCGTCGGGCACGGCATGGTCGTAGCTCTCGGGGTAGCGCTCTGCCAGGTATTTGGCAAAGACGTCGTGGCGGGCCGAGGTGAGGCCGTTGGAGCCCATGCCGCCGTTGTAGCGCTGCTCG
>JAFVEE010000040.1 GCA_017478085.1 Prevotella sp. | reverse complement strand
GTATTTTTGCAATTGAATTAACTATAAAGCAGAAAAGAAGAATGAAAAAAGCTATTGCAACCAGTAAGGCGCCGGCAGCTATCGGGCCTTATAGCCAGGCCATCGAGGCTGGCGCATTCGTGTATTGCAGCGGACAGCTGCCCATCTGCCCTGCCACAGGGACATTCCCCGAAGGAGGCATCAAGGAGCAAACGCGCCAGTCGCTGCTCAACGTGCAGGCCATTCTGCAAGAGGCAGGCCTCGACCTGAAGGACGTAGTGAAGACCACCGTGCTCCTGGCCGACATTGCCGACTTCGGAGCCATGAACGAAGTCTACGACCAGATGTTCCAGGCACCATTCCCCGCCCGTTCGGCTTTTGCAGTGAGAGACCTGCCTAAGGGGGCATTGGTTGAGATTGAAGTTATTGCTGCACGGTAATGAAGGACACGGTACTTATTCTGAGCGGCGGCATGGACAGCACCACGCTGCTCTACGACTATCAGGAGCGCATAGCCCTGGCTGTGTCGTTCGACTATGGCAGCAAGCACAACGAGCGTGAGATTCCCTTTGCCCGCCTGCACTGCGAGCGGTTGGGCATCAAGCACATCACCATTCCCCTGTCGTTTATGACCGACTACTTCAAGAGCTCGCTCCTAAAGGGTGGCGAGGACATTCCCGAAGGTCATTATGCCGACGAGAACATGAAGTCGACGGTAGTGCCCTTCCGCAATGGCATTATGCTGAGCATTGCCGTGGGCATAGCCGAGAGCAACGGCCTGACGTGTGTGATGATGGCCAACCATGGTGGCGACCACACCATCTACCCCGATTGCCGTCCGGAGTTTGTCGAGGCATTCAACCAGGCCGCACAGGCAGGCACCTTCGTGGGTGTCAGGCTGGAGTCGCCCTACACCCACCTGACCAAAGGCGACATTGCCCGCCGTGGCAAGGCTCTTGGCATTGACTATGCCGAGACCTGGAGCTGCTATAAGGGTGGCGAGAAGCATTGTGGCAAGTGCGGCACCTGCGTAGAGCGTCGCGAGGCGCTGGCCGAGGCTGGCATTGCCGATACTACGGAATACGATCTTTAATCGCCTGTTTCAAGAAAAACGTTCATCTGGCAGTGGCGGCAGTCGAACTGAAGACGAAAGCGACGGCCATCGGACAGCTGCAAGCAGAGGGGCTCGCGCCATTGAGGGGTACGCCCACCATGCTTCACGCAGTAGCCCAGGGCATAGCGCAGACAGTGACGGCACTGCATCAGGGGTACTGGGCCTGCGGGCCTGTGCAGTTCGTAGGCAGAATCAGCCTGGCGTAGCCCCTGCTGCTCGTAGAAACGGCGCGACAGGCTATTGGATATGTTATAGAGAAACGTTTCTGAATAGTCTTGAGGCAAGGGGCAAGGAGCTACAGAAGCCTGGCGTTTGGAGGCAGACGGATGGGGGCTGGCAGAACTATCGATCAAGGCTTGCACTGCCTGTCGACGCAAGAGGGCAAGCTGACTGCTGGGAATGAAATAGCTGAAGTCGGCTGGCAGGCGGACTGACGAACACTCGAATGGGGTGTCGCCCAACTTTGTGAGCTGGCGGATGATATTATCCCGTTGGGGCGACTGGGCCTCCTGGTGCTGACACTGAATGCTGGCGCTGGCCTGGGCATCGGCTTCCTCCTGAACAATGGTCAGCTGGAAGCCATCGGACACCGCACTGAGGCTCATACTGATGGGCAGCTTGCGCCGGGCCGTTGGTCGCGAGAGCGCACGTTCGAACTGCTGGTCATTGTTGCGGTAGAGGCGAGTGCCAGGACGCAACGATGATGGCAGCGAGAGCGGAAAGATGCGGTTGCCCTCAACCCTGTTTACACGAAAGCCCTCCAACCGTCTATCGGCATTGAGAAAGCACAGGCCGTCGCCATTGGCAAAGACGGCCGTACCCGCCACATTGAACGAATGGCCGCGCAACTCCTTGACGTAGCCCACGTACTCGCCCAGGGCCTTCGGCGTATCGAACGAGGCGATGTCGGGCATGCGGCCGTCGGCAAAATAGGTGGTATAGCCACGATTGAAGGTCTTCTGCAAGTTGGGGGTAAAGCTGAGCTCTACCCTACCCCGCGAGCTACGGCAGTACTCGCCCGGATGGCGGGCAATGAGGTCGTTGAGCAGCTGACTGTAGCGGGCGGTTACATTCTTCACGTAGGCCTCATCCTTCAGCCGTCCTTCAATCTTGAACGAGGTGACCCCAGCACGGGCAAGCCGCTCCAGGTTGTCGCTCTGGTTCATGTCCTTCAGCGACAACAGGTGGCGCTGATGCTCGATGATGCGGCCTTCAGCATCGACTAGGTCGAACTGCATACGGCAGAACTGGGCACACTCCCCCCTATTGGCACTGCGCCCGAAGCAAGCCTGCGAGGCATAGCACAGACCCGAATAACTGACGCAGAGGGCGCCATGGACGAACGCCTCCAGCTCGACATCAGGCACTTCGCGGTGTATCTGCTCAATCTCGGCAATGCTCAGCTCGCGGGCCAGCACCACCCGTGCAAAGCCCAGGCTGCGCAGCCACGCCACCTTCCGGGCCGTGCGGTTGTCGGTCTGTGTGCTGGCATGCAGCGTGAGCGAAGGATTCAGCGTGAGCAGGGCCATATCCTGCACGAGAATGGCATCGACCTGTGCCTGCGCCAGTTGCGAGAGGAGCTGGCGGGTGTCTTCAATCTCAGCATCGTAGACAATGGTGTTGACCGTGACGTAGACCTTGGCTCCAAACTGATGGGCGTAGCGGCACAGCTCGCTAATATCGACCACGCTATTGCCTGCGGCAGCCCTGGCTCCGAAGCGCTGGGCACCAATATAAACGGCATCAGCACCATGGTCGATGGCCGCCATACCGCAAGCAAGGTTCTTGGCCGGAGCCAGCAGTTCGAGTGGTCTCATTCTATCTTGTTAATGTCGTAGGGCGTCTCCTGGTAGACGTAGTAGTTCACCCAGTTGCTGTAGAGCAGGTTGGCATGTGCCCTCCAGGTGACGAGCGGCGGGTTGGCCGGGTCGTTGTCACGATAGTAATTGCGGGGCAGGTCAACGTCGGTGCGTATGTCCTTATCGCGCTTGTACTCATTGTCGAGCGTGTTGGGAGCATACTCTAAATGGCCCGTAACAAAGAACTCACGGCCACCACGGGCCATGACGATGCTCACACCACTCTCGGGGCTCTCGGCAATGAGCTGCAACTCGGGACGGGCCAGTATGTCGTCGCGACGAACCTCGGTATGACGACTGTGGGGCATCATAAACACATCGTCGAACCCACGGAAGATGGGCAACTGGGCAGCGAGAATTTGCTGAGGGAAGATGCCAAACATTTTCTTGGGCAGCGGATACTTGGGCACACCATAATAATAATAGAGGCCGGCCTGAGCCGCCCAGCAAATGTAGAGCGTACTGGTGACGTGGGTCTTGGCCCAGTCGAAGATGCGGGTTATCTCGCCCCAGTAGTTCACATCTTCGAAGGCAAGCGTCTCAACGGGTGCACCAGTGACAATCATACCATCGAACTTCTCATTGAGCATAGTCTCAAAGTCCCGATAGAACATCATCATGTGCTCAATCGGGGTGTTCTTGGGGGTGTGGCTCTTCAGCTTCATAAAACTGATGTCGAGCTGCAAAGGGGTATTCGAAAGCAGACGTATGAGATCGGTCTCGGTAGTGATCTTCAGCGGCATCAGGTTGAGTATGACGATGCGCAGCGGACGTATGTCCTGGGCATGAGCACGCGAGTTGTCCATCACGAAGATGTTCTCGCGCTTCAGAATGTCGATGGCCGGCAAGCGGTCTGGAAGTCTAAGTGGCATAAATCTTTTTGTGTGGTTTAGGGAAACGGATTATTCTATACGCACGACGATGGTCGACACGTTGTCGGCACCACCAGCCTCTTCGGCAGCATCGCACAGGGCCTGTGCGTCGTGCCCCCGAACCAGCAGCTGGGCAATGTCGGCATCAGAAATCATATCATTGAGTCCGTCGCTGCACAGCAGGAACACATCACCGGGCAGCACCTCGTCGGTGCAGCGCACCATGTCAATGTAGCTGGTCTTGCAGCCACCGCCTATGCAGTTGGTAATAACGTTTGAGTGCTTGGTCGAGCCGAGCAGGTTGCTCAGCGAGTGGTCGGTGGTGAGCTGCGAGAGCTGGCCGTCGTGCAAACGATAGAGGCGGCTGTCGCCACAGTTCATCCAGTAGAACTGGCCTGCATAGTAGGCAAAGGCCACAAGGGTGGTACCCATATCGCGGTATTTGGGATCGGAGTGGCCTTTGGAGTCGATGACGGTGTTGATGCTCTGCAGCCACTCGTAGATAGCCTCGTTGAACTCGCCGGGAGCAAGCCCGGCAGGTATGTCGTTGAAGAAGAACTGCAGGTTGTGCAGCACGTCGCTGCTGGCCACCTCGCCGCTGTTGTGCCCACCCATGCCATCGGCCAGGGCCAGCAGGTAGCGGTCGGTGTTGCCGGTCTTCACCTGGGTAGTCATCTTGCTGTTGCGCACGAACCACTCGCCCACCAACAGCATATCCTCGTTGTTAGTCCTGACACAACCCACACGGCTTGCGGCAGTGATGTTTAAATTCAGCATTGTAGTTTACTTTCGTTTTTCTTTAGCTTACGCTTACTTGAAGATTTACATTAGCTATGGTAAGTATGTCGCCGTTCTTGAGCGACATGTCGACATCCGGCTGCAGCTGGCGGTCGTTCAGCCGCGTGCCGTTCGACGAGTGCTTGTCGGCTATGCACCAGCCGCTGTCGGCCTTGTACTTCAGCTGGGCATGAACGCCCGAAACATACTTGTTGTTCTGGAAGAACTGCACGTATGGCCCTTGCCGGCGCCCCAGCACAGCTCCGTTGATACCCTGAATGCGAATGTTGAGCGAACTGTTGTAGAGCAACAGCACAGGCACGCCCTGCGGCTGATGAATGGAAACGGAGGGTGGCATCTGGCGGCCATTGGTGGGCATGTTGGTAGAGATGAAGCCCTCCGAGACGAAGCCTGTGGACACCGATGAGGAATAGGCCGTGTGCTGACCACGCCTGCGCTCATATTCTTCGGGCGTAATCATCAGGCCGCCACAATTGGTGCAGCGCCGTCCCAGCCCCACACGGCCACAGCGGTCGCAATAGAGCAATGCCTGGCCGCACTGATCGCAGTAATGGGAGTCGTCGTCGATCTCTTCCTTGCAATTTGGACAAATAATCATATATCTTCTTGAATATCTTCAGGTTGTATTAACTGGTAGGTCTCTTTCGAAACCTGGTCGGGCGGCAGCTGCGACACACGGATGGAAAGCTGCTGGATGGTCTGGTCGAGCATATTGCGCATCTCACGCGCATTGCCGAAGTTCTCGTCCTTCATCACGAGCATCTTCGAGATGATACCCAGTGCCTTGTACTCTGCCGGAGGCGAAAGCGTGTACTGGTCTTTCTGCGCCATTTTCTTGAAGATGGCCAGCAGCTCGTCTTCGTTATAGTCTTCAATGTGCAGCTTGTGGGTGAAGCGGCTGGCCAGTCCGGCATTCACTTGCAGGAACTCGTCCATCTTGTCCTGATAGCCGGAGGCTATGACCACAAACTTGCCACGGTCATCCTCCATGCGTTTCATCAGCGCGTCGATGGCCTCCTTGCCATACTGGTCGTTCTCACCACTGAGCATATAGGCCTCGTCGATGAAGAGGATGCCGCCCATAGCCTTGTCGCACATGCTGTTCACGATCTTGGGCGTCTCGCCCATATACTTGCCAACGAGCGTGGCGCGACTGGCCTCGATCACGCGGCTGGTAGGCAGAATGTCCATAGACTGGAGCACCTCGCCCATCTTGCGGGCTATCGATGTCTTGCCCGTGCCGGGATTGCCGGTCAGAATGAAGTTCATCGACATTTGCTGAACGCGGCCTGCACCCATGGCAGCACGCTGCTTCATAAACATGCTCTGCACAGCCAGACGGCGTATGGCATTCTTCACCGATCGCATGCCAATGAACTCATCGAGCTCGTTGAGCACCTCGTCGAGCGGTCGTGCCGCGGTGCTTTGCTCCATAGGCAGGTCGGCCACGGTGAGCTTGTACATATCCTCGAAGAGGAAGCCATCGGCCATCGTGTCGCTCACCGATACGCCCGGCTTGCTCATCTGCTCTACCAGTCGCTGGCTCTGCCGCTCGATGGTCTCGTCGAAAATGCGACGGGCCTCACGGGCATTGCCAAAGTTCTTGTCGCGGCGCAGGTAGAGCTGTTCGAACTGACGATGGATGGCGGCGCGGGTCTCTTCGTCGATGACAAACTTCTTGGCGGTGGCCATATTAAGGAATATCTGCGTCAGCTCGTCGGGCTTGTAATCGTCGAAGTGAATGGTCTGGGTGAAGCGGCTCTTCAGTCCGGGGTTTGAGTCGATAAAGTCGTGCATCTGCTCGGTATAGCCCGCCACGATGCACACGAACTTGCCACGGTCGTCCTCCAACCGCTTCAGCAGGGTGTCAATGGCCTCGGCACCAAACGAGTCGCCATCGCTCGACTTCAAGGTGTAGGCCTCGTCGATGAAGAGCACCCCGCCCAGGGCAGAGTCGATGAGCTGGTTGGTCTTGATGGCCGTCTGTCCCGAGAATCCTGCCACCAGCTTCGAGCGGTCGGCCTCGACCAGCTGCCCACGGCTCACGATGCCCAGCGTCTTGAACACATCGGCCATGATACGTGCCACGGTGGTCTTGCCCGTACCGGGATTGCCAGTGAACACATAGTGCTTGCCCTGGAAGGTATTGGTCTCCCCTCGCCGAACTTGCAGGGTGAGGAAGGCCGAGAGGCTGCTTATTTCTTTCTTCACGCTGTCCAGGCCCACCAGGCCATCGAGCTTCTTCAGACATTCGCTCAGGTCTACCTCCTTCGGTGCCTCGTAGGGAATGTCTTCGTCTTCAATGGTCATCAGCTGCTCGTTGGTCATCCGGGTGATGTCCTTGTACTGCAGGCGCTGCGCCTGCTTCTTGCATATCTGGTCGAAGAGCGAGCGCATGGTGCGGCCATTGGCGAAGTCCTTGTCGCGCGAGTCGTAGAGCTCCTTGATCTGCTTCCGGGCCACGGCCTCAGCCTGAGGCGAGAAGATGTATTTCTTATCACGCGAGAACACCTCCATAATCTGGAAGAGTTCATCGGGCGTGTAGTCGTCGATGTTGAGGAAATAGTTGAAACGGCTGCGCATGCCGGGGTTCACCCTGAACAGGTTCTCCATCTCCATCCGGTAGCCTGCGGCAATGACCACAAACTTACCCCGGTCGTCCTCCATGCGCTTCATCAGGGTCTCAAGCGCCTGGGCTCCCTGGTTGTCGCGCTCGCCCGACTGGTTGACGGGGGCCAGCGTATAGGCTTCGTCGACAAAGAGAATGCCGCCCATAGCCTTGTCGCAAAGGCGGTTCACCACCTTGGGGGTCTCGCCCTGATAGGGGCTCACCATCTGCGAACGGTCAACCTCGACCACATGGCCGGAATCCAGATAGCCAATAGAGGCCAGGATCTCGCCCAGCTTGCGGGCCATCGTGGTCTTGCCAGTGCCAGGATTGCCGGTGAGCACGATGTGCATCGACATTTTCTCCTGCTCGCCCAATCCTCGCTGAGCCCTTTGCAGACTATTTTGTACGGAGTAGGCAATCTCGCGAACGGCCTGCTTCACCTCGTTCATGCCAATATACTTGTCGAGGTCGTGCAGAATATCGTCGAGCTTTCGCTCCTCGGGCACGTAGCCCCTGATATCCTCTTTCTCAACCTGCACCGCCTGAGTGCCCCTGCTGATGAAAGAGGTAAAGATGTCTTCGGCAGTCTTCATAGCCAGATGGGCATTACCGAAGGAATCGTCCTTGATCTTAATCTGATATTTGAAATAGCGCCCCAGCAGGTCGTTGGCTTCTGGCGAGAAGTTGGTAATGCCATACTTTATGCGCAACTCCAGCTTGGTAATGTCGCTCAGCTCGTGGTAGTTGGGGGCGGGAAGGCGGAACATATACTTGAAGCGATTCTTCACCGCAGGGTTGCTGTCGAGGAAATCCTCAAGTCCCTTGGGCAGTCCGGCAATGATCACAATGGGGTCGTCGTCCCACTTGTCCATCTCGACAAACAGTTTGTCGAGCGGGTTCACCTGGTTCGAGTACTTGTCGGGCAGCAGCTTCTGCACGTTGTCGAAGAAGAGGATGCCCTTCCGGGCCTTCTTGATGTTGTCGTCCCACTTATCGACAAAGCGCGAATAGTCCACCGCGTCGACCACCGTCAGCTTGGGTTTCTCAATAAGGCGATGCTGATAGAAGTAGTCGCGTATAATCTCTGCCAAGGCCGTCTTGCCAGTTCCCGTCTCGCCAATGATGATGGCGTTCACCGATAGTTTCACAGCAGCAATGTCTTTCCTCGACTGTAGATAGGCATGGGTGTCAGCAATGGTCTTCAGCTGAACCTTCAAGTCGCTCAGGCCCACCAGTTTGTCGAGCACGTTCTGCGATACGAGCGCCTTGCCGCACCACTTGCAGAACTTGGCAATGCTTCTGTTTTCCTTATGGCAGTGTTCGCAAATCATTCTACGTCTTTTTCTAATTGGTCAATAACGCCACTCACGCTCACACTGCCCATATTGGGATTGGGTACGTTGAGCAGCTGCGGACTGAACGCCACAAACTCTAACACCAGAATAGTCATCATGGTAAACCACAGAATGTAGTGCAGCACCGACTCGCCACTAATGCTCCTCACCTGGTCGTTCACATCGTCGAGCACACCAAACTTGGAACTCTTGAAGCGGTGCGACTTGACCTTGAAGGTATAATATAGCGGCTCTAAGAGCGAGGTATTGATATCATCGGCAGAAAGCACCTCCTTGATAAGCCCTACATTGGTCTTGCTGTCGCGACGGAAGTCTGTGAGATGGCAGACCAGCATATAGAGCAGGATGAGCAGCACGATGGTCACACTAAATAAACTGGGTATGTGAGCATCGACAAACTTCAGCAAATGAATAGGAATCAGGGCCGAGAGCAACCCCAGCAGGCCCCAGCACACCGACATAAGCGCACCAAAGCCCCGGAAGAAGGCCCGCACGCCTACGATAATGCCTGTCATAGCACCAACAGGCAGCATGATGCACAGGTGGGGATGGGCCAGCAGATAGGTGCGGTCGGGCACGCCAAAGATCAGCACCAGCAGAATGAGCACCGCCGACACGCCATAGAAGGCATATCGCCAGAACTTCTCGCGAGCCTTGGCATTCTTCCACAGCTTGCGCACGCTGTTAATGCGCTCGGTGGTCTCCTCGCGGGCCTTCACAAAGCGCTTGTAGTACATCTGCTGCGAGTCGTACCGGCCCAGGGTGAGCACCCATTCCTCCAGTTCGCGCTCATAGCTGAACTCCTCTTCGAAGCTACGGGTGGGGTCTTCATGATAGTACACCGACAGCCACTGGGGGAAGGCTCCCATCCTAATTTCATTTCGCACAGCCGAGGCGGCCTTGCCCTCAGGCAAATTCCGGCCATCGGCCAGCTTAGTGCCATCGGGCATCAGATAGGCTGGCGTGGCCCCCAGCACCCGGCAGAAGCGGTACAAGGCTGTGCGCAGGTCGTAGGCTCCCATACGCTCGGTGTTCTCCTCCGACTTCAGGTCGAAGCAACGGGTGGCCTCGGCTATCTGCTCGTTCCAGCCGTGCAGCTGGGCAAAGTAGTAGAACCGGCCTTCGGGATCGACGATGTCCTGCATATCGCTGGCCAGTTCCTCGGCCGAGGCATGCTCAGCATGCATCAGCCGCTTGGCAATAAGCTCACCCACGGCCACCGGTGTCTTGGCATCGCACAGGTCGTAGGCAGCCTCGCGATCCATATTATATAGTACCTTATAGGCCAACGTCTGCGAATACTCCTGATCCTGCGTCAGAATGCGAAGCGACTCGCAGGCTATCACGTCTTCATGCGAATACATCCACGACAGCAGTCGCCCGTCTACCAGCGAGTGCCAGTCGTCGTCGGTAGGCACAGCCTTGCCAAACGACCTGACAATCTCGTGTATGTTCGACGAGGGATGGTTCGACAGGAACGGTATGTCGGTGTCAATCTCATAGACCAACCGCATAATGGCCACATGGGCATCGGCATCGGGGGTGAAATAGGAGCGCAGACGGTCTACGTCGGCCTTCGTGTGCGACTCCAGCCACAGGAACAGCGAGTCGTTGGGGTTCTGCAACAGCATGGCATAGCGCTCCTGGTAGCTGAGCAGCGACAGGGCGATGCCATGCACATCGTCGCACACCACGCCCTGAATGTCGTGGTAGGGATAGGTAGGCTCCATCAGGTAGACGGAAGCCATCAGGCCGGCCTTCTTGTCGACGGGATATTTGTTGATGACGACATCCTTCACGATGGTCGACAGCTTCGTGTTGCCACACGACTCCAGCCACGAGGTTATGCGGCCTGTGTATAGATAGTTCACGGCCAGCTGCTCATTGTCGAGCAGAAGCGGAATAAGCTCGTGCACATTGTCGGCCACCAGGTTGCGGTCGGGATCTACGATGAAACTCTTATAGCGCAGGAAGGGCGACGAAATGTCGATGGGCACATCCTCGCCCAGGAACCAGCGCTCCACCTCGTCGTACTTCCACCGGCTGGCAGGATTCACTGCCGTAAGCCCCTGAACAATCATCTTCACCCTGTCGGGCAGCTCGTTCAGCCGGGGCAGACGGCCCTCATTTTTCTGGCGCATCATCACGCGCTCGTTCGAGCTCATCGGATTCTCGCCCAACCACAAGGCAAAGAGGGTGATGCCAAGCGAATAGTAGTCGGCAGCAGGGGTAATCTCAACCACGCCATCGATCACATCGGCATACATCTCTGGGGCTGCATAAATGGGGGTACGGGCCTGAGTGGTGCGATAGGCCTTTCCATCCTGCTCGAGCAGCGACGAAATACCGAAATCGCCCAGCACCAGCTCGGTGTGCTCCTCATCGCGGAAGAAGAAGTTCGAGGGTTTTATGTCCTTGTGCAGGATATTGTTCTGATGGCAATAGGCCAGTGCAGCGGCAGCCTGCAGGGCAATGCGGCGAAAACGGATAAAGTCGCCACCCAGGGCATACTCCTGCAACGTGCCTCCACGCAGATATTCCATCAGCTCATAGTAACGGTGCTTCCCGTCGACGTAGGTCTTGCCATAGTCAAACAGCTTCACAATCATTTCGAACTGGAAGTTGCGAATGACCTGGAACAGTTTCTTGTTGATGTCGAAATTGGGATAGTACACCTTCAGCACATACTCCCGGCCATCACGGGTCACCAGGAAAATCTGCGCCTCGCCCGAGTTATCGCTCAGGCATTTCACCATCTCATATTGTTCACCCTTCAGCAGGAATGCCTCTTTCTGGGGCTGCATAGCCTCGTCGCCCTGCTGGTTGTCGGGGCGCAGGGTCCGGTCTTCGGCAGCAACGTCGGTGGCAGTAGCCTGACTCACGGTCATATCGCGACTGGCCACGATGGTCTTGTCGGCATCGGCTTCGGGCTGGGGCATTGCAGTGGCATCGCCGTCGGGCCTCAAAGTACGGAGGGTATTGTCTATTATATCGCTCATAGCACTATGGCAATGTTTTTATTTGTCATCGTTGATTTCCTGTTTCGACCCACGGCCCAGAATTACCCACTGGCCTCCCAGCTGGGGCTTGGCACATCCGCAGGGACTGCTGTGCATGGCGTGCTTCCAGTTGCACACCCACGCCAGTCGGACGCCCACCGGCTTCTGGGCCATGGCATAGTTGCGCACCTTGGCAGGCGACGAGCTGGGTGGAGCGGCCATCTTGTTCAGCAGATCGGTCAGCTTGGCCAGCTTCTCCTCCTTCAACTTGTCCAGCTCTTGCTTCGGCATACGCTTCTTCTCGGGCTGGGGTATGGCGGGATCGGCTATGCCTTCATCCTGTGCCAGCAGCTTCAGCACCCGTTCGCGCAACTGCATAGCCGCCTGGTCGCGCACCTGGTCACGCTCAGTGGTGTAAGGAAGCTGCATCGACAGCTCGTTGTATTCACGGGCCAGAAGCACCAGCTCCTGATAGTCGGGTTGCAGCTTCAGCTGGGCCACCAGCTGCTGAGCCTCTTCCGTAAGGGGCGTGCCGCACTGCTTGCAGAAGGCAAAGTCGTTCAGTGTGCGACAGACGGGGCACACGATGCCGCCGCGAGGCGATCCACACTCAGGACAGAAGGCATCTTCGGGCGACACCTTGGCACCACAGAATGCACACACATCGGTGCGCACATAGTGATGACAGACCTCACAAAAGTCGGCATCGGGATCAAGCTCGCTGCCACAATTGGGGCACACGGTGGCTTGTGCCTGCTGCATCTCAGGCTGCTGCATCTGAACTTGCTGCACTTCTTCCTGCTGAAGCTCCATAGGCCCCCTCTGAAGCATACCAAGCTCAGGTCTTTCAGTTATCTCGTCGGTCATAGAAAATGTTTTTTAGCTAAAAAGTTCTGCAAAGATAGTAAAAAAAAACAAACCGACGAAAAAATCAGCGCAAAAATTTGGACGAACGTACAAATGAGCAGCGAGAGCCGGGATTACAATCGTGCAGTCCCGGCTCTCGCTGTATAAAGATTCACGCTTACCACAGGGGCAGACGCTGCTCCTTGGGAATGTACATCTTGTTGTCGGGCGTTACACCGAAGGCTTCGTACCAGGCATCGATGTGGGGCAGGGCTCCATTGACACGCCAGCGACCCAGGGCGTGGGGATCGCTCTTGGTGCGGTTGCGAATCTCCTCGTCGGTAATGTTGCCTGCCCATACGCCGGCGTATGCCAGGAAAAAGCGCTGTGCGGGGGTGAAGCCGTCGGCATCGGCGAGCGGCTGCTCGACTATGGCATTCTGGAAGGCTGCCCAGGCCACCTGCAGGCCACCGTGGTCGGCCAGGTTCTCGCCCAGCGTCAAGCGACCATTGGCATTCAGGCCAGGCAGCACTTCAATGGCCGAGAAGAAGTCGGCATACTTGTCGGTGCGCTCCTTGAAGTTGGCAGCATCCTGCTCCGTCCACCAGTCGTGCATATTGCCGTCCTTGTCGTACTGGCGACCCTGGTCGTCGAAGCCGTGGGTCATCTCGTGGCCTATCACCACGCCAATGGCACCGTAGTTGAAGGCATCGTCGGCCTCCATATCGAAGAAGGGCTTCTGCAGGATGCCTGCGGGGAAGCATATCTCGTTGGTCGTCGGGTTGTAGTAGGCATTCACCGTCTGGGGGTACATGTACCACTCGTCGTGGTCAACGGGCTTGCCAGCCTTGTGTTCAATGTTCCACTGGTTCCAGAAGCGACGGCACTCCTTCATATTCTCGTAATAGGTCTTCTCGGGGTCGATGGCGAGGGCCGAGATGTCAGTCCACTTGTCGGGATAGCCCACCTTCACGTAGAACGTGGCCAGCTTGTCGAGGGCATTCTGCTTGGTCGAGTCGCTCATCCAGTCCTGTGCCTGTATGCGCTCGGCCAGTGCCGTCTGCAGGTTCTTCACCAGGTTCACCATACGCTCCTTGGCCTCAGCGGGGAAGTACTTCTTCACGTAGATCTGGCCCAGGGCCTCGCCCATCACGCGCTCAACCTGAGAGACCGAGCGACGCCACAGCGGATGGTCTTCCTTGCGGCCCGACATCACCTTGCCGAAGAACTCGAAGTTGGCCTGCTGCACCTCGCTGCTCAGCAGTCCGGCGGCATCGAGCACCTGGCCCCACTCCATAAAGTCGCGATACTCGGCAGGAGTCAGGGTAGCCACGATCTTGTCGGCACCGGCCAGGAACTCAGGCTGGCCTACCACCAGCTCCTGCAGGTACTGGCTATCGATGCCCTTGGCGTTCATCAACTTCTCTAACTGCAGGTGCGGATAGCTGGCCTCGAACTCCTTCAGTGTGGTCTTGTTGTAGTTGCGCTGAGGGTCGCGCAGCTCGGTGCGCGAACGCGATACGCGGGCCAGTGCGGTCTCGACCTTCATAATGTTGTCGCGCTTGGCCTGGGCATCCTGCTCGCTGAAGCCGAAGAGCTGGAACATGCGAACGATGTGCTTCTTGTACTCCTCGCGAATGTTGGCCGTGGCCGAGTCGTTTTCCAGATAGTAGTCCTTCTGCCCCAGGGCCAGGCCACCCTGGTTCACCCCCAGGATGTTGTTCTTGGCATCCTTTTCGTCGGCACCCAGATAGGCACTCATAAACTCGTTGTCGCCAAAGGGAGCCAGCTCCAGCTGGATGGCAAAGAGCTCGTCGATGGTCTTGGCCTGCTCCAGGCGGTTGATGATCTCCATAGCAGGAGCCACGCCCTGCTCATCGCGCTGCACTGAGTCCATAGCCAGCTTGTAGAGGTCGCTCAGCTTCTGCTCTACGGTACCCTTGTCGTAGCTGCCCTTCAGCAGTTCGTCCAGAATGCCATTGATGCGCTTGTTGTTCTCCTCGCCCAGCACGTCGAACGAGCCATAGCGAGAGTAAGCAGCGGGCAGAGGATTCTTTTCCATCCAGCCGCCACAGGCATACTGATAAAAGTCATCGCCTGCCACAGCAGTCGTGTCGAGGTTGCTCTGGTCGATTCCCGACTGAAGTCCGCCTCCTCCGTTGCAGCCCACGAGTGTTGCCATCGAGGCTGCTGCAATTAGTTGTTTCACTTTCATAATTCTTTATGCTATTGTAAGTTAGTATTTATCTCGTCAAGTTCTTCCGAGAGCTGTTCCCATCGTTCCACCTCCTCGTCGAGCTGCCGCTTCGTGTCGGTATATTCGCTGACGAGGGTCATGTCTGAAGCGTTCTTGGGGTCGCACAGCAGATTGTCGAGCTCCTTCAGCCGCTGCTCCATGCGGGCTATCTTCTTCTCGCTGTCTTCCACTGCCCGTTCAGCCTTGCGCAGTCGCTTTTGCTGCTCCTTGTGCTGGGCATAGTCGTTTTTGGGAGTGACAGACCCGCCACCAGTGCCTCCCTTAGAAGGAGGGGTGTCTATAGCTTTGTTAGCGGAGATGTTAGGGGCAGAACTATCCACGCCTTTCCCTTGTGGGAGGGGCTGGGAGTGAATCTGGTGGCTCGACAGATAGTCGTAAATGCCACCAATGTATTCCCTGACCCGGCCGCCACCAAACTCGAAGACCTTCGTCACCAGCCCGTCGAGGAACTCGCGGTCGTGGCTCACGATGATGGCCGTGCCGTCGAAGGCGCGGATGGCCTCCTTCAGCACATCTTTCGAGGGCATATCCAGATGGTTGGTGGGCTCGTCGAGGATGAGCAGGTTCACGGGCTCCAGCAGCAGGCGTATCATAGCCAGGCGGCTACGCTCGCCGCCGCTCAGCACCTTCACCTTCTTCTCGGAAGCCTCGCCGCCAAACATAAAGGCACCCAGTATGTCGTTGATTCGCAAGCGGATGTCGCCCTTGGCCACATAGTCGATGGTCTGATAGACGGTAAGCGACTCGTCGAGCAGCTGTGCCTGGTTCTGGGCGAAGTAGCCTATCTGCACGTTGTGGCCTATCTTCAGCATGCCCTCGAAAGGTATCTCGCCCATAATGCACTTCACGAGCGTCGACTTTCCTTCGCCGTTCTTGCCCACAAAGGCCACCTTCTCGCCCCGCTTGATGGTCAGGTTCACGTGGTCGAAGACCAGGTGGGCATATTCCTTCTTCACCTCGTCGCAGATGACGGGATAGTCGCCCGACCGCAGACATGGTGGAAACTTCAGGTGCAGGGCCGAGTTGTCTACCTCGTCGACTTCTATGGGCACCATCTTCTCCAACTGGCGAATGCGCTGCTGCACCTGCACGGCCTTGGTAGGCTTGTAGCGGAAACGCTCTATGAACTCGCGAATGTCGGCCATCTCCTTCTGCTGGTTCTCGTAGGCCCTGAGCTGCTGCTCGCGGCGCTCCCGGCGAAGGGTCACGAACTCGTTGTACTTCACCCTGTAGTCTACCACCTGCCCACAGGAAATCTCGAGCGTGCGGTTCGACACATTGTTGATGAAGGCACGGTCGTGGCTCACCAGCACCACTGCCCCACTCCACTGGGCCAGCAACTGCTCCAGCCATTGTATCGACTCGATGTCGAGGTGGTTGGTAGGCTCGTCGAGCAACAGCACGTCGGGCCTGCGCAGCAAGATCTTGGCCAGCTCAATACGCATGCGCCAGCCGCCACTGAACTCGCTGGTGGGCCGCTCCAGGTCGGTTCGCTTGAAGCCCAGGCCAGCCAGCGTGCGCTCTATCTCGGCCTCATAGCCCTCGGCTCCCAGCATCTGGTAGCGGTCGTGACTGGTCGTAAACCTTTCCACGAGCGCCATATAGTCATCGCTCTCATAATCAGTACGTTCGTTCAGCTGCCGCTCCATACGGTCAATACGGTCTTTCAGCTTCTGTATGTCGGCAAAAGCCTTCTGGGCCTCCTCGCGCACGGTGGTATTGTCTTGCAGGATCATGACCTGCGGCAGATAGCCTATGGTGACATCGGTAGCCACGCTCACGGTACCTGCCGTGGGCAGCTCCATGCCACATAGTATCTTCAGCATCGTTGACTTGCCCGCACCATTCTTGCCAACGAGGGCTATGCGGTCGCGCTCGTTGATCACGAAGGTTGCATCGCTGAAGAGGGGCTTCACCCCGAATTCCACTTTCAGTCCTTCTACGGAAATCATTTAGTACATTAATATATAAATGAGGATGCAAAGTTACGACAAAACGGGCTAACGACAAAATTAATTACAGATTATTTGCAAATAAGTTATTGCAGTATTCCACTAATTTTCGTACCTTTGCACCCAAATTGCGAAGCAACAAATCATTAAATAACCAAATTATATGTCACAAGCAATTCAAAAAACTCTGCGCGACTCTGCCGGCATGCGGTGGACGGCGCTGCTGCTCTTGGCCCTGGCCATGTTCTGCAGCTACATTTTCATGGACATCCTCTCGCCCATCAAGGACCTGATGCAGGAAACTCGTGGCTGGGACTCTACGGCCTTCGGCACGATGCAGGGCTCCGAGGTGTTCCTCAACGTGTTTGCCTTCTTCCTCATCTTTGCAGGTATCATCCTCGACAAGATGGGCGTGCGCTTCACGGCGGTGCTCTCGGCCGTGGTGATGCTTATTGGCGCCTGCATCAAGTGGTATGCCGTGAGCGAGAGCTTTATGGGCAGCGGCCTGGAGCAGTGGTTCAACACGCATCTGAACTACATCCCCGTGTTCGACGAGCTGGGCGTCTCGCCCTTCTACGAGGGCATGCCCGCCTCGGCCAAGTTTGCCGCCTGCGGCTTCATGATCTTCGGTTGCGGCTGCGAGATGGCAGGCATCACCGTGAGCCGTGGTATCGTGAAGTGGTTCAAGGGTCGCGAGATGGCACTGGCCATGGGTTCTGAGATGGCTCTGGCCCGTCTGGGCGTAG
>JAFVEE010000039.1 GCA_017478085.1 Prevotella sp. | reverse complement strand
TTTAGCCATTAATGCAACTGGATGACTTCTACATTCTCATAGTCACCATTTTCCCAACATTCCTTCATCCCTTGAAGTCTTAGGGCTTTCTCCTCTCCTATTTTTCGAAGCCGGTCAAGAGTTCTGCCCGATGCCTTTTTGATGGATGTATGTGTGATTGTATATGCCATATATAAGTAACTTAAGCAAATAAAATGTATGTGCACCGAAATGCACGGGGGCAAAGGTAAATAAAAAAATCCGAACCGTGCAAGCGATTCGGAATATTTTTTTCGTTGGAATTGATTTCAGCCTATAGGTGACCAGGACAAGACAAAGGCATTACAACCAAAAACTATGGCATACCTGTCTGTTCAAAGTCTATATCAAGACAACTTGGCACCTGAAAAGAAAATTTTGTCTCTGCCCCCGAACTCGTAATGGCAAAATCGCAGAGTGTGATGATGTCCATACCTATCAGCATATCGGTGTCCGTGAGTCTACCGTCATTCACCATCAGCATCTTTACCTCAATTCCGTTCGGCAAAAGGAGATTGACCACATAGTAGTTGCAAATGCTTTCCCCGTCAGCATGGCATACACGTGTCTGCCCAATGGGAAAAAGACCGAGCTTTTGTGCGACTTGTGTAGAAATTGTCGATCGCATAGCCCCTGTATCCCAGATTGCGTTCACCTCCACAAAGGGGGGATGCGCTCCCGTATCGATACAGGAATCGTAAGGTTCGCTTATTTTGCATACTGTAGCGATGCACAAAGCTGGCTTTGGATAAAATTGCGTAAACGGAACAGGTGTCATTTGCGTTATGCATGATATGTCACGGTATACGCACTGTCGCCAGGCGTGCAAAGCTGTACAAGGAACTTTCCCAGGCCGAATTCTCGCTTTCCTTTGTAATAGGCCTCGCTGATAGTATTGCATGCACCAACCACATTGTTGCCAACTATCATTACATATTTCCCGTTGTAGATTGGCAGCAATTCCTCTTGATGATCAAGATAATATTTAAACTCTTTGTCTAACATTTATGGCAATTAAAGCAAATAAAAATGTATGTGCACCGAGATGCTCGGGGGCAAAGGTAAATAAAAATTCCGAACCGCGCAAGCGATTCGGGGATTATTTTCAAAAAGCGCGGTACACATCTGCCTTGAAAAAGCTATCTGCCGACAAGGAAAAAGTCAGTACGCTTCAACGGGGCCTCCGTTAGCGCACAACGGGGGCTCCGTTAGCGCACAACGGAGGCCCCGTTGAACGTCAATGGAGGCTCCGTTGAACATCAACGAAGCCTCCATTGAAATAGAGTGATTTATACCTATTTTTTCCTGCTGCGCCACTGCCACCCTGCAATGAGCAGGACGAGGAGCAGCAGGATACCGAAGGAGGCGTAGGCAATGGTCTCGGTGGTGTCGACCGAACGGGGAAGGAAGCTCAGCACCACCTCGTGCTCGCCCGCCTCAACCTTGAGGGCGCGCAGCACGTAGTCTACACGGCCCAGCTCGGCGGGCTGACCATCGATGGTGGCCGTCCAGCCGGGGTAGTAAATCTCGGAGAACACGACCACTCCGCCCTTGCCCGAGCGCACGCGGTAGGTGAGCTGGTTGGGCTCGTACTTCTCGATGGTGACCACGGCCACTGAGTCTTGCTCGGTGCTCTGCCCCAGCACGGCCTCGAACCGTTTATCAGCCACGGCCTGATGGCGCAGCGACAGCGTAGCCAGTGCATCCAACTCCTGGTTGGCATTGTCGGCATAGGCCACCTCGTCTACCAGCCAGGCGTTGCCGTAGGTGTAGGGGTTCTGCACGGGCACCGTCTGCCCCGACTGCAGGGGCAGAATGAAGTAGCGGGCATTCAGCATATTGAGCACGGGGAACAGGCTGTCGCCATTGACCTGCGTCATATCGCCCCCAGCCCCTGCCACGGCCTGGAACACATCTCCCATCTCAGGCGAGATGTAGGCATCGATGAGCTCCTGGTAGCGGCGCAGCTTGGCAGCGTGGTAGCCGCCTATGGACTTATGGTAATAGGAGGTCTCGTTCTCATTGAACGTGTTGGTAGCCAGGTTGAGCACGCGGTAGTCGAGCGTCTTGTCTTGCAGGATGAGCTGGTCGGTCTGCGTGAGCGGCTGCTTCTGCTCGCGCTCCTGCCGGGGCACGAACATCTCGTCGTTCAGGTAGCGCTTGTTCACCTGCCACAGGTCGAGCAGGCAGAGCGCCACGAGGATGCCCGTGAGCGGCAGGGCCCTCAGCTTCTTGGCCTTGTAGAGCAGCATCATAAGCACGCCGATGAGTATGACGGCAAACGACCGCCAGGCATCGCTGGTGAACATGGCCTTTCGCATCTCGGTGAGGTTCTGCATCACCGGGCCAACGTGCTCTTGAGGCAGTCCTTGCAGGGCCTGCACCTCACTCGAAGAGATGAAGCTGTCGAAAAACAGCGTGGGGAACAGGGCGAAGAGCAGGCACACGCCACCGGTGAGGAGGAAGGCCCAGAGAAGCCCACCCCCAGCCCCTCCCCAAGGGAGGAGAGTTTGGTTAGACTTTGCAGCGGATGATCCTTCTGGACTCCCCTCCCTTGGGGAGGGGTTGGGGGTGGGCACCATCCACTCCCTCAGTGCCATCATGGCCAGCAGGGGAATGGTGAACTCGGCTATGACCAGGATGCTGGCCACGGTGCGGAACTTGGCATACATGGGCACGTTGTCGAGGAAGAAGTCGGTGAGGCCCATAAAGTTCTTACCCCACGACAGCATGATGCTCAGCACGGTCGCGGCCAGCAGCGCCCACTTCATAGGTCCCTTCACGATGAACAGGCCCAGCACGAAGAGGAACATCACGAAGGCTCCCACATACACCGGGCCGCTGGTACCGGGCTGCTCGCCCCAGTACTGGCCTATCTGCTGATAGAGAGGAGCATACTGCGGGTTGGCCTTCTTCATGGCCGTCTCGTTCTTGGCCAGGGGCACCGAGGCACCGCCCTTGGTGTTGGGCACGAGCAGCGTCCACGTCTCGCCTATGCCATACGACCACTGGGTGATGTAGTCGCGCTCCAGTCCGCTCGACGTCTGGTTCTGCGAGTTCTCCTTCACCAGCTCGCTCTTGCCGCGCATGGACTCCTGACCATACTGCCACGTGTGGTACAGGTTCGACAGGTTGATGAGCACGCCCAGCAGACCGCCCACCAGACAGGCACCCGTGGCCTTCAGGAAGTGCAGGTACTGCTTCTTGCTGATGGCATCGGCCAGATAGGCCAGGATCATGAACAATATAATAAAGAGGTAATAGTAGGTCATCTGCACATGGTTGGCGTGCACCTCGAAGGCGGCAAACAGGGCCGTCACCACCAATCCCCATAGGTACTTACCCCTATAGGCCAGCACGATGCCCGCAATCATGGGCGGCAGATAGGCCAGGGCCCACACCTTCCAGATGTGGCCAGCGGCAATGATGATCAGGAAGTAGGTGCTGAAGGCCCAGAGCACAGAGCCCAGCGCAGCCAGATGCCAGCGGAAGTCGAAGGCCCGCAGCAGGATGTAGAAGCCCAGCAGGTAGGCAAAGAGGTACCACACGTTCTCCGGCAGCCACAGGTGGTAGGTCTTCTCCATGGTCTGCAGCGTCTGGGTGCTGTCGTACGACGGCGAGATCTGGTAGGTGGGCATGCCCGAGAACAGCGAGTTGGTCCAGCGGGTGCGCTCGCCCGTGCGCTGGTAGTACTCAGAGTGCTCCTGCCCCGCGCCCACGCCTGCCGAGGCATCGTGACGATACAGAATGCGCCCCTCGAAGTCGGCAGGGAAGAAGTAGGCAAAGGCCAGGATGGCGAAAAACAGCACTGCCAATACGTCAGGCAGGCATTTCTTTACTAAATTCATTTGCAATTAAACGTTTAATTATTGTTTCAGGTGGCAAAGTTACAAAAGTTTTTCGTAACTTTGCACAAAAAACAACAGAATTATAGTATGAAGATAGGAATTATTGTGGCGATGGACAAGGAGCTCAGGCAGCTCCAGTCGCTCTTCGACGATGGCCGCGTGCTGGTGCAGAAGTGCGGCATAGGCAAGGTGAACGCAGCCCTTGGGGCACAGCGTATGATCAATGAGTTCCACCCCGACTGCATCATCTCCAGCGGCTGCGCGGGCGGACACGGCCCCGGCGTCAGGGTGCAGGACGTGGTGGTGAGCACCCAGTTGGCCTACCACGACGTGTACTGCGGCACGGCCATCGACAACACCACGCAGTACGGCCAGGTGCAGGGACTGCCCGCTCGCTTCGAGGCCGACCCCTTCTTACTGAGCAAAGCTGAGAGTGGTGAGTTTAAACTCCACAAGGGGCTCATCGTCACTGGCGACTGGTTCGTTGACTCGAAGGAGAAGATGCGCGAGATCATTGGCCACTACCCCGACGCACGGGCCGTCGACATGGAGTCGTGCGCCATCGCCCAGACGTGCTACCTGAACAAGGTGTCCTTCATCTCGTTCCGCATCATCAGCGACCTGCCCCTGCAAGACACCGACGCCTCGCAGTACCACGACTTCTGGAACACCGTGGCCGACCGCTCGTTCCAGGTAACCCGCACCTTCGTAGAATCATTGCTTTAAGATTATGGAAATAATACAGAGTTTCACCATCGACCATACCCACCTGAAGCCGGGTATCTACGTTTCGCGCCAGGACAATGGCTTCACCACCTTCGACCTGCGCATCACCGAGCCCAACCACGAGCCTGCCGTGGCCCCCGCCGCCATGCACAGCCTGGAGCACCTTATGGCCACCTGGTTCCGCAACAGCCGGGTCAAGGCCGACGTGGTCTACGTGGGTCCTATGGGCTGCCTCACAGGCATGTACATCATTATGAAAGACAACGGGGCGGCAACCGAAGGTCGGGAATCGGGCAGCTACACCGTCGAGGACATGCGCAGCCTGACCATAGAGTGCCTGCAGTGGGTGCTGCAGCAGACCGAAGTGCCCGCCACCACCCCCGAGACCTGTGGCAACTACCTGCTGCACGACCTGCCCATGTGCCAGTGGGAGAGTGCCCGCTACCTGAGCCGCCTGCAGAACGACTTCCACTCGGAGTACACCAAGCTGCGCGTCACTCTCGACGACGGCCGCGTCTTTGCCGACGCATAGCTATAATTTTTCGAGGGACCTCTATTTATTTGTTAAGTGTGATTCGCAGGCCGAAGGGTATGGTGAAGGTGAAGGGATGGGCCGTCTGCCATGTTTCTACTCCGCTGTTGTTCTGGAAGTAGTGCTGCAGGGTGGGCTGGGCAAAGAAGCTAACGGTGGGCGAGAGGTTGTACTGCACGCCTATGCCCAGACCTGCCGACCACTGCACGCCGGGATGCAGCCGCTGGGTGGTGGTGGGCTCGAGCGGACGACCGTTCAGCAGGTAGGTGCTCTGCAGCGTGGATCGCAGAGGCAGCTGGCAGGTCACGCTGGCCGCGGCGTAAGCATCCCATTGGCGGGTCAGGGCGTGGTGCCACGACAGCGAGAGGGGGATGCCCAGATATTGAACCGCCTGCTGCTGTTGCAACGAGATGTAGCTATTGCCCGACTGCATCAGCGACTTCATTCGCGTGTATTGCAGCCCCGTGCCCACCTGCCAGTGGCTGTCCAGCCGGTAGTTCACGCTCAATGCGACGGTGAGCGGCATGCGATGGTCGGCAACCGAGTCGTAGACGGCATCGTTGATGTCCTTGTCGGCGTATGGCAGTTGCTGGTCATCGGCACGGCCAAAGCCGCTATAGGCCAGGTCTACCGTCCATTGTCTGTCGGGTTGCTTTGCCGTTTGCTCCTTCGCCACCACTCGCAGGGGTGTCTCTTTGGCCACAGGCACGTGCGGCGTTTGCTCAGCGCTTGTGCTGTCAGCAGGGGGTGTGAGCTCTTCTTCCTGTGGGGTGACGGGCTGTTCTTCTTCCGTTTGGACGGGCTTTGGACGCATCGGGGGGATGCTCTCAGGCACCGATGGAACCGGGGACGAGGATACAGAAGCCGTGGCATCGGGCGATACGGCAGAAGTGCCTTCCGGCTTCGGCCCGGCGGGAGTGGGAGTAGGCACCGTGCCACTGAGCCAGCGGTAGTACAGGGCCAGCGGCAAGGCTGCCGCCAAGAGCAGCAGGACTACGGAACGGAGCAACCGGCGCAGCGCGGTCTTGGCGCGAAACAGCTGCGACGACGAGCTGTGCGGGTCTATGTGCAGCAGCTCGGCTATCTGCTTGTGGCTCAGCCCTTCGAGCACCGAGAGGCGGAACACCTGCCGATAGCCTTCGGGCAGCCCGTCGACGGCCCGCAGAATGTCGCTATAGCTGACCATCGACGGCTCTGGGTCGCTGACGCCCACCAACTCCTGCACCGCCTCGTAAGAGGTTGTGGCCTGGCGGCTGGCCCGTTGCCTATAGAGCAGACAGGTGTTGCGAACCACCGTGCTCATCCACCCCTCCACGTGGCGCAGGTCGTGCACCTCGGCTATATGGCCCATAATCAGCACAAAGGAGTCGTGGAGCAGATCTTCGGCCGTGCTCTTATCCTGCACATAGCCCTGACACTGGGCCAGCAGCCGATCGCGATAGTCGGCATACAGCTGTCCCAACGCCTGCCGGTCGCCCTGCTGGCAACGCCTAAAGAGTGCCTCCTGCTCCATCACCGCCTCTCCTTATTTCGTTACGACAAACTTCTTCCCATCCACGATATAGATGCCTGCCGACAGGCCACTCGTGACTATCCGGCCGTTGCTGTCGAGTCGGGCCGTAGCCACCTGCTGGCCCTTCAGGCTAAACACGGGCACGCTGCCGCTTGGTGGCACAATAGTCCCCTGCACTCCAGTCACAGCATTTGCAAAATAGGGAGTTCCCAACAACACTGGGTAGGCCGACCTGCTCACTGCCCCGCAACGGAAAGGCTGCAAGACGGCATTGGGAGCCATTGGGAGGAACTTCGTCAGGTCACGGTGCCAGTAGTAGCTGCCGTCGCTTGGCAGCGTCTGGCCGATGGTGGTGCCTACAAAGTCGGTCTGCCAGCCGCGTGCTATGGCTGGCCGCGTGGCAGGCACCTGCACATCGGCACCTTGCAGCAGGATGCGGGCGGGGCTCAGGTAGCCCAGCAAGTACGGTTCGTAGGACTGCAGCGGCCACTCGCCGACACGGTCGAAAAGAAGCGTCATGCCCTCATCGCCCGCAAACCGACAGACCAGGAAGTTGGGATCGTCCAGGGCCAGCGCCTCGTTGGCATCGTAGCTCATGGCCATCGTGGCGTCAAAGGGCAGCGTGAGCGTCTCTGAGTAGGTGGCACTGCCCGATGGGTCGGGCTGGCCGTCTTGCCTACGGGGTGTCAGCATGTACGAAGCATTAGCGGCCTTGAAGGGCATAGGGCAGTAGAAGTCGTAGCCATCGGCCACCTGCAGGCTCTGGGCCACGTAGTCGCGCACCACGTTGCACCCGGCCAGGCCCTGCGGCACGTTGTCCATAAACTCGAAGTAGTACAGGCAGTTGGGGTTGGCCTCGGTGGTGTTCATCGACAAATAGGCGGTGTTCACCCTGTAGGAACCGCGCATATCGACCACCACGGCCTCGGCAGGTACCCGCAGGTGCTGGTTGTCGCCCCCACAAGGTAGCGTCTTCACCTCGCCACGGGCCGTCCAGTAGGTGCAAAGGCCCGAGCGCGACGTGAAGGCATAGATGCCCGCCTGGGCCGAGCGCCAAGTGAGCTCTCCATAGCAGAAGAGGATGCCCAGGTTGTAGAGCTTTCCCTCCCTCATATCGGCATCGAAGCAGAAGTCGGCCACAATGGTGTCGTGGGCGGCAATCTCGTTGCCTATGTTCAGCCGTGCCACCCGCGTCAGGGTGGGCTGGTCCAAGTCGGTCACCAGCATCAGGTCGAAGCCCTGAATGCCCTGGAAGGGCTGCAAGGTAGTGACGATAGGCTCATCTTCATCGTTGATGAGCAGCACCCGGCCCGCGATGCGGTTGCCGTAGACCACGTTGCCGCCCGCTTCCTCTGTGCTCATGTTCAGGGTGTACTCGGCCCGCAGCTTGAAGGGTGCAAACTCGGCCACGCTGACCTGGATGGAGGGGCCTATGGACTGCACGTCGGCCACGGCAGCCCCAGGAGTGTAGCCTACGAAAAACGTGTAGGTGCCTGCAGTCCTGACCGACACGACCATACGCACCTGCTGCGTCTCGCCAGCCTTCAGCGTAACGAAGTCGCCGCCATAATCGCGCACAGACTCATCTTGATCCTTCGTGCCCGCCACCAGCAGGTAGTCGTCGAAGTCGGCATCGCCTTGGTTGGTGATCACGGCCACGATCGCAAACTCGTATTGTGCCATTACCCTACCCTCGGCCCAAAGGGTGTCTACACTCAGGTTACCAGCCGGGGCCTGTGCCATGGCGCGGCTCAGTGTCATTGCTGCCATCAAGAGGCAGAAAAGGATTCTCTGTTTCATACGTATTCTGGTTTTTATGTTCATTTCAATATTTTCCTGACTCGCCCACCCTGCCGACTGATGTAGAGGGAGCGCCGGCCCGCCGACTGGCCAGCGTGGCGAATGCCCGACAGGGAGAAGACGGCTGCGGGGGAAGCAGCATCGGCCACCACCTCACTCACGCCGTCGCTCTCGCTGCGCACGCCCCAGAACGACCATCGGTCGCCCAGCGTGGCAGGCTGCGAATTGTACTGAGGAGTCTCCGGACGGCGGTCGCGGCGGGCTGCACAGGCAAAGGCCTCGCTCATAGACACCCGCCCGTCGCCGTCCGCGTCGGCATCTACGCCGAAGCCATCCAGGTCGGTTCCCGCCACGGCACACGTCCAGTGGTACACGAACTCGTCGTAGGGCAGGTCTTCGCACACCCACGACAGCTCATCGCCACCACACGCAGCGGCCACCACCCTATTGTGGCCTTGCAGTGCCGTGAGGAACCCGCCAGCATAGCACTGGCCCAGGAGCAGGCTCATTGTGCCCACGCGGAAGCGGCCGAGCAGTTCGCGCAGTTCGCTGGCCCTGAGCCGCTCGTCGTTCCACAGGTAGACGTAGGGCTCGCCCCACTGCTCGTCCAGCCCGCCATGGTCTATGAGAAAAAGGAATAAGTGATCATCGCGCCCCAGCTGCACAGCCATGCTCTGCAGCACGCGGCCCACGTCCTGACGGGTAGCCGGGAAGAACACGTCAATATCGCCGTCGCCATCCAGGTCGGCAGGCGAGTTGGCGAAGCCCGTGCCATCGCTCTTCAGCATGTCGGCGGCAGGGTTGCCCCCATCGCTCATCACCACCACGATGTGCTGCTTGGGCAGATGATAGGTGTGGCGCAGGGTGCTGAACAGCAACGAGCAGTCGTTCCAGTAGCGTTCGTGGTTGAGCATCTTGTTGCGCCCACCACTTATGAGCACGGCATACAGGTGGCAGTCGTCGTCAGTCTGGCTGGCAGCCTCTGTGGCGGTCAGTATCAGCAGCAGGAATATGATGAGCATCTCTTTCATAGGGAACGTGCAAAAATAATTGTTTTCTTGCCCTTATGATAAGAGAATAGGCAAAAGACTGCACGGCGTTAACGTTTTTTAGGTTTTTGTCTGGGTGTAGCACCCCTCTCATACTGCCTTTCACATTTTTTGTTTGCAAATATACAAAATTTAGCTGAACGGAGCGCTCAAAGTCAGCAATATTTTGTATATTTGCAGCAAAATTAGTATGTGTTTTACATAATTATCCACTAAAATTTAGAAAGGAACAAAGCAATGGAAGTACAGATCACAAACGAGAACTTTGAAAGCCTGAAGAACGGCAACCTGCCACTGGTAGTCGATTTCTGGGCCACCTGGTGCGGTCCCTGCCGCATGGTGGCACCCATCATCAGCGAGCTGGCCAGCACCTACGACGGCAAGATTGTCGTGGGCAAGTGCGACGTTGAGGAGTGCGAGGAGCTGGCCGCCGAATATGGCATTCGCAATATTCCCACCGTGCTGTTCTTCAAGGGCGGCGAGGTGGTCGACAAGCTGGTAGGCGCCGTGTCGAAGGCCAAGTTCGAAGAGAAGTTCCAAGCAATGCTCTAACCGCTATGGCAAGCCTTGACGAAGAGCTCCTCATGGACGAGGAGGAGAACCGCCGCGAGATAGCCTTCATACGTACGCAGCTGTCGAACGAGCTGAAAGACCGCTTCACCGATGCCCAGCTGCAGTTCATCATGGATGCCATTGGCAGCTATTTCTTCACCAGTGGCATTCTGGAGAGCGACGACGACGAGGTAGACATTGACCTGGAGGCGATTGCCGACTACGTGTGCCGCGAGGCCCAGGCCGAAGGAGAAGGGCCCTTCGATGCGCAAGACGTGTTCTTCGTAGTGCAGGCCGACCTTGACTTTCAGGAGCAGAACGCTGGCTAAATGATGAAGCGCTTTTTCTCACTTTTGTGCCTGTGGATAGCCATGACCGCTTCCATAGGCTCTTTTGCTGTGGCTGCCAATGGAGCACTCGGCGATTTCGTCGCCGAGAACGAAATGAAGTCCGGCCTGCTGCAAATGCTGGCCGACTTCACCCCCTACATGAAGAACGACTTCCAGCCCTGCCAGGCCCCCAACAGCGTAGGCGAAGCCTGCGGCTGCTTCCGTGGCGAGCACACCATGGCCAACGACGAGCGCGGCGTGCGGCCCAATGCCGACCTGTCGATGGTCTGCGCCTTCCTCGTGAAGTACGGCCAGGGCAAGGTTGTGCTGCCCGAGGGCGTTGCGTGGGCCGACCTGGAGTCGATGGCCCTGCAGAGCCTCGTCTTTGCCTACAGCACCCACAAGGCCAACCGGCTGAAGGTGTGCGCAGGCAACAACTACTGGGGCAGCACCCAGGCCAGCGATGCCGTGTGGGAAAGTTCGCTCTGGGCCATGTCGGTGGCCTACTCGGCCTTCTTCCAGTGGCACAGGCTCAGCCCTGAGCAGCGCCAGTACGTGTACCAGCTGCTCAAGGCCGAGTGCAACTACGAGCTGGAGCGCACCATACCCACGGGCTATGCCGGCGACACCAAGGCCGAGGAGAACGGATGGGAGGCCGACGTGCTGGCCGCCACGCTGGGTCTGTTTCCCAACGACGAGCTGGCCCCCCGCTGGTTTCAGCGCCTGCGCGAGTTTGCCATCAACAGCTACTCGCAGAAAGACGATGCCCACGATCCGACCGTGATCGACCCTGACTACGACCAGGCCACGGTGGCCAGCCTGTACCGGGGACAGAACCTCTACGACGACTACACGCTGCAGAACCACAACTACTTTCACACCAGCTACCAGAACGTAGTCATACAGGAACTGGGCGAGGCCGCCCTGGCCCTGAAGCTATTCCAGCAGGAGCTGCACGGCACCGAGCGCTGGCACACCAATGCCCTGATGCACAACAACGACCGCGTGATGCGCGAGGTGCTGTACCACCTGGCACTGAGCGACGGCGAACTGGCCATGCCCAATGGCAACGACTGGAGCCTCTTCCTCTACGACCAGATTACCTCCTACAGCACCAACGCCTGCTTCCTGCGCGACCCGCACGCGCTGATGCTCGAGAACCTGGCCTACAAGATGATACGCCACCGCCAGACCACGACCGCCGACGGCTCGTGGCTGCTGCGGGCCGACGTGGGGGCCCGCCGTATGGGCGTTGAGGCCCACCGCGTCATGATGACGTGGCTCATGCACGAGGTGCTGCCCACGGCCACGCTTACGCCCACCTCGTGGAGTGACTTCAGTCGCGCCCACAGCGCTACGAAGGTTCTGTCTTCGCAGAACATCGTGCGCGCCGCCTCGCCCAGCCGCTTCACCTGCTTCTCCTGGAGCACGGGGCTGAAGAGCTACACGGGCTACATCTCGCCCAACGTCCAGCAGCTGCCGCCCGAGCAGACCAACCTCATCGTGCCCTTCCGCGCCAACAACACGGGCAACTTCCTGGGCTGGTACGACGTGCAAGGCAAGAAGACCAACGCCACGCCCGTGGTGAGCGGCAACTACGACCTACAGGGCAACAGCTACGCCATGAACGGCGAGCTGCTCACCAACGACGGCACGCTGACAAACCGCTTTGCCCTGTACTCTACGCCGGGCAACGCCGTAATCTACATAGACGAGGTGCGGGCCAACGCCGATGCCACCATAGCCTGCGAGAAGGGCGGACTGATGGCCATCAGCGTCGACGAGATGGCCGCCACCCGGCGCACGCTCTACACCGCCAGCGGCAGCTCGCAGCACGACGGCAGCACGCTGGCCACCTTCAGCACGCCGTGGGTCAACGTAGACAATATGCTGGGCATCGTAAGCCTGTCGCCAGGCAAGCTGATGGCCTTCGGCGAGCGGGCCAACAACAACTCGGTGATGACCGCCCGCCTCTATGCCAGCTACAGCGACAAGCCCCGCACGGTGGCCAGTGGCGACATAGTCGACCGCCGCGCACTGGTCTACTACAGCAACGTCGATCAAGCCACCACCCAGCGGCTCCATAGCGGCGCCATGACGCTCGCCACCCCGCAGGGCTGGCACGGCGTAATCGTGCCCGATGCCGGCGAACCCTCGGCTGAGGGCACCTACTACCTGCTGCTATCCAACTTCTACGGCGACCGGCAGTGCTCGCTGAGCCACGTTCAGACCGCACTGGGCGCGCCCGTCTTCACCGTGCCTACCACCATCGGCGCCGATGGGGCCAGCGCCACCTTCAGCGCAGACCAGAACCACAGCGTGGCCAGCCCACTGCGCTACTTCATCGGCGGCAGCGATGCCGAGGCGCAGCAGGTCCCGGGCGACCCCACGACCATCACCTTGCGCAACCTAAGCCCACGGGCCAACACCGTGACTATCAGCGTGGTCCACGAGGGCAAGACGCTCCGAAAGAAGACGACCATGGGCCAGCGCCCTGTACAGGTCAGCGTGGCGGCAGGCAGAATCAGTATCAAGAAAACAAGACTATGAGCACCATCATCTATCCATCGCCCATCTTCGGGCCCGTGCACAGCCGCCGACTGGGCGTGTCATTAGGCATCAACCTGCTGCCTGCCGACGGCAAGGTGTGCACCTTCGACTGCATTTACTGCGAGTGCGGCTTCAACGCCGACCACCGCCCCACCCTGCCCATGCCCACGCGCCAGGAGGTGAGCACCGCCCTGGAGGCACGGCTGAAGGATATGCAGCAGAACGGCCCGGCACCCGACGTGCTGACCTTCGCGGGCAACGGCGAGCCCACGGCCAACCCGCACTTCCCCGAAATCATCGACGACACGCTGCGCCTGCGCGACCAGTACTTCCCGCAGGCCAAGGTGAGCGTGCTGAGCAACGCCACGCTGATTCTGCGCCCCGCCGTTCGCGACGCGCTAATGCGGGTGGACAACAACATTCTGAAGCTCGACACCGTATCGCGCGCGTATATAAATAAGGTAGACCGCCCCACTGGCCACTACGACCTGCAGGCCATCATCGAGGGGCTGAAGTCTTTCCACGGCCACGTCATCATACAGACTATGTTCATGAAGGGGCCGGGGGTAGACAACACGGGCGAGGAGTATGTGGGCCCGTGGCTCGAGGCGGTGCGCCAGATAGCCCCGCAGCAGGTAATGATCTACACCATAGACCGCGAGACGCCCGACCACACCCTGCGCAAGGCCAGCCCCGACGAGCTGAACCAGATACGCGACCGCGTGGCAGCCGCCGGCATTCCCTGCACGGCGTCGTACTAATCGTCGTTTTCTGCTCTTCAACAACGGAGGCTCCGTTACAAGCCAACGGAGGCTCGATTGCGATCTAACGGAGGCTCTGTTATAACTCAACGGAGCCTCCGTTGTGTTGTAACAGAGCCTCCGTTTCAGAATGCCTTGGAAATATCAGTATCTCCCAAAAGGCCAATTATGCCCTCATTTTGCCACTTTTAGACAACATTGGGCCGCGATAATCATTAAAATTTGAAAAAACTTACAGAAAAATTTGGAAGTTTCATAAAAACATCGTACCTTTGCACCCGCTAAAGCAAAACAAGCCGCAGCACCAAGGATCGGGATTTAGCGCAGTTGGTAGCGCACACGTCTGGGGGGCGCGAGGTCGCTGGTTCGAGTCCAGTAATCCCGACCAAGAAGAAAATAACTGTCTCATTCTGAGGCAGTTATTTTCCATTTAAGGTAACTGCCGCGCCAAATGCGGGGCAGGATCTTTGAGAAAGAAGGGGTCAGCGGATTTACCCGGTTGGTGGGGCTTGAGCTAATCAAGAATAAAGTGTAGCGAGTCTATACATAAAGAACTTGATGTCCCCAACGCCCCTGAACTGTGTTCTGAACGCCTTGATTTTTGCATTGAATGACTCAGCCGATGCATTGGTGAGTCTGTCCTCAAAGTAGTTGATGATTGTGTCGTTATGGTTTTCGAATGTCTCTATGACCTTGTTGAATCCATCGTAGCCAAATGCCTCCACGCTGTTATACCACCTTGCGAGGTTAAGCCTTGCGGCTGCTGGCTTGGACTTCTTGTTGAAGATGTCCACGAGCTGTAGATAGAGATTGTATGCTTTCTCCAGGTCAGGGAACATCTGGAACAGGATGGCAGCCCGTTCTCTCTGCTGGTCATTCCACTTTGACTTGTGCATGAGTATGATATGCCGACTGCGTGCCATAATCTGCGGCTTTGTCTCACCATTGGGCATTTTCTGTGGCACCCACTCTCCGATGAGGTCCTTCTCTGTCTTGGTCTTTGCAGCCTTGCGCTTTGCGCGGTGCTCCTTGATGGCCTTGTTCTCTTCGGCAAGCACCACCCACCGGAAGGCTATCCTCATCTGGTCTATGGCATCGGTCATAAGCTGCTGCACATGGAAGCGGTCGTTTATCAGCCTGGCCTTGGGGAATACCGTCCTCACGGTCAGCATCATGGCCGAGGACAGGTCGGTGGTCACGGTCTTGACACTGCGGCGCAACTCCCGAGGCACCATCATCAGGATATTCGACACCACGTCCGAGGCCACTCCACGCACCATCGCTGCCAAGGCTCCCTTTCCGCCGTGTGCAGCCTTGTTGGTCAGGATAGTATAGACCTCACCGTTAGACAGACAGGTCTCGTCAAGGCTCATGTCATCACCGAAGTTGTTCGGGAAAAGCATGTACTCCTCAGCATGCTCAAGCTGTTCCCAGTTACGGTAGTCACTGATCTTCTCCTTATACTGCTTGCGCAGCGTCTGACCGTTGAGACCGTTGCGGGCTGCAAGCGTGGAGATGCTAACGGGCGTGGACTCAATCTCCTTCTTTTAAAAAAGCAACGAACTCCGCATTCAGATGCGTCTCGTCGTATTCGGACAGTTCCCATTCGTAGCTGAATATCTCGCCAGTGGCCTTGTCAAGCCACTTCCGCTTGCGGACATGCAGGTAGGTGGCGCGGCCACGGATAGGGAAGTCCTGGATAGTTCGGTACTCGCCGAAACCATGGGATATGACTGAGGAGTATTTCTTGTCCTCACGCAACAGCACCTTCTTCTCGTCAAGCCAGATGTCGAAACGAAGGTCCGTCTTTTCAAAGTTGACAACGTCAAAGTTGTCTATCAGCACATCGGGAAGGATGGCACGAAGCAGTTTGGTTGGTTCCATGATGCAAAGGTACAACTTTATTCTTGATTAGCCAAGCCCCACCAACCGGGTAAATCCGCTGACCCGAAAGAAGTAAAATGTGGCGTCCGTTTCAAATTAAGAAATGGACAAAAAAATTAAATCTTGTGAAATCGACGTTGTCGCACGCGTAAAAGAGTATAGAGAACCCGAGGCTTGCTGGGGCAAGGATTGCGTGACCGTGTCGTTCTATGCCTTCGACCCTGAGCGGGGAACGCTCCGTAGGAAGCGGGTCAAACTGAACCGCGAGCTGAAGTGCGTGAAGGGCAAAAGAGCGCAAAGAGAGTTCGTGCAAGGCGTAGTAGACCGGCTGCGCGATGAGCTGAAGGCGGGGTGGAACCCATGGATTCAGCAGAGCGAGAGCCTTGTGTATGCGCGATGGGAAGATGCGTGCGAGCGGTACAAGGCCTATCTGGTGAAGCAGCAGAACGAGCATAACATGCGGCCTGAGAGCGTGGCGAGCTATATGAGCTACCAGCGGGTGCTTATGCGATGGGTGTCGGCCGAGAGGAAAAACGTGAGGTATGCCTACCAGTTCGACCGCCGGCTGGTCGATGCGTTCCTGGACTATGTGTACTTAGACAAGGACAACTCGATACAGACGCGCAACAATTATCTTTCCTGGATCAAGAGCTTCTCGACGTGGATGCTGGGAAAGTGCTATATTGAGCAGGATCCGACGCAGGGCATTCCGAGGATGAAGATCAAGAGGGGCAGCAAGAACCGTGACGTGATTCCTGACGGGGTGCTGCAGCAGATTCACGATTACCTGGAAAAGCACAACAAGCACTTCTTGCTGGCGTGCTATCTATTACATTACCTATTTGTACGCCCGCACGAGATAGCGCAACTGAAGATCGAGGATTTCTCGCTGTCGAGAAAGACGCTGCTGATACACGGTGACGTGGCGAAGAACTGGCAAGATGCCGTAGTGACGCTTCCTATGCACGTGATTGAGCTGATGCTGGATCTGGACGTGTTCAGGTCGCCAGGTCGCTACTATCTGTTTTCAGACGGCTTCAAGCCTGGCGAGGATTTCAGGAGCGAGAAGTTTTTCCGCGACTACTGGACGCGCGTGCTGAGGAAGGAGCTGAAGTTCAGCGACCGCTACAAGTTCTATTCGCTGAAAGACACGGGCATCACGAATATGCTACGGGCCAACACCGACGTGCTGAGCGTGCGCGACCAGGCACGGCATTCCTCGATCCTGATTACTGATATTTACACGCCGAAGGACATCAAGGAGGCCAACAAGCTGCTGGTGAACTACCGCGGGGTATTGTAGGGGCGGTGTGGCAAGTGCGCGCTGCATACTACAGCTCCTGGTAGAAGTAGCCGGTAATGAGCGGGTCGGTTCGCCCGTCGGTGAAGCGGATCTCGAGTTTCTCGCACTGGTAGCGCTTGCCCTTGAAGATGAAGATGCGCGTGGGGTCTGGCAGCTGGCCTTCCGCAAGAAACTTGAAAACGAACAGCAGACGGTCATCCACGGTACGGGTGGCGGGATGGAAGCGGGCCACGGCCTGCGTGCCTGACGCCCGGCTGAGCCGTAGTGAGGCAGTGTCGGCAGGAGCCTGGTCCGTGGCGTTGTCGGGGCCCCAGAAGTCGCGGAGCTGAAGTCGCAGCAGTGCCGGGTCGGTAGTAGCCTGCGGCCACCACAGGTTCTGCGTGGTGGCGGGCGATGCCTGGTTGACAAGGATGCGCTGCTGGCAGGTGCCGTAGTAGAAGAACAGCTGCATGGTCTCGGTCTCTTCCTTGTTCTCCTGCGGCGGCTCGGCATCGCCAGTAATGACCTCAGCCAGCGTGGCGTAGTCATCGCCAGAGGTGAGTTCGGCGTATGGCTGCATCACGGGCACGACGGCCGCTGCAGGCAGCCCGTTAAGGTTCCACTCTACCGTAAAATGACGCCAGCGCAGTGCCACGGGCACCATGCGCAGCTCTACCGTGTCATCGTTCCCGGCATTCCGTATCAGTGGCTGGAACACGTCGGCCTCGACGAGGTTGCGGGTGGCAGCCAGGCCCCGGTCTGAATGATGGATGTAGGTGCCCTGGGGTGTATCGAATATGGTGGTGTCCTGCTGTCTCGTGGTCATATCAGCAAGGAGTGCCGAAGCCTGCTCCGGGCTGTCGGCCTCGATATGCGAGAATGCCTTTCGTGCCTCGTCGCTGAGAATGGCGTTGGGAAAGTTGGCGCGGGGATAGTCAAGCACCTCGGCGTGGTCGTCGCTGAGACGGTAGCTCAGGTTGGAGGCGTCTGCGTTCTGCGACCCGTCATCATCGTAGTCGCTCTGGAACTCGGCGACCGGCTTGAAGGTGTAGGGCTCAGGTTCCTGAACGGCGCCGCCGGTATAGAAATCGAGGGGCGAGGACGCCGCCGTCGCATAGGCGTCCGTGCCGAGCGTGGGGTCGACGATGGCCACCCGGCTTCCACTGATGCGGTAGACGGCCCCGAAGAGCAACCTGAACTGCTCGAGCAGGGTGCGCACGGTCCAGTGTGGCAGGCATCGTGCCACGTCATCGTCTGGTGTGGAAGGAACGGTGGCATTGGCAATGTAGAGCCGACTCCACGGCTCGCGCAGGTAGTCGTTGCGCACCACCTGGTAGCCCAGCAGCTGCCATGCCAGGGCGACGGTGCGCAGCAGCGACGGCTGGGGCGCAGGGCGGCGCAGGCCGTAGACGATGTTCCCAGAATCGCTGTTGACGAGGAGGTCGTTGACGACCTGCTGCCCAGAACTGTCAACGGTGGGCACGAAGATGCAGTAGTTCTCACGGCCTATCACCTTGCGTGTGGCGGGATAGCCGCTCAGGGTGATGCCTGCATCGGTGCTGGGCAGGGTCGGCAAGAGCTGTGGCTGCCGCAGGGGACGCGGCAGGCATAGCGGGCGCAGCTACCAAGGGGACGGGCACCGCGGGGGCATAGGCGGCAGCGGGAGCGGCGATGGAACGGCTCACGTCATCGGGGGTGAGTGAGCCCACGGTATTGTTGCGCTGTGCCTGGTCGAGGAACTGCAGGAAAGGCAGGACGGCAGGGTTCTGCACCGCCTGGTGGCTGGCCACGAACTCGCCCTCGTGCACCACACCCGCCTCCTTGCGGTAGCGTGTGCCGCCGGTGAAGCCGCCCTTATAATATCCTGCGGCCTGCACCTGCTGCTGCTTCCTTATCGTTGCAATCTGAATCATACCCGCTGCAATGGCCATGGCAGCGGCTATGGGTGCGAGGATATGACCAGTGACGGGGATGGCAGCAGCCGACGAATAGGCATTGATGGCACTGATGGCCGTCTGTGCCACGGCCTGTGCGTATTGGATGGCAGCGGCCCGCTTGGCATATTTCGTCTTGATGGCGGCTTCCTCTTTCTGCTGTTTCTCCTGCAGCTTTTTCACCTTCTGCTGATTATTTCCTGCTGCCTCAATCTGCTTCTCGTATTTCTTCTGTACCTGGGCAGTCTCGTACTCCTGTTGGGCAGAGAAATAACTGCTGGCAGCAGACATTACTTGGTTTACGGTGTTGTATGCAGTCTGCATCTTCTGCGCAAGATCATTACAAAAGTTTCCTGTAGCCTGTCGTTTGGCGGCGAGATAAGCGTCGTGGTTCTCTTTATCGTTACCATACATTTCCTTCAACTTTTCCATCGTTGTCTGATACAGCATGATGTCGCCAAGGAAAGGTGTGTTACTTCCCAGCTTTCCGTCAAGTTGTTTCTTGGCCGCATCGCTGGCAACGGTCAACATGTTTGCACCCGTCTGCTGTGCGCGTTCCGATTGAGTTTGATAACCAGTATATTGTGCCTGTATCGCAGCTTTTGCTATCTGGTACTCTTTCTCTTTCAATAGACCTCTTTTGTGTAGTTCGTCAAGGCCTTGCATAGCAATTTGCATTTGGCGTGTATTACTCAGTCCTAAATATTGCTCACGAACCTGCTCCAGCTGCTGCTGATAGTATTGTTCCTGCTGTAAGCTGTGCTGCTGCTGGCGTTCCTCGATCTCCCTCTCCAGGTTGATGCGCTCCAGCGTTCCCTGGCGGTAGAGGATGCGCTGCTCGTCAAGGAAGCGCATATCCTCCCGGAACACCATTTCGTTTTTCCGCTGCTCCGTCATATTCTCGCGCCAGGCCTGCTCTTCGAGGGCGGCTTTACGCTGCTCATGGCCCTGCTTCATCTGGGCAAGCGACAGCTTCTGCGACTCCTCCGAACCATTCAGGAGGAGCTCCTCGCGCTGGCGGTTCAGTTTCTGGTACTCCAGGCTCTCGGTGCGATATATCAGCATACGGCGCTCGATGCCCTCCAACTGGATGCGCTCCTGCTCATCCACATAGTCACAGTACAGGATCTGCCCCATTGCATAGCGGTGGGTCAGTTCTGCCAGCTGCTGCTCAGTCTCGGCCTTTGCCGCATCGTCGGCCTTGCGTTCCCGCTCCCGGCGGGCCTTATCCTCTGCCCGCTCTTGTTTTGCCCCAGCCTTGGCACCGGTGAAGATTTCCATCTTATCCTCGGCCTCCTTCACCTTTTTAGCCGCTTCTTCGATGGCTGCAGCGGTGGCATTGGCATCAGCGCGAAGCCCTTCGAGTTTCTCCCTACGCTCTTCTAATTGCTGCTCCCAGAACTTCCTGGTGTCATTATTCTGAGTATTATTCTGCTGCTGATAAGAAGGATCCTCCTTAGGGATGTAGATTGTAAACGCAGCCTGTTGGTCATCAACGCCCAACAGCTCGGGGTAGGCATCATAGATGGCCTGGCGTTTCTTTCCGGCATCCTCCAGCACTCTGTTCTGTGCATCCAGCTCGACACGCAGATTATTAGCTCTGGTATTGCCGTATACGCCACCTGTCTGCATAGCCAGTTCACCCTCTTCGGCGAGAGCGTCGGGCAACTGTCTCTGTGCGTCAGCAATAGCCACACTGGCTTCTGCCACTTCCTTGCCGATTTCTGCCAGCAACTCTTTGGCACCCTCTATTTCATACTTCCGCGTCAGCGATTTCAGGTAGTCATCGAGGGCCGCTTTGTTCTCACGGTATTTGCCAGTTGTCTCATCAAGCAGGCCATTATAGCCAGGTATGACTTTGTTCAGTTCCTCAATGGCATTCCTGCGGTTTTCCAGGCTGGAGAACTCACTTCTGGCCGTCTGTATCAGGATGTCGAGCTTTGCCTGTTCCTCGCCCATACGCGAGGCAGCATCCTTCCTGATTCTGTTGAGCGCGGCAGTTTCGACAGAAACGAGCTTGTTTTTCGACGCAAGGTCTGCCATTAGTGCTACTACAGTAGCGATTGCAGTAGCAACCATTGCATAGGGATGGCGACTCAGCAGGAGGAACAGCTGCTTAGTGCCCTTGATGAGCACATTATTGACGAATGCCGTATATCTCATGACAATCAGCCGCTTGTTCTCGGCGATCGTCAGAGCTATGACTGCTGCTGCCAGTGTCATCAGCGTTTTCTGATAGCCAGCAGTAAAAGTGATGACTGTATTCAGTAACCTGACAACCATACTCGTAGTGCTGATGGAGGCACTTGCCAGAGGCAGCAATTTCTCACCCAGTTCAACACGAAGATCAAAGAAGGTCTTGCGTGCTTTCTCCAGCTTTGCCTGGTACGTGTCATTCTGCACGTTGAACTCGTCGATGACGCTTGTGCCTTTTTCATAGGCCTCTGTCGCCAGTTCCTGATGTCGGCGAACATCATCTATCTTGCTCGACAGGGTGGAGAGCACACCGATGGCACGCTGACCATCAAGCCCCATCTCCTCAAAGAGAGGTGCCAACTCAGTAAAGCCTCCTTTCTTGTTCATCGACTCGAAGAACTGCATCAAGGCAGAATTCATGTCGGTGCGTACCAGGTTGGCAAACTCCTCCACGTTCTTCCCTGCTATGCGGGCGAAAGTTTCCGAGTCGGTGGTCATCTTCGTGATGATCTGCGAGAGGGCGGTGGCAGCCATCTCGTCGCGCTGCATGTTCTCGTCCATGGCAGCACCGAGGCCAAGGATCTGCGACTGGGTAAGACCGGCCTGAATGCCTATGCCAGAGAGACGGGCGGCAAAGTCAACCAGGTAGCCTGCCTGGGCCGCTGAGTTCTGTGCCAGCTCGTTCACGGCAGAACCTGTGGCAAGCATGGCCCCCCGCAGTCCTTTCGTCTCATCCTCACCGAAGGCCATAGCCAGTTTACCGATCTGGTCGACGGCACCTTGGCCCAGGTCATCGCCCAGGGCAACATTGATTTTATCGGCAGCATCGACAAACTCCAGTACTGCAGAAGTAGATGTAATGCCCAGACGCCCGGCGCTGCCTGCCAGTTGGTTCAGCTGCTCACGTGGTGTGCGGGTGTCCATCCGCTTGAACGTCTCGTTCATGCGCTGCACCTCCTCGATGCTTTGCCCCGTGTACTTGCGCACGTTGTTCATCTCCTGGTCCATCTCGGCGAAGGCTTCCACGCTGCCCTTCACCACGTCACGCAATCCGGAATATGCGGCCAGCGTCTGTGTGATGGCTCCCCAGTTCTTGTTAAGGAAGTTCATGCCACGGGCGAAAACATTCTCTTTATTCTTGTCCGGCTTCTGCATGTCCTGCACCTTCTTCAGCTCGGCATTCAGCAGTTTCAGTTTCTCCGTCAGCTGCTCGACGCTGTCCCCTGATCGTTCTGTGTCTTGAATCTGCTCTTTGAGGGCCTTGATGGAAAATTCAAGATCGCGGACGCTGGCAGTACTGAGGTTCTTCAGCGTCCTGTCGATAAGTTCCATTTCATCGGCCACCACCTTTTCGTCTTTGTGAATGGCCTTCATAGTCTGGTTGTACTGTGCTGCAGTTGTCACCACTTTCCGCTCCTGGGCATCAATCTCAGACAGTTTCTCACGGATCTTGTCAAGACTTGTTGCAGCACCATTATACTCCAACGTGCCTTGCCCGGCAGTTTCCTTTATCCCCTTGGCGGTCTGCTCGGCAAGTTTCAACTGCTTCAGCGAGGCAGTATCGATGTTCTCTACGGTCTGCTTCACGAACTCCGCTTCTGCGCGTGTCTGCTCAAACGTCTTGGTGGCACCTTCTGCCTCCAGTTGCAGGTGCTCAAAGGCCTTGGTAGCCTTGATATTCTCCAGTTCCTGAGTGACCATATCCAGCTGCTCGTTCAACTGCTGGTAGAATGGGCTGTCATGAGGAACTTCAGAAGCCAGTCGTTTGAGACTTTTCTGGGCTTCCTCTATGCGGTCAACCGATGCGGATTGAAGGTCATTCATCGTGTCGATTGTACGAGCCACCTCAGTAGCATATTTCTTCAGTTCATTCTCAGCCTCGCGTAGTTCCTACCTGATGGAAGCAACGAAACTCTTGCCCATCTTTTTCTCCTTTGCCTCTGCCAGGTCGCTTTTCCACGACTCCACTTTCCGGCGCAATTCATCCAGATTGCGCTTCGCCTGCTCACTGTTAAGTTCGATGACGGTTGTATACTTCTCTGTTGTAGCCATAATAGAAACGGGTGCTAACTTTTTCTGCAAAGTTAACACCCGTTCCCGTATAGTAAAAATACGATATATCTACTTATGCTCGTCCAGCCATCTCTGGTACCGCTTGTTTTCTGAAGAATTCTCGCCTATCTCCCGGTAGATGTCATAGATAGACTTATCCTCTTTCTTAGAGGGATTCCCCTTCAGAGCGAAATAGATGAAAACACCTATCACTACTACTGCTGCCATTATCGGATCAATCGGTATCATCATATCTTGTACTTTTTTGGTTTCTTTTTTAAAATCCCCCGATGCTCCCGCACAGGGGGGATTCAAGAGTTCATTATTTTATAAGTACAATCTTTCGTCAGACGTAAGACACGGGTGGCTTTTCAACCATCAGGTTCATGCCCAGGTCTCTTGAAAGTTTATCTATTCCTTCGCGGATTCTTTTGATTGTGTCCTCTTTCGGCTCGCGCAGGCCGGTAACGTACTGGCGCAGCACTGAGGCGTTCATGCCGATGTACTTGGCGAAGGCGGTGACGTCGATGGGATAGTAGTCGAAGAAGGCCCCCACGTCGAAGCGGAAGTCAAACTCTATGTCGGGCAGCACGATACCCTCTTCGGCCTTCATCTCCTTCATCTCCTGCAGCGACAAATAGGTGTCTTCCATCACCGCACGGGCCGACGAGCCTCCACCTCCGAAGCCGCAGTTCTCTACCGTCTCGGGCGTGAAGCAGGTGAAATTTCCCTTTCCCCTTCCGCGCTCCACAATTGCCAATAGCCTTTTCTTTGTCATATATGCCGTATCTACTTTATACCCTAAGTAAAGAGTTCTGCCACCATTTCCTTAGTCACATTCTCCCGAAAGGTTGCCCGGGCCTAAAGCCCGAGCAATTCCTTTTCAAGAGATTTCAGAAGTCCTGTGCGGACTTCCTTCGAACCATGACGGGGCACAGGTCTTGTTTTGCCCGTGACGGGGCTGTACCAGATGTCGTGATCCCGCCCGTGTCTTAGCAATCTGCATCCCGCAGAAAGAAGACGCTTAACGAAGTCATTGTGACTCATAAAATAAGTATTAGAACTCTTTTGTCCTTATTGGACGATGCAAAGGTAACAAATAAGTTGCAAACCGCCAAACAATTTTGCAACTTTTTTGTTGCAGAGTTGCATTTTTAACAAATTGGGGGCCAAAACCGAAGTTTTAGCCCCTCTTGTACCTATATATAATTGTGCGTATGACAAAAAAAGCAGCAGATGCCAGCAGCATCCAAATCAAGGTACTGCCCAGGTGCATCTTTGTCTGCTGCCATCGGCTGGGAGGTTTTTCGACCTCTTTGACCACAGTGATGGTGTCGCGCTGGATGAAGGAAT